>OKRF01000436.1:334-8932 GCA_900290315.1 Candidatus Sulfopaludibacter sp. SbA3 | reverse complement strand
CGGTCTTGCGGAAGTATTCCATCACGTTCTCAGGTATGCGGAGGTTGCTCACGTGGCAATCATAAACCTAGGCCCATGATAATTGCAACACTCTTGCTGGCGGTTGTGACCGGTCCGGCAGTCCATTGCAGCGTTGGACGCCGGACAAGCGTGCGGGATCAATTACGTCGGCGTGGAGGCAAGATCTAATTTGCCGCACTCACCGTCTGTGTGGCAATTCTGCAACGGCTGGCGCTTCCGCCCGTTGGCAGCGCGCCGAGCCACGATTCAAGATCCTCTGGCCGGTATCGGACCAACGAGCCCACCTTGATGAAGAGCGGGCCGCGCCCAAGCAGGCGCCAGCGCCGAAGGGACGCTACGCTGACGTTGAGCCGTTTGGAAACCTCGTCCTCAGTGATCAGATCCAACATGACTTGCACCCTTTGGCGATATCGAGAAGCCCAGGTTCGCGCAGAGCCTCTAAGTACTATGTGATTCCCATGGGGTAATCGGGACGTGACGGCCCCAAACCGTTCGCATTTGGCCCGCATCCCAAAAGGGATGCACCAAGCGGAAAACGCATCCCACCGGAACGGGCTGAAACGAAACCGCCAACGCGCAAAAAACAAGACCGCCGCATCCCAGTTCCTTTATGTTCCACTACCAGCTCTTCGGTGCCCTCCGGCCACGCTTCGTAAAACCGGCTTGCCGAAGTTCGTCTAAGACTGCCGAGTATTGCCGAAACCTGTTGAACCCTGCCGTAGGCCGCCGTAAATTGTCGCGAACTGCCGTAAGCAGTCGCTACGAACGTTCCGATCCGCAGATCAGGCGCATCGGCCAAGTCAAGAAGCGGCGCGATAGGACGGCTGCAAAGTGAAATATTCTGAAACCTTCCGAAAAGTCTTTTGCAAACTTTCTGAAGCCTCCCTCACTGAATGCGCCAGGGGCGAAAGGTCCTGAAACTTTCTGGCGATTTTCTGAAACTGCCGAATCGGAGGTCTTCGGCCCCACTGCGGGCTCCCTCTCCGCGTCCGGGCTTTTTGCCCAACTCGTAGGAGTCATCGCCACCGCGTTCTAACCGCCGCACTCGCTCCGCTGGCGTGGAGAAATTGCGGTTCCGCGCTCGGCGATTGAGCCAGGCGGTCTGTAGTGCGATTGCGATACCATCCCTGGCCTGAGGCACATCTGAAATTGAGGGGCCTACTGACCACCTTTGGGTGTTTCTTCTGACTCCGTGTACGCGCGAGAGGGGGGTGAGAGGGTTCATGCGTGCGCCATACTTGCTCAGGGCGGCTTTTCGCGCTCGGCCTCGATCATCGGTTTCGGCCTGATCGCACCCAGGCGCGGCCCCTGATGGCCGTTGCGCGATCCGCGGCGCGCTGTTTCTCGCGTCGTCCGGCCCCTGGGAGCGCTCATTGGAGTGTGGCCTCGTCCTTTTGACGGTGAGACAGAGCCGGGCGCACGATTAAAACAACGGCGTTGCTACTTGGGTCGGCACAGCGTAAGAATTGATCATGGACGTTGCTCGAATACTTGAGGTGGTGCGCCGCGACGACGAAGGCTTCAGGGCCCTGGCCGCCAGCGTGGACTTAATTGGCACGAGTTGCCAGATGGCACACAATCCAACTGAGGCGCGCGCACGACTGAACGATCTGCAGCAGGGTTTTGGCGAGGCATTACACCTTTATCCTGGTGGCGAGGCATACCGAGTGTGCTTCGCTGGCGACTCCGTTTTCGTGATCCGCGAGGTAGAACCAGAGGCAGATGTGGCACCGATTTGGGCCTCCTTCTGTGGACACATGTTTGCGGTGGCCTGCCTCCTCCATGAGATGGATCAAAAGATTGGAAACCCCGGCCTCAGAACGATTGTCGCGGCTGGGCCGTTGTTTCAGTTGGTTGATCCCGAAAGCTGGAAGAGGCTCCCCTGGCGTGGCGAAACGCAGAACTGGTTCGTGCTGACCGGCGCCAGTGTAGCGTTGAAGAAATGCACCGACGCTGAAGCACGGGGCACTTCGGGCGGCTTCCTTAGTGGCTACTGCTGGCACGAGCACCCGACCGACCCCGGAACTTTCATGGGCACCCGTCTGGAGACGGCGCCGATTCAAATGGCGTGTGATCGCTCCCAATACGTAGAGCTTTACAATCTGATGGTTTCAAAGGCCGAGCAGAAAGCTACGCTGCCGGGCTGGGGTAACAGGACATGCGACTCCGGGCAGTAACGGGGCACTTCAAGACGCAGCGATGAATACGTGTCCGTATTGCAGGACATCACTCATTCGTGTGCCGAAGCGGCGCGCTGCCTGTCCCTCATGCGGTGAACCAATCCTGGTACGAAAGGGGCAGTTATACACGGAAGATGAAGGGCGTGCTATCGATTGGTGCTCTCGTTTGCAGTTCGATGAGGCCGAGTTTCAGCAGGTGCGGAAAAAACTGTCCGCTCATTTCGGACGAGAGGCGAGTTGCGCTGATACCATGTGGCGGATGATGCATGAAGCTCTTCAGGCGAATCCCACTTGGCACGCGCGGAAGATGAGTTACTTCCAGATGGCTCGATTTCTGTGGGAGGAAAAGAGGGATTGTCTGGAGGTGCGGCGTCAATCTGTGCGGATGGAGTTGGCTGGATGGAAGGAGGCATCCGATGAGGGCTTGTTGGACCTCCGCAGTGTGCGGCTAAAGGTAATCACCTCGCGCGCCGCGTCGTGTCCCGAATGCAGAAAACTTGACGGGCATCTTTTTACATACGAAGAGGCCGAATCGGGCATGCCCTTGCCAGTGGCGACATGCACCCATGAGAAAGCTGAAGGCCAGCCGTGCGGCTGGTGCCGCTGTGATTACGGTTTGGTTTTCGTCTGAAGCTTGGCGGCACCTTGCGGCCGGAACGCATACTGGGCGTGCTCCGCGCCGGGCAGTGGCGTTCACAGAGGCGGCGGTGCTCTACGTGTTGTTCGTCATCTGCGGCAGCAGTAAGATTAAGAGGACAATCAGATCCTCAAGAACGAGGAGTAAGGATTTATGCCGTTCACGTTCTGTTCACGAGCCCTTCTCTGTCCCCGTAAGCGTGCCCAGGCGACGGCATGGGCTTCCGTTGCGCTTGCCTTCTGCTCTGCTCTGATGGCGCAGTCGAGCGGCAGTTATCTGATCACCACGGTTGCGGGCGGAGGCTCCGCTCTCGGCGATAACGTTCCGGCCACTAGCGCCCAGTTTTCCAGCACGTGGGGTATCGCCGTGGATGCCGCCGGTGCCCTTTATATTGCAGACTTGAACGAAACTCGCATCCGCAAGGTTTCGAACGGTGTAATCACCACAGTGGCGGGAAACGGAACGCAGGGTCCCGGCGGCGATAACGGCCCGGCCACCAGCGCCCAATTGTGGAATCCGTACGGCATCGCCTTGGACAGGGTCGGCAACCTCTATATTGCAGACTCGGACAACAATCGTATCAGAAAGGTCTCAAACGGAGTGATCACCACTGTGGCAGGAACCGGGGTAGGTGGTTTCAGCGGCGACAATGGCCCAGCCACCAGCGCCCAATTGTACAACCCTTATGGCGTCGCCGTAGACGCCGCCGGCAATCTATATATTGCAGACTCGAACAACAATCGCATACGCAGGGTCTCGAATGGGGTGATCACGAGTGTGGCCGGCGGGGGCTCTGAAATCGGCGACGGCGGTCCGGCCACGTCGGCTCAACTCGGTCCCGTGGGGATTGCGATCGATGCATCCGGGANNCTCGAACGGAGTGATCACGACGGTGGTAGGAAGCGGTAGCCATGGTTTTGTCGGCGACAACGGGCTGGCCACCAGTGCTCAATTGAACAACCCGTGGGGGGTCGCCGTTGACTCGGCAGGCAACCTATACATTGCAGACTCAGGCAACGGTCGCATCCGCAAGGTCTCCAACGGGGTGATCACAACTGTCGCAGGCGGAGGCTCGTCGTTTACCGACGGTGGTCCGGCCACATCGTCCGAACTCGGTCCAAAGGGGGCGGCAGTCGATACATCCGGCAATGTCTTCGTCGCGGATTCTGATAATGCCCGAATCAGGGAGATCGTCTCGTCTTCTCAATCCACAGTGGGATGCCAGTACGCGATTGATCGCAGTGCTCAAAGTTTCGGGACCAGCGGCGGCAGCGCAAACGTGGACGTGCTGACGAACACGTCAACGTGCCCTTGGCTCGTCTCCAATTCCAGCAATTGGATAACGATCAGTTCCGGCGCCAGTACCACAGGGTCCGGTCTGCTTACCTTCGCAGTCGCCCCCAATCCCAACTCCGGCTCTCGGACAGGAACAATTTGGGTTGCAGGCCTGAGCTTTGCGGTTAGTCAGTCGGGAGTCACCTGCTCTTTGGCGGTGAGCCCGAGGAGCGTCTCGGTAGCCGCAGCAGGCGCCACCGGCAGCAGCCTCACCGTTACTGCCAACGCCCCCGATTGCGGCTGGAATGCGACGGCCAACGCGTCGTGGATTCTGGTCAGTAGCGGGAACAACGGGACAGGCAGCGGGCCCGTGACGTACACCGTGGGAATCAACACTGGCGGCCTGCGCACGGGTACCATCACGGTTGCGGGCCAGAGAGTATTCGTCAATCAGGTGGCTGCCGGATCTTCCGTGTCGTCATTAGCCTCCATCAATACCGCGGGAATAGTGAATGCAGCGAGTTTCAGCCCGCCGATCTCCTCCGGTGGCTTCGTCGCTATCTACGGACAGAATCTTGCGGATATCACCACAGATTGGAGTTCTGCGATCACGAATGGCAAGCTACCCACGTCGTTGGGAGGCGTGCAGGTATCGATCAACGGCAAGAACGGTTTCATCTACTACGTCTCACCGACGCAGGTGAATGCCGTTGCCCAGCCGGATACCGCAACCGGACCGGTCGAAGTTGACATGATCACGAACCACGGGACGGTGCCGGCGATTGTCAACATGGTATCGATTTCGCCAGGATTGTTTACGTTCACGCTCCCGGCGCAGGGCACCGTTTACGCAGATGCGCTGTTCAATAGCGATGCTGCCTATGTTGCAGCAGTGGGTGCAATACCCGGAGTGGCCAGCCGACCCGCACAGGCCGGAGACTATCTCCTGCTATTTGCGACCGGCCTCGGCTCAACCAATCCGCCATACCCGGTCGGGCAAGCCCTCACGACCGCGTACCCTGTTCCTGATCTTTCACAGGTTAGTGTGCTGATCGCCGGACAGCCAGCGACCGTGCTGTTCGCCGGCATGACCTATCCGGGACTGTTCCAGATTAACATCCAGGTGCCGAATGGGATTCGTGCTGGAGATCAGCCAATCGTGCTTAGAGTGGCAGGGCAAGTGTCGCAATCGAATGTGTACCTAACGTGCGGCGGCGGCAACTGACATCCGTCGTTTCTGCTCTCGTGACGTCGTGTGCTGATTTCGGAACCACTGCCGCCAAACGGCTGCATGGCATGCACGACTTGGCGGACCCACGATGAAGAAGCTCGAACAATAGGCCGAGCGCGCCGGGGCTTGCGGCTAGAACGGGCGGTTTGGCGGGGCCTGGAGGACGCTCAGTAGTCGGGAACCTCCAACTTCAGATCCCCAATCATCTGGAAGTGCTTCCGATTTTTCGTCGCGAGCGTGAGGCCATCTTCGAGCGCCGTGGCGGCGATCAACGAGTCGAGCGTGCGCAGCCCGTGGGAGCGCGCATAGGTCTTCACGAGGTAGTACGCTCGGCGGGTGATGTCCTCGTTCGGCGGGATCACCCGGTATCCGCTCAGAACAAGATCGAGATCGGTGGTTTCGCGTTGGGTGCGCGAACCGACGAGGAGTTCGAGGCTGGTGATCATGGAGATTGACCACACGTCGTCGAGGCTGTCGAGGTAGTCTGCTGCCGCGCCGCTTCCTCGCGTGAGATCAACCATAATGTCGCTGTCGACTAGGTAGGGCATCGAAGATCGCACGATCTTTAGTAGCGCGGCTCTCGCAGGCGGTTGACGTAGGTGACGCCGTCGGGGATGTCGTCGCGGTCGGCCCACATGCCGAAGATCGGCGAATCCCGGACGGACTTTGGCCGCTTCGGTGCGTCTTCCGCCGGGACATGCACTTCGACTCTTGTGCCCTCGGTGAGGTTCACATCCTCCAGCGGTTTGAAGACGCCGTTTTCGTACGTGGCGGGAATCGTCATGGTCGTCTGCTTCTCTGTCCCAATTGTAGCGTGGGTGCGCGCAGCATTGCGGGCCTTTCTCCGGCGGGCCGCCGCAGCGGTTCACGAGATCGTGCAGGTATGCCCAATAGTATGCCCACTCCCTGCATGGCAGCGTTGATCATAGTTACTCGCGGCCTTCGCTAAGGCACTGAAAACAAGCATTTATGAGCAATAATGGGTAATACTGCAACTTGTTGATTTCAGGCAAAGCAATGGCTACGAACCAGAAGGTCGGCAGTTCGAATCTGTCCGGGCGCACCATAAAATCAATGACTTAGAGGCAGTTGACCGAAAGACAGCCCACCCATTTACCCACCCACTTCAAATTCGTCGGATGATTCACGACCGTGTACATTGCGGTCATGGCGAGTTGGGCCAAACCCGAAGTCCAAACCCCTCCCGAACCCAAGGGTCCAACTCTCGTCCCGCCTAGCGAGTTCGCGATCCAGAGCGTCGGACCAAGCTTGCCCCGAGTCGAAGCGCCGGAGGGCTGGGTCAAGAAGGTCGACCGGGCCCGCGAGGGAAAAGTGTGGGTCGGCTATTTCCATGTCTGGGAGACTGCACCGGACGGCCATGTTCGAAGACCTGCTGCTGGCATCGCTGTCCGATTCGGCGGCCACTTACCCCACAACGGTAGAAAAGCAAGCCAGAGCAGACAGCTTTGCTGCGTTCAAGGACGTCCATCTCTCAAAGGCCGTCATCCGCACATACATAGCATGGCAAGATCCCCCAGNNAAGCCATTCATCCAATCGATCGAGCGGCTCTTTGGCTTGCCCGCTGCGCGGTAGAACCCTCTACTCCAGCGCCGCTGGATTCGCCACCGTCGAAAGATCGCCCAGCGCCTCGCCCAGATAGCGCTGCCGCAGCAAACGCCTGACGATTTTGCCGCTTTGCGTTTTGGGCAGTTCGTGCACCACCAGAATCTCCCGCGGGCGAAATGGGGGGCCGAGCACTTCCACCACTGTGGCGCCGATGGCGGCGGCATCGAGAGCAATCCCGGGCTTGGGCACCGCGAATCCCACAATCGCCTCGCCTTTCAGTTCGTCCGGCACTCCGATCACGGCAGCCTCCGCGACTCCGCGGTGCTGGAGCATCGCTTCTTCCACCTCGGCCGGTCCCACCTTGCGTCCGGCCACGTTCATCGATTCATCGGCGCGGCCGTGCAGGAACCAGTGGCCGTCGGCATCCACGCTGGCCCAGTCGCCGTGGTACCACATGCCGGGGAAGCGGGACCAGTACGTTTCCACGTAGCGCTCCGGATCGTTCCAGATGCCGCGAGTCATCGAAGGCGAGGGCTTGGTGCAGACCAGGTAGCCGGTGCGGCCGCGCACCGGCGCGCCGGATTCGTCCACCACTTCCGTAGCCATGCCCGGTGCCGGGCCGCCCAAGCTACACGGCTTCAAAGGCTGGATCGGTAGAGGGAGCAGGAAGCAGCCAACGATTTCCGTGCCGCCCGAGATGTTGANNCCGTGGAGCCCAGCAGGCGCAGCGTTTCCATGGCGGGCAACTCGCCGCCGCTCCTGGCGAGCACGCGGATGGCGGTGGGCGAGACGCCGAAGGTAGTGATGCCGTGGCGCTCGATCATTTCCCAGAGGCGCAGGGGGCCGGGGTAATCCGGCGCGCCATCGTACAGGAAGATCGCGCCGCCGAAGAGGTGATTGCCCAGGATGGTCCACGGGCCCATCATCCAGCCGATATCGGAGAGCCAGAAGAAACGGTCGCCGCTGCGGTG
The DNA here is from genome assembly GCA_900290315.1 of Candidatus Sulfopaludibacter sp. SbA3. Taxonomy (GTDB): domain Bacteria; phylum Acidobacteriota; class Terriglobia; order Bryobacterales; family Bryobacteraceae; genus Sulfopaludibacter. The sequence goes on along the minus strand of OKRF01000436.1, from coordinate 1,050 downwards.
GTCGAAGGCGAGCCAGATCTCTTTGCCCATCTGGGCCAGGCAGCCGGCGTGGGTGTGAACCGTGCCCTTGGGCTTGCCAGTGGTACCCGAAGTGTAGAGGATGAGCGCGCGGGCCTCGGATGCCAGAGACATTGCGGGGAACGGCGGCGAGTCGCCATCGGGGAAGAATCCACCCTCGTCCGGCAGCACCATCACGTGCTCCACGATGGGTGGAATCTTTCCGGCCAGCGGTAGCAGTTTGCCGCGCCGCGTCAGGTGCGGCGCAGTGAAGAGGACCCGCGCCCCGGAATCCCGCAGGCGCGTAGCAATGGCACCGGAGCCGAATCCGGCGAAAATCGGGACCACGGTGATCCCGGCCTTGAAGCATCCGTACAGGACGGCGAGAATCTCCGGCGCCATGGGCATGCAGAGCGCGGCGCGATCGCCCGGTTGCAGGCCGAGATTGGTGAGGCCACGGGCCACCCGGTTGGCCTGGCGGTGCAGGTCCCCGAAGGTGAAGGTGCCGGTTCTGCCGTTCTCTGCCTCCCAAATGCAGGCGACGCGCAAGGGATCGGATTCGGCCCAGCGGTCCAGGCAATTGTGGGCGATATTGAGGCGGCCGCCGGTGAACCACTGCGCCCATTCGGGGCCGCGGCTGACGTCCACCACCTGGGTGTAGGGTTCGAACCAGGCCACCTCCATTTCGCGCATCATCTCATCCCAGAAACGCTCGGGAC
>OKRF01000436.1:0-324 GCA_900290315.1 Candidatus Sulfopaludibacter sp. SbA3 | reverse complement strand
CAGACGTTGGTCCGTTCCACGAATTCGCGAGCGGGTTCCCAGATCATCCCTACCAGTCTAGCCAGTCTAGTGCAGAAGAATGCCGCCGGACCAGCCAACCGTGTATAGGCCTGGCTGTGGGTCAAGAGGCCTCGGAAGCAGACCCTGCGGCTGAGGCGAAGGTCGAACCCTCCACTGTAGGCCATGCCAAGTCCGGTGTCCGCGTCGGTTCGCGATAGATCTATGACCCTAGATCCGGCAGTTCCGGTTCCTTTGTGACGGTCTCCAACCGCTCCGCAGCTTCACCGTTTGGGTAACGCCGGCGGTCTTGCCGCCGGTTTTCCG
>OKRF01000103.1:21981-26163 GCA_900290315.1 Candidatus Sulfopaludibacter sp. SbA3 | reverse complement strand
ACCAACAGCCGGTTTTTCATCCCGTTTTGCGGGGCGGTCCGCCCCTAATTGACAGACGACAAAAAACGCTTCGTCTGTCCTACTCGGCCAAGCGAATGGTTAGATCACTTATGAGGCTACTTCGTGTGTTTCGCCAACGCGCGCGGTCGTTATTCCGTAGCGCGCAGGTGGATGCCGAACTGGAGAATGAGCTGGCATTGCACCTGGAGCAACTGACAAGGGAGAACATGGCGTTGGGTATGGAAGCCGCCGAAGCGCGGCTGGCCGCGCGGCGGGTGCTGGGCGGCGTGGCTCAAATCGAAGAGCAATGCCGGGATGAGCGCCGCATCGGCTGGTTCACGGATCTGCAAAAAGACCTATTCTATGCGTGGCGGATGCTCCGGAAATCTCCCGGATTCACGGCGCTCGCGGTGGCGACCCTGGCACTGGGGGTAGGCGCGAGCATCGCTGTGTATGCACTGGCGGAGGGTCTGCTGCTGCGCTCGCTGCCCTACCCCTCGCCGGAGCGGCTGACCAGCATTACCTCGGTACATGTGCGGACAGGGGAAGCGGCGGTAGGCCAGGAGGATTTTCGCGACTGGCAAGCCGCCAATACGGTGTTCGAGCGGATGGCATTCACGGAATTCTCGCAGATGACGCTCACGGGCCGGGGAGATGCCGAACGCATCACCGGGCAGGCGGTATCCGAAGGCTTTTTCGAAATGCTCGGCATAGCGCCGCAGTTGGGCCGGTGGTGGACGGCGGACGAACAGAAGCCGGGGGCCGACCGCGTGGTCCTGCTCAGTCACGATTTCTGGGTGCGCCGGATGGGCGCGCGGCCGGAAGCCATGCGTGACACCTTGTTCCTGAACGACCATCCTTATCGCATCACCGGAGTGTTGCCGCAGAGCTTTCGCTTCAACACGGGCCACCTTACGGACTATTGGACGCCAATCAGCTACCGCAATTACGGACATCAGTACCATCAGTACGCGGCCTTCGCGCGGCTGAAGCCTGGTGTGAGCATCCAGACAGCGCAGGCGCAGATGAGCGAAATCGCCCGGCGCATGGAGAAGACTTTTCCCGACTGCGTGGGGTGGGGCGTGCACGTGGTGGGCATGCGGAGCGCCCTGCTGGCGGAACTCGGTCCGGCGCTGCTGATTTTCGGTAACGCGGCACTGATCGTTTTACTGGTTGCCTGCGGGAATGTGGCGAGCCTGCTGCTGGCGCGCGGATTGGGGCGCTCCAAGGAGATCGCCGTCCGGATGGCGATGGGCGCGGGGCGGCGCCGGGTAGTGCGGCTTCTGCTGGCGGAGAGCCTGCTGCTTGCCTGCCTGGGCGCCGTGGCGGGAGTGGGGCTGGCGTACTGGTTGCTGCGGCTGACCATCAGCGTCGCGCCGGCGTGGCTGCAACTGGGCGCCCTGGTCGTGGTGAGTCCAACGCTGGCCGCGTTCTCGATCGGCCTGACCCTGTGCACGGGCCTGCTCACGGGGTTGTGGCCGGCGATGCGCGGCGCACGCGCAGACCTGCAGAGCGACCTGAAAGAGAGCGGCAATTCGCTGGTGGCCGGCCGGCGGCAAGTGCGGGCGCTCAACGGCCTGGTGGTGGTGGAGATTTCGTTGGCGGTGGTGCTGCTGACGTTCGCCGGATTGCTGGCGAAGAGTTTCACCTATCTGCTGCACACCGACCTGGGCTACCGTGCGGACCATCTGTTGACGTTTCGGATGCCGCTGCCTTCTTCGCGATATCGAACCAACCAGGTGCGCCAGCAGTTTTGGGACAAGCTGTTGCCGCAACTGACCGCCCTGCCCGGGGTGATCTCGGCTGCCGCCTCCGACACCATACCGCTGGGCGGAGCGTATGGGGCGAGCCCGGTGGAGGTAGAGGGGAAGCCAGTCAAGCGGGATTGGGTGGACGTGATGGTGCGAGGCGCCAGCGTGACTCCGGATTACTTCCGCACGATGGGCATCTCTCTACACGCCGGCCGCGCATTCCATGGCGGCGACACCGCGGAATCGGAGCCGGTAGCGATTGTCAACGAAGCGTTTGTCCGCAAGCTGATGCCCGGCCAGAGTCCGCTGGACAAGCGGGCGCGCGAACAAGGAGGACCTTGGCGCCGCATTGTCGGCGTCATCGCCGATACCCGATTCAGTGGCGCGTCCCAGCCCGTCGAGCCTGAGGCGTACCTGCCTTATACCCAGGAACCCTACCTGCAGTTCGTAGCAGTCCGCACGGCTGTTCCCGAGGAGAGGGTACTCAGTTCCATCCGAAGCGTGATCCGGGGACTGGACAAGGGTCTACCGATGACTCAGGCGCGGAGCATGCAAGAGGCTGTGGACCTGTCCAACACCATGCAACGGGAGATGATGGTGCTCGTGGTGGGGTTTGCCGCGATTACTTTCGGGATGGCCACGCTGGGCCTGGGTGGGGTGATGGCCTATTTGGTGTCGCGAAGGAAGCGTGAAATTGGGCTGCGCATGGCGCTGGGCGCGCGGCGGAGCGACGTGTCGCGCGCGGTGATCGGTCACGCCGGGCGGCTGGTGGTGGCCGGATCGGCCATCGGAGTATTGGGTGCATTCGCGGCGGCGCGGGTGCTGGAATCGATGTTGTACGGCGTGCGGCCGCACGATTCATCGGTGGTGGTGGCGGCTCCGCTGGTGCTCGGCGCGGTGGCGCTGGGGGCTTGCATGGGGCCGGCGCATCGGGCGGCTTCGGTGGAGCCGATGAAGGCGCTGCGCGAGGAGTGACGAGTTCCGGCTGGCAACTAAGGCAATTTCTGAGTAGCGGTAAGAAAAAACGGCCGCGGAGTTTTGACATGCTCCGCGGCCCAGATGGCAGAGAACCCTATCTCAAAGGAGAGGAGAGTCTAAAACACGTAGTCGATTCCGACCATAGGAACGAAGTCGTGGAGCAGAGAGCCATATTTGGCGCCGGACGGCGGCGTGATGATTTCTTTGGGGAACATGGTAATGAAATCGCGGAATTCGGTGCGCAGGTACATGCGCTGGCTAAGGGCGAACGTCATGCCTGCACCCGCACTCACCATGGGCTTCATGGTGCGGGTTTTGGTGAAATAGCCGAACTGGCTCAAGGGCTGATACGCGGCTTCGGTGCCGGTGCCCTGGAAGATCTTCATGCCGCCTCCGAGAGCGGCGAAGTACTGCACCTTGGAGTTCTTCTTGTTGGTATGCCAGAGCAGGTCGTAGTGAAGGGCGTGGGCGATCCCGGAGAAGCGGGCGGTCTGGCCTCCGCTGGTGAGCTGCAGATTGTTCTGCATGTACTCATAGCGGATTTCGCCGGTCAGGTGCGAGTAGAGGTTTTGTCCGAAGAAGGCGCCGAATGCAGCGCCGGGCTGGAAGCCGGCCGTGGCCGAGCCGGCTGTGCTGCTCACTGCCACGTTGCTGAGGAACCCGCCTCCGCCTACGCCGCCGAACTCCCACTGCTGAGCGAAGGCTGCGCCGGAGGCGGTCAATAACAAAATCGAAAGTCCAAGAATTCTCATTGTGATGCTCCTTGCGGTCCTAGTTCACTACGCGCACATTCAGGGTGGTGCTGCCGGAACCCTGATTGATGGTGAGCGGGATGCTCATGCCCAGCGGCACGCCCGAGGCCGGTACCGTGGCGTTGATCTGATAGACACCAACTTCGCCAGGGACGAGACCGGCATACGACACGTCGAGAGTTTGTCCGCCGAGTGTCACGGTGGGCGAAATAGTGGCCTGGGCCAGCGGATTCGACGGCGAAGGCAGGCCGGCAGTCACAGCGGGGTAGGTGTTCCCCATCCCGGTCAGGTAAATGACCATGGTGTCCTTGGGGTGAATCGGATTCGTAGGCGTGATCAATTGGTTATTGTCGGCGCGCACAATGGTGGCCAGTCCAGTCTCTGGTCCCGCGGTTCCCGAAAGGAAGACGCTGGGCGCCGCTGCCAGCACATTGAAGTTGAAGCCGTCGCTGATGCCACCGGGGGTGTGGATGGTCAGACTGGCGCCTCCGGCCAGGTTGAACGGCAACTGCGCGTTGATCTGCTGGCTGGAAACGAAGAGCAGCGGAACGGGAGCGCCGTTGATGCTGAGGCAGCTCTCGCCGAGCGCCGTAGGCAGCGGGATCTGTTGGGTAGCCATGTTTACCGGGCTCATTTGCGAACCGAATACGCTGATGAGACCGCCGGGGGCAACGGGCTGCGTGCCATCGGCGGCATTCACC
>OKRF01000103.1:11143-21971 GCA_900290315.1 Candidatus Sulfopaludibacter sp. SbA3 | reverse complement strand
ACGTTGACGCTCTGGAGCGCGTTCGGGGTGTTTTCGATCACGCCAGGGGCCGAGCTGGTGGTTGCCGTGACGCGATATCCGCCAGCACCGCTGAAAGCGAAGCCGGAGGTGTGTCCGACGGAAGTATCGAATGTCCCCTGCGGAACCAGCGCGCCATCGAAGATGTTGTCGCCGATCACAAACCGGGTGGCAAATGCGGGTCCGCTGGTGGAGGAGGAAGCGCCGGAGGAAGCGGCGTAGGCGCCGGAAAGCGACGTGAGGTCCTTGCGCGAAAGCGTGAAAGTATCGTGTGTTGCGTCATACAGCATCACGTTCCCGGTGGGCGCGGCCACCAGAATCGAACTTTGGTCGGGCGAGGGGCTGAGAACCGAAGTGGCCGGCAAAGCGAGGTTGTCGTTTCTGAAGATTCCCAAGGCCGGCGGGCTGTAGGCGCAGATGGAATTGGGATCGATGCGGTCGATCGCGCACGCGACGTTGGGCAGGCAATCCCCCGTGCCATCGTTTTCGATCAGGGCGAAGGTGCCGACGTTGGATTGAGCGACGCTCCGGCCGTAGTGGGACCCGGGCAGCTCGATGGGCGTGAGCGGCGCGAGGGCATCCAGATCGAAGACTTGCAGGTGCTGCGAATTGGTGGCGGCCACGATCAAGGTCTTGCCGTCGGCGCTGATCGCCATACCGGTTGGGGTGGTGCTGGTGCGCAGCGTGGCAATTTGCTGGTAACTCGATCCGTCAAAGACGAGGACCTGGTTCTTATCCTGCCGGGCAATGTAAACGCGGTTGCGGTTGGAGTCCGTTACCAGATCTACCAGTTGCCCGGGGACATCCACGATGGTGCCACGCTGGTTCAGATCAGGATTGCTGATCAGCAGGCGGACCGTCGGGGCAACGTTGACGGCCGAGCCGGAGCTGATAACCAGGGGCACGGCCAGTGTGCCACCGGGATTGGGAATCGCTCCCGGCTGAACGGTGACGGTCACGGTGGCCGGGGTCTTGCCGGACGAGGCGGATATCAACACGCCGGTTTGTGAGCTGCCAACGGAGAAGTCAGTGGCGTTGTTGCCGGGGTCGGTGACTCTAAAGGTGGCCGTAAGGGCGTTGCGGTTACAGAAATTGGTCTGCACCAGCACATCTTCGGCCGAGGTCGCCAGGCGCGGATATTTGTTGAGCAGTCCTACGGGCAGCACGGTCACGCCGCTGTCAGAGATGGCATACATATAGTTGCCGGCCGAATCCACGACTGCGCGTCCCACCAGGCTCTCCGGCAGATAGAGCTTGTCGCGCACGGTCAGGTTATCGGAGTCCATGATGGAGAGCATTGGGAATTTGGTGGACCCAGCCGCATAGTAAGGCGGATTGGCGGGCGTATTGCCATCGAAGATCTGCCCATAGAGCGTGTCGGTAACCCCGTTTTTGGCGTTGGCGGCGTGTCCGGTCACATTGGTGGAGGTCAGAGGCGACGGGTAGCGCGAGGTGAGCGTGAATCCACCGCCACATGCCGAAGGCGCAAATTGAGCCCAACCGATCATGGCCCACGATCCATCGGCGGGGCAGGAGCGGCGGACTGGTGATCCAGGTCTGGCCACTCAGGTAGGAGCGCCTGCCGTCGAATCGAAACAGAAGCTGCGCCTGCGTGGCGGTACTGGCACCGGCATCGGCGACACCCCAAATCCAGAGCCCATCGGCTGAGGTCGTCATTTGCGTTTCGACGATCTGCCCAGGGAACGAGGCTTGCGCCGCCGGCAGTTGGGTAGCAAGATTCGTCACCGAAGAGATGAACTGCAGGGAGCCGCTGACAGGATCAAGAAGATAAAAGCCGCTCGTGGTGGCGATCAGTGCCTGGCCGCTGTTCTGGCCGATGGATTGACCGGAGCGCACGAAAGCGACGCCGAGGGCACCATCTCCCGTGCTGAGGTTCTGCCGGGCATTGGAGTTCAAGTTAATGATAGTGACTCCGTTGAAACCCTGCGGTGTCGAGGTGCCGTTTTGATACTCAGACACCACCAGGTAGGCCGAATCGGGGGAGAGAGCCACGCCGCTGGGATGGGACGGCAGGGGGATGGAGGTGTGGATGGTGTTGTCCTTGGTGGACATCACGTCGATTTCGAGTGCCGTGAAGTTTGCGATATAGAGTTGGCCTCGAGATTCATCGAGCGCAATATCGGCGGGGTGACCACCAACGGTAGTCACAACATTTCCAAAAGTGGCGGCAGACAAGGGAACCGCGGCTGTCATCGTCACTGCGAACACTGTGGTGATTAGGAATCGATTCTCGCGCATAAACAAGCTCGTTCGAACATTCCGATTTAATGCTGGAACAGCGCGGGAATCAATGATCGAAATAGCTAGTAACTCCTGCATTACCAAAGTTAGCCGTGTATTTCCGTGCATTTACGCGTATACTCCGATCCGTGGTGAGAATCCGCGAAGGCGGCTCTTGGCACAAATGTTCAGGCGATGCAGGCAAGTCAGATTATGAAATTCCTATCGAAATTCATAGCGATTATTTGTGGGGCGGCAGTGTTTTTCGCGTGCGGGATGGTGGCACGAGCCCAGACCCAAACGACGACGACCATTTCCACGACACCTGGCGGTCCGCAATTCACCGTGGACGGCATGAGTTACACGACTTCCCAAAGTTTTATTTGGCCGCAAGGCAGTAAACATACTCTATACGCGCCGCCGGAGCAGGATAGCGGCACCGCGCACAGCAAATATACTTTTCAGACGTGGCAATGGTCCGGCGGTCAACTGCTTGGCAATCCGACGGTGGTGACTGCTGACTCTTCGATTACGTCCTACCAGGCGCTTTTTGGATTGCAGTACGGCCTGAACATTATGTTCAATTCGTGCCCCGATCCCACCCAACCTTGCATCTCGCCCGGCGTAGTGACCGTGAATGGAGCGCAAATCACGGTCAGCCAGGAGATTTACGAAGCGGCGCAAGGCGCCGTGATCCTGCAGGCCTATCCAAATCCCGGATATGTGTTTGCCGGATGGCAGTCTGGATCGGCGGAATTGATTCAGGGGTTTCAGACCACCATCACTATGAATGCGGCGGTGACCGTGACGGCGCTGTTTGAGCCGGTACAGTTCGTCAACCTCGCTACCGTGCCACCCGGTTTGATCGTGCTGGCGGATCGCACCGCGGTGCCGACTCCGGCCGCCGTGCAATGGGGTCTCAACACCACGCATACTCTGAGTGCGATCAGCCCGCAGACGGACACCAACGGCATCTACTGGATCTTGAGTTCCTGGAGCGATGGCGGCGCGCCGACGCATGCCTACACAGTGCCGGGGTTCGCAAACACCACGGTGACGGCGACATTCGTACCAGGGGTCGCGGTAGAGATGCTCACCTCGCCGCCCGGCCTGAGTCTTACGGTGGACGCCCGCTCCAACTGGCTGAACTATTCATTTGAATGGGGCGTGGGTGAGACGCACACGATCACGGCGCCGGCCACGCAGACGGATCCACAGAACCGCATCTGGAGCTTTTCGAACTGGTCCAATGGCGGCACGCAAACGCAAAGCCTGACCGTTCCACAAAGCGCCGTGGGAGTGGGCATGCGGGTGATTGCCAACTACGCGCAGCAGGGCCACCTCACGGTGACGAGTCCGCTTGCCGGACTTTCGGTCACGGTAAACGGAGCGGCATGCGCGGTGCCGTGCGACATTCAACAACCGCTGGGCACGCAACTGACAATCAGCGCGCCGGCTTCGATACCGATGGGTGCGGGGTCGCGGCAGGATTTCGGGGGCTGGTCGAATGGCGCGGGGACAGGCCCGCTCTCTGTGACGCTGGGTACCGACGCGGTCACGGTAGCCGCGAATTATCACCAGATGAATTACCTTGCCACGGCGACTGCGCCGGCTGGAGCGGCATCCTGGAGTCTGCAGCCTTCCTCGCCGGATGGTTTCTACGATTCGCAAGCCAGTGTCGGGGTGAACGTAACGCCGCTGCCGGGATTCCGCTTCCGCGCATGGAACGGCGATTTGAGCGGTACATCGCCCTCGGGCACGCTAGCCATGAATGCTCCGCGCGCCGTGCAGGCGGTATTCGACAAAGTACCGTACATCGCCCCGGCGGGCGTAAGCAACGGTGCGGGCACCACTCCGCAGGCCGGCGTTGCCGCGGGGAGCGTGGTTTCGATCTTCGGCGCCAATCTGGCGAGCAGTGTGGCGCTGGGTCCGGCCAGCCCGATGACGCAGTCGCTGGCGGGGACTACGGTGCGGCTGGGCGACCGTTTGCTCCCTCTGTTCTTCGTCTCCACGTCGCAAATCAACTTCCAGTTGCCGGCTGACGCGCCACAAGGCCCACAAACAATCGTGGTGAGCACACCCGGCCAGGCCGACGTGCAAGCGTCATTCACCGTGGTGCAGGATGCCCCGGGGCTGTTTCCCTCGGCAGTGAATGGACAGATGTATGCGGTGGCGACGCATGCCGACGGCTCCCCGGTGACCTCGGCCGGGCCGGTGCAGCAGGGCGAGACGATCACGGTGTATGGTACCGGTTTCGGGCCTAGTACTCCGGCGCGTCCCTTCGGCTTCGCAATACCGCAATCGCCGGCTTATGTTCTGAACGATGGCATCACGATCCAGGTGGGCAGCGCCACACCGTTGACGCCCTCCGCGGCTTTCGCAGTGCGCGGCTCGGTGGGTGTGGACGCCATCCAGTTTACGCTGGGCAGCGACGCGCCGTCGGGCATGAGCGCGCAGTTCACCATCACCGTAAACGGGCAGGTCAGCAACATGGTCCTGCTGCCGATTCAATAGGAAAAAATCAGTGGACCGGCGGCCAGGCCGCCGGCGCTACCGAAAAAGGGGACAGACGAACGTCTGTCCCCTTTTTGCTATCGTAGCTGTTTGATGGCGGAGGCGTACATTCGCGCGCGCGACCTTTCCAAGGTGTACAAATCCGGCGAGAGCGATCTGGTCGTATTTTCAGATGTGTCCCTGGACGTGCACAAAGGAGAGATGCTGGCGCTAGTGGGCGAGAGCGGCGCCGGCAAGTCCACTCTTTTACACCTGTTGGGCGGTCTGGACAGGCCTTCAAACGGTACGATATACTACGGAGGAACAGAGATCTCTGGACTCGCTGACTCGGAACAAGCGGATTTTCGGAATCGGGAAATTGGATTCGTCTGGCAGATTCACTACCTGCTGCCTGAGTTTACAGCAGAGGAAAATGTGATGATGCCGTTGCTGATTCGGGGTGCGCCACATGCCCAGGCGGCTGCCGAATCGCTTGCGAGGTTGGATGAAGTGGGGCTTCGGGCGCGGTCGTCACACCGCGCGGGTGAATTATCGGGAGGGGAGCAACAGCGGGTTGTTCTGGCTCGTGCGCTCGTCGGGAGGCCGTCCGTTTTGCTCGCCGACGAACCCACAGGCAACCTGGACTTCCGGACCGGCGAAATGATCTTCGAACTTCTGGAAGGCCTGCATCGAACGCACCAGCTTACAAGTGTTCTCGTCACGCACAACCTTTCGTTCGCCAAGCGGTGCGATCGGGTTTTAAACCTGGAAAAAGGCGGTTTGGTACCGGGACCGCAGAATGGTTCGCAACCCGGAGGCTCAAGGGAGTATCTTTAGCATAGGGAGCGTCATTTATTATGTTTGAGCGATACACGGAGAAAGCGCGGAGAGTGATCTTTTTCGCCCGCTACGAGGCCAGCCAGTTCGGCAGTCCCTATATTGAAACCGAACACCTGCTCCTCGGCCTGTTACGCGAGGACAAGGCTTTGGCGAATCGCTTCCTCCGTTCCCATGCCGCGGTGGAATCGATCCGTAAACAGATTGAAGGGCATACCACGATCCGGGAGAAGGTCTCGACCTCCGTGGACTTGCCGCTCAGTCACGAGTGCAAGCGCGTTCTGGCGTATGGCGCCGAAGAGGCGGAGCGCCTGAATCACAAGCACATCGGCACCGAACATTTGCTGCTGGGCCTGCTGCGCGAGGAGAAATGCTTCGCGGCGGAGATTCTGCACGAGCGGGGTCTGCGTCTCTCCACGATTCGGGAAGAACTGGCGCGGTCGCAGAGTGAAAAGGTGGCCTCGCAGCGCCCCAAGGAAAGCTCCCTGCTGGCAGAATTCAGCCGCGACCTGACCCAGGCCGCCATGGATAACACGCTGGATCCGTTGATTGGCCGCGATTACGAACTGGAGCGCGTGGTGCAGATTCTGTGCCGCCGCACCAAGAACAATCCGGTCCTGATCGGCGAGCCAGGCGTGGGGAAAACGGCCATCGTGGAAGGTCTGGCGCAGCGCATCGCCGAGGGTGATGTGCCCTCTTTCCTGGCCGATAAGCGCATTCTGGCTTTGGACCTTTCGCTCATCGTTGCCGGCACCAAATACCGCGGCCAGTTCGAAGAGCGTTTGAAGACCATCATGAAGGAGCTGATGGAGAATCAAAACGCCATCATCTTCATCGATGAGCTGCATACGCTGGTGGGTGCGGGGTCGGCGGAAGGTTCGCTGGACGCGGCCAATATCCTCAAGCCGGCGCTGTCGCGCGGCGAGATTCAGTGCATCGGTGCCACCGTNNGCGCTTCCAGGCGGTGAAGGTCCCGCCGCCCAGTGAAGGCGACGCGGTCAAGATTCTGTTCGGCATCAAGGACCGCTACGAAAAGTTCCACGCCGTGGCGTATACCGACGATGCCATCGAAACCGCGGTCTATACCAGCAGCCGCTACATCCCGGACCGGTATCTTCCGGATAAGGCCATCGACTTGATCGACGAAGCCGGGGCGCGCGTGAAACTGCGCCAGACCACGCTTCCGGCGGACCTGGCCGACATCCAGAAGCGCATCAAATTCATTGTGCACCGGATGGAAAACGCCATCGCCAACCACGAGTTCGAAAAGGCGCGTTTCTACTCCGATGAGGAGCGCAAAGAGCGCGAGAACATGCGCCAACTCCGGGAGAAGTACAACCTGGACGATTCTTCTACCGGCTGCGTGACCAAGGATGATATCGAAGACGTGGTGGCGCGCTGGACCGGCGTCCCCATGACCTCCATCAAAGAGGAAGAGATCACCAAGCTGCTGCGTATCGAAGAGGAGCTGCACAAGCGGGTGATCAGCCAGGAAAAGGCGATCTCCGCGCTGGCTCGCGCCATCCGCCGCTCGCGGGCGGGTCTGAAGGCTTCCAACCGGCCGGCCGGGTCGTTCCTGTTTCTGGGCCCCACCGGCGTGGGGAAGACCGAAGTGGCCCGCGCGCTGGCCAGCTTCCTGTTCGGTAGTGAGAAGAGCCTGGTGCGCTTCGACATGTCCGAGTACATGGAGAAGCACTCGATCTCGAAATTGATTGGTTCGCCTCCCGGCTATGTGGGATACGAAGAGGGCGGCCAACTCACCGAACGGGTGAAGCGCAATCCGTACTCGATCATCCTTTTGGACGAAATCGAGAAGGCCCATCCGGACATCTACAACATCCTGCTGCAGGTGTTTGAAGACGGCCAGTTGACCGATGGGCTCGGCAACCAGGTGGATTTCAAGAACACGATCATCATCATGACGAGCAATCTGGGAGCCCGCTTCCTGGAGAAGCGCGGCCACCTGGGATTCTCGGCGCCTCCGGGAGAGGGTATCCCTTCGAAGATCGAGGACATGGTGCGCGGCGAGGTGAAGAAGGCGTTCAATCCCGAATTCCTGAACCGCCTGGACGAAGTGATTCTCTTCACCAGCCTCACCGATGACGACCTGATTCTGATCATCGACCTGCTGGTGGACCAGGTGAACGTGAACCTGGTGGCCAAGCAGGTGAAGATCAAATTGAATCCGGACGCCGCCAAGTATCTTCTGGAGAAGACTTGCGGTGACCGCAGCTACGGGGCGCGTCCGTTGCGCCGGGCACTGCAGAAGTACATCGAGGATCCGCTATCCGAATCGCTGATCCAGGGTACTTTGCCGCGGCCTTCCGAGCTGGAAGTATACCTGGGCGACACCGGGATCTACTATCGCCAGGTCAACGTGGAAGGCGACGCCCCGGTGACGGCGGGCGGTCCGGCAGAGCCCGCGCCGGGGACTTTGCTCTACACGTTCTAAAGGCGCTCTGCAATTTCTCGCCAAGACGCAAAGTCGCGCAAAGAAAAGAATCACGGGTCTTCTTTGCGGCTTGGCGGGTCTTCTTTGCGGCTTGGCGCCTCTGCGATAAGGCGATCACAGCCGCGGCGCACGTCCTTTGCGATTGCCCCGAGTTGGCACAAACCACCTTGCTGTACACCTTCTAAAGGTGCTACAGCCGCTTTACGATTTCTCGCCAAGACGCAAAGGCGCAAAGCCGCCAAGAAGACAAACAGCTTTCTTTCTTTGCGCCTTGGCGCCTTGGCGAGATAGATTACCTTCTCGCGGCACCTACTCTGTTACTTCGAATTTGGGGCCTTCTTCCTTGGCCACCTCTTCGGCGCGGGCCACGGTGTTTCTAGCCAGTTCGAGGAAGGGTTCGCCTTCCCCTCTGCGCAAGACAATGGGCTTGCCGCTATCGCCGCCGATGCGGACTTGCGGATCGAGTGGCAGTTCGGCCAGGAAATGCACCGCCATCAAAGTGCGGGCACATGAGGAAACTCATGTTCTCGACCATGCCCAGGATCGGCACTTTGACCTGGTGGAACATGAAAATGGCCTTGCGGGCGTCCTCCAGGGACACGTCGGAGGGAGTGGTCACGACGATGGCGCCGGTGATGGGAGCCGTCTGGATGAGCGAGAGCTGCACGTCGCCAGTGCCGGGAGGCAGGTCGATCACCAGGTAGTCGAGTTCGCCCCAATCCACGCCGCGCAGGAATTGCTGAATGACGCTGTGCAGCATGGGCCCGCGCCACACCAGGGGCTTGTCTCCCGGGTTCAGGAAACCCATCGACATCAGCTTCACGCCGAACTGTTCGATAGGCTGGATGCGCTCGCCGAGCGCCATGGGAGTCCGGTTAATCCCCATCATCAGGGGCACGTTTGGGCCGTAGACATCGGCATCCATGAGGCCGGCTTTGTAGCCCAGGGAGGCGAGGCCGACGGCCAGGTTCACCGACACGGTAGTCTTGCCTACGCCGCCCTTTCCAGAGCCGATCGCAACAAGGTACTTAACGCCAGGAATAGGCAACTTGGGCATTTGGCCCGGTTGGTTGGGGGTCATCGACTCTATCGTATCAGCCGGGTCAGGATTGCAAGCACGCTGTTTCGTTGGGGAACGCCGGCGATCTTGTCGCCGGTCAGCTCGTCCAAATGGGGAGCAAAAGACACCGCCGCCGCTACCCCCGCTGTTTCGCCTCCCGTGCTCCGAAAACCTTCCTTTACTTTGGGGGTGTCGGGATGGTAGGCTAAGTGTCTGATAATGCGTACAGTTGACTTGATTCAGCGCAAGCGCGACGGGGAAGAACTCGCTCCTGAAGAGATCGAGTTTCTGGTGGAAGGCTACACCAATGGCGACATTCCCGACTACCAGGTGTCGTCCTTCTTGATGGCGGTCTACTTTTCGGGGATGTCCGACCGGGAGGTCAGCCGCTTGACCGAGTGCATGCTGCGTTCCGGCGAAACGGTCGACTTGTCGGCGATACCCGGGCACAAGGTGGACAAGCATTCCACCGGCGGCGTGGGTGATAAAACCAGCTTCATCGTTGCCCCCCTGGCCGCCGCGGCGGGGGTGGTGGTTCCCATGATGTCCGGCCGCGCCCTGGGGCACACCGGCGGTACGCTGGATAAACTGGAGTCCATTCCGGGCTTCCGCACGAACCTCTCCACGGAAGAATTTCGGAAGCAACTTGCGGAGCTGGGTTTGGCCTTCATTGGACAAAGCGACGAATTGGCGCCTGCTGACCGGAAGCTGTACGCGCTGCGCGACGTCACCGCGACTGTGGAGTCCATTCCGCTGATCTCCTCTTCGATCATGTCGAAGAAGCTGGCGGAAGGAATCGATTCGCTGGTGCTCGACGTAAAAGTGGGCAACGGCGCGTTCATGAAAAAACAGGTGGACGCGCGCCGCCTGGCGCAGACCATGGTAGGGATCGGCCGGCGCATGGACAAGAAAGTCCAGGCACTGATCACGGACATGAACCAGCCTTTGGGTTACGCTGTGGGCAATGCGCTGGAGATTATGGAGGCATCGCAGACACTGCAGAATGCGGGCCCCGCGGACTTGACCAAGCTCTCGCTGGAGCTGGCCGCGCGCATGATTTTCCTGGGCAAGAAGGCGGGTTCCCTGGACGAGGCCCGGCTGATTGCCGAGAAGCACCTGGTGGACGGGTCGGGATACAAGAAACTGAAGCAGGTGGTGGCAGCGCAGGGCGGGAATCCGCAGGCACTGGACAAGTTCGAGCTCCTGCCGAACGCCACCGGGATGCGCGAAATCACCTCGCCGCGCGCGGGCTACGTCAGCGTCATCGATGCGGAGGATATCGGGGTGGCGTCCAACATGATCGGCGCGGGACGCGATAAGAAGGAAGACGCCATCGATCCCGCGGTGGGGATCATTCTGGAAGTGAAGGTGGGCGAGAAGGTGGACGCGGGGTCTGTGCTGTGCCGTCTCTACTACACCAAGGAAGATAAGGTGGAAGAGGCTGCCGACATGGTGGAGGATGCCTTCCGCATCTCCGCCGGGAAACCCGATGAGCGGGAGCTCATTCTGGAAGTAGTCGGCTGATGGGCCGTTTCACAGGCCTGCTCGGTCTGGCGGTCATCTTGGCCTTTGCCTGGCTCTGCTCCAATCACAAGCGCGATATCAAGCTGCGGATCATCGCCTGGGGCCTGGGATTGCAATTTGCTTTCGCGGTCATCGTACTGGAGACTCCGGCCAGTGTGGTCTTGCAGAAGATCAGCGACGGCGTGAAGGCGATGTTCGGGTAC
>OKRF01000103.1:10880-11134 GCA_900290315.1 Candidatus Sulfopaludibacter sp. SbA3 | reverse complement strand
AGTGTGGTCTTGCAGAAGATCAGCGACGGCGTGAAGGCGATGTTCGGGTACGCCGAAGCGGGCAGCACGTTCGTATTCGGGACTCTGGGCGCGGCGAATCCGCCGATCGGTTTTGTATTCGCCTTTCAGGTGCTGCCCATCATTATCTTCATCGCCTCGTTTTTCGCCATTCTGTATCACCTGGGGCTCATGCAGCACATCGTCAAAGTGATGGCGATCGGCATGCAAAAGGTGATGGGCGTCAGCGGTGCGGA
>OKRF01000103.1:1137-10870 GCA_900290315.1 Candidatus Sulfopaludibacter sp. SbA3 | reverse complement strand
ATCAAAGTGATGGCGATCGGCATGCAAAAGGTGATGGGCGTCAGCGGTGCGGAGTCGCTGAACGTGGCGGCCAGCATCTTCATGGGCCAGACCGAAGCTCCCCTTACCATCAAACCGTTTCTCGCGGGCATGACCGAGTCCGAACTGTTCACCATCATGACGTGCGGCATGGCGCACGTTTCCGGCGCGGTGATGGCGGCATATGTGGGCGTGGGCCACGTGGAGATCAAGCATCTGTTGACAGCGGTCATTATGACCGCGCCCGCCACCATCATGCTGGCCAAGATTTTCATTCCGGAGACCGGAAAACCGGCCACGGCGGGCAAGGTGGAAATCCACGTGGAAAAGACCGCGGTGAACGTGATCGATGCGGCGGCGCAGGGCGCGGGCGATGGACTCCGCCTGGTGCTCAATATCGGCGCCATGCTGATCGCGTTTCTGGCGTTGATCGCCTTGATGAATGGCATCATGAGCTGGGCGCACGGGCAGATCGGCTGGTTTCCCGAGTCGTTGCAGAAGGTTTTCGGCTGGGTCTTCGCCCCCATCGCGTGGCTGTTGGGCGTGCCCTGGCAGGACGCCGGGACGATCGGGAGCCTGTTGGGCACCAGGTTGGTGACCAATGAAATGGTGGCGTTCCAACAGCTCGGGCCGTTGAAGGAACACTTGGCGAACAAGTCGTTCATCATTGCCACTTTTGCGCTGTGTGGATTTGCCAATCTGAGTTCCATCGCCATCCAGATCGGCGGAATCGGTGCACTGGCGCCCAATCGGAAAAGTGACCTTGCGCGACTGGGGCTGCGCGCAGTGGCGGCAGGCACGATGGCGAACTTCATGTCTGCCTGCATTGCCGGGATATTCCTGTGATTGACGAAGCCAAGCGGTTTATCGAAGGCCACACCGGCATGCAGCCGGCGGTGGCTGTGGTGCTGGGCAGCGGATTGGGCGCACTCGCCGACGAGCTGACCGAACGGACCGCAATCCCCTATCACGAAATTCCGGGCTGGCCGGGCTCTACTGCGGTGGGCCACGCGGGCACGCTCATTCTGGGCAAACTCGGCGAAGTGCCCGTGGCAGTGATGGCCGGCCGGGCGCACCTTTACGAAGGCTACTCGCCNNCGTACTGGGCTCGCTGGGCGTGAAGTCCATGGTGTTCACCAACGCCGCGGGCGGCATCAATCTCGAACTGGAACGCGGCGGCCTGGTCCTGATTTCTGACCACATCAATCTGCAGGGCTGCAATCCGCTGGTGGGGCCTAACGACGATTCGCTGGGTCCGCGCTTCCCCGATATGTCGGAGGCGTATTCCAAGCAGCTTCGCCACACGGCCAGGCAAGTGGCGGCGGAACTCTGCGTGCCCATCAGCGAGGGCGTGTACGCAGCGGTGCTTGGGCCGAGTTACGAGACGCCGGCCGAGATCCGGTATCTCCGGGCGATTGGCGCGGATGTGGTAGGGATGTCCACAGTGCTCGAAGTCATCGTGGCGAACCATATGGGGATGCGGGCGCTGGGAATTTCCTGCGTGACGAACATGGCCGCGGGCATTCTGCTGCAGAAGATCAATCACGATGAGGTTCTGGAGACCGGGGCCATGGTGCGCGATACGCTGGTGCGATTCCTGAAGGCGCTGGTGCCGCGTCTGGTGGAGTAGTATGGAAGACCCGCTCCTTTCCGCCGCCCTGGCGGTGCGCCAGAACGCGTTTGCGCCTTTTTCCAGGTTCCAGGTGGGAGCGGCGCTGGAAGACGTGGACGGCCGCATTCACACCGGCTGCAACGTGGAGAACGCCACGTATGGGCTCACCATCTGCGCCGAGCGAGTGGCGGTGTTCAAAGCCATCAGCGAGGGGGTCCGGAAGTTTCGCCGCATCGCCGTGGCCGCCGACACAGACAATCTGACTCCGCCGTGCGGAGCGTGCCGCCAGATTCTCTGGGAATTCTGCGGAGACGTGGAAATCCTCATGGTGAACCCCCGCGGCAAGACTGAAACGTATCGTTTGAAAGAACTTTTCCCAAAGCCTTTCGATGTCTCATATCTATAGAGTGTTCATTCACCGCAGAGACGCGGAGACGCGAAGAGGAGAATGGTTTTCTCCGCGTTTGCCTCCGCGCCTCCGCGCCTCCGCGGTGAGTTTTGGTTTTCTGTTTTTTGCCCTGTCTCTCTCTGCCGCGCCGGCGGATTGGATCTGGAGCGCACGGTATGTGATTACCGAGGACGCGCAGCACAGGGTAATTGAGAACGGGGCGGTGGCGATTGTCGGCGACCACATTGTGGGCGTGGGGACTCGGGCGGAGATTGACGCGCGATTCCAGGCCAGGCAGCGGCTGGACCGGCCCGAAGCCATTCTGGCTCCCGGCCTGATCAACACGCACACCCACGCCGCCATGTCGCTCTTCCGCGGGATCGCCGACGACAGGAAGTTGCAGGACTGGCTGGAGAAGTTCATCTTCCCCGCGGAAGCCAGGAACGTCACCGCCGATTTCGTCCGCTGGGGCACGCGCCTGGGCTGCCTGGAAATGCTGCTGGGCGGCACCACTACGTTCACCGACATGTACTATTTCGAGGACGTAGTGGCGGAAGCGGCTAAGGAAGCGGGGATGCGCGGAGTGCTCGGCGAGACCATCATCGGGTTTCCCGTGGCCGACGCCAAAACGCCCGCCGATGCCCTGAAGTTCACCGAGGGCTTTCTCACGCGATTCCGCCACGATCCGCTGGTGGTGCCCGCCGTGGCGCCGCACGCCCTTTATACCAATTCCGACGAAACCCTGAAGGCGTCGCGCGCGCTGGCCAATAAATACGATGCGCCGCTGGTGATCCACCTTTCCGAAACCAAAAAGGAAAACGACGACATCCTGGCGCAGCGGCACATGAGCCCGACCAGGGTGCTGGACTCGTTGGGCGTCCTGACCGGCCGCACCGTGGCGGCGCACTGCGTCTGGGTGGACGACGCCGACATGGCGATTCTGAAGGCGCGCGGCACAGGTGTGGCGCACTGCCCCTCCAGCAATATGAAGCTCGCCAGCGGCGTGGCCCCCGTGGTGAAGATGCTGGCGATGGATATCAAGGTGGGGCTCGGCCCCGATGGCCCCGCGGGCAGCAACAACGATTTCAACATGTTCGAAGAGATGGATCTGGCCGCCAAACTCCAAAAGGTGACAGCCATGGATCCGCAGGTTCTGCCGGCCGGCCAGGCGCTGGAGATGGCCACCATCCGCGGCGCCCGGGCGCTCGGGATGGAAAAGGAAATCGGTTCGCTGGAGGCCGGCAAGCGCGCAGACCTGATTCTGGTGCGCATCGACCGGCCCAACGCCGTCCCGCTCTATGATGCGGTCTCGCAGATGGTCTACGCCTTGAAGGCGGATGATGTACGCGACGTGATGGTGAACGGCAAGCCGGTAGTGCGGGACGCCAAGATTCTCACCCTGGATGAGAAGGCAATTCTTGCGAAGGCCGCAGAATACCGGATCAAGGTCAGCAAATCGTTAGAGTAGGCAGAAAGGCGAAGCCTTGGCTCGCGGGCATATAATGTTAACCATGCTCAGATGGGGATACCCTGCGCTGGTATTTCTGTGCACGATTCCGCTTTCCGCTGCCGAAGTGCGCTATGCCACCGACGTTGCCCCTTTGCTGGAAAAGCGCTGCTACATGTGCCACGGCGCCGGACAGCAGATGAGCGGCCTGCGGCTCGATCAGAAGGACGCCGCCATGCGCGTCATCCAGCCGGGGAACAGCGCGGCCAGCAAAATCGTCCGCATGGTGACGGGCGCGGATGGCAAGATCATGCCGCCCGCCGGCGCGCGCCTGACCGCGGCGGAGATCGCCATGCTGCGCTCGTGGATCGATAGGGGCGCCGAGTGGCCTGCCACGGCGTCTGCCGCGCCCACACTTTGGTCGCTGCGCAAGATCGTGCGGCCCGATGTGCCGGCGGTGCGCGACCGGGCCTGGGCGCGCAATGCCATCGACAATTTCATTCTGGCGAGGCTCGATGCGGAAGGCATCGCACCCTCGCCGGAAGCCTCGCGCGCCACACTGCTGCGGCGTATCAGTCTCGACCTCACCGGCCTGCCGCCATCTGCCGGGGAGGTGGACGAATTCCTTCGTGACAATCGATCGGATTCGTATGAACGCGCGGTAGACCGGCTGCTGGCCTCGCCGCATTTCGGCGAGAAGTGGGCGCGCTACTGGCTCGACCTGGCGCGCTACGCCGATAGCGATGGCTACGAAAAGGACCGCTCGCGCCCGTGGGCATGGCGCTATCGCGAATGGGTGATTCAGGCGCTGAATCGCGACATGCCTTACGATGAGTTCACCACCGAGCAACTTGCCGGCGACCTGCTGCCCAATCGCAATCTGGACACCTTGGTGGCCACCGGGTTCAATCGCAACACGCTCACCAATCGCGAAGGTGGCACCGACCCCGAGCAGTTCCGCGACGAGCAGGTGCTGGACCGCGCCGCCACTCTGGGCACTGTGTGGCTGGGGCTAACCGTGGGTTGCGCGCAGTGCCACGACCATAAATTTGATCCCATCAAGCAGAAGGAGTTCTACCAGCTCTCGGCGTTCTTTAACACGCAGGAAGAAGCCAACGTCTTGGCGCCGATGCCGGGCGAGCTGGGACCATACCTGGCGGCCAAAGCGACCTACGATCAGAAGCGCAAGGAGCTACTGGAGCAGTACAAAATTCCCGAGGCGCAGGCGGCGTATGAAGAGCGCCTGCGGCAGGCCACTCTGCATCCCGGACAATTGGAGGACGCCGATTTCGCGTACGGCGAATTCACCCACACCGTGGACAATGCCCGCAAGGTGCTGTTCATGGACCCCGCCAAGCGCAGCGAGGTGCAGCAGTACGCTATGACCGATGTCTTTATCGGTTCGTGCGGCAATGCCTATCCCAAGGATTACTGCAACAGTCTGAAGCTGGGAGAACTGCGCGGCAAGCTGAACCAGTTGAATGCCACCCTGCCACCCATCACCTATGCGCCGGTGCTGGTGGAGAATGACACGCCGCCCAAGACCTATGTGCACATCAAGGGCGATTGGCGCGAACACGGACCCGAGGTGCAGCCGGGCATGCTGGCGGTGCTGCCGCCCATGCCGCCGGGAACGCCCACGCGCCTCACCCTGGCGCAGTGGCTGGTTTCGCCCGAGAATCCACTGACGTCGCGCGTGGCCGTCAATCGTATCTGGCAGGAGCTGATGGGCCGCGGCATCGTGGTCACCAGCGAGGATTTCGGAACGCAGGGCGAACGCCCCAGCCATCCCGAACTGCTGGATTGGCTGGCCAGTGAGTACATGGCGCGCGGCTGGAGCACCAGGCAGATGATCCGCCTGATCGTGACTTCGTCAACCTATCGCCAGTCTTCCCACGCGCGGCCGGAACTGGAAGCGAAGGATCCATCCAACACTCTGCTGGCGCACATGTCACGCCTGCGCCTGCCGGCCGAACTGGTGCGCGACCAGGCCCTTTCCGCCGCCGGCCTGCTGGACTTGCGCATCGGTGGACCCAGCGTGAAACCGCCGCAGCCCAAAGGAGTGGCCGAGCTTTCGTACGCAGGATCGGTGAAATGGGTGGAGAGTGGCGGCGCCGACCGCTACCGCCGCGGCTTGTACATTCATTTCCAGCGCACCACACCGTACCCGCAGCTCATGAATTTCGACGCGCCCAACGCCAACCTGGCCTGCACGCGGCGGGAACGCACGGATACGCCGCTGCAGGCGCTCAACCTGATGAACGATCCAGTGTTTTACGAATCGGCGCAGGCGCTCGCCTTCCGGGTGATGCGCGAATCCACCGGAGCGTTCCGCGACCGGTTGACCTGCGCTTTCAAGGTGACTTTGGGCCGTGAGCCGAATGCCCGCGAGGCCGAGCGCATGGGTAAGTATTATGACGAAGCGCTGCACAATTTGCAGCAGGCTCCGCAGAAGGTGGCCGCGCTGTTTCCCAATCGGCTGGAAGGTGTGCCGCAGAACGAAGCCGCGGCGTGGGTGGAGTTGAGCCGCGTGCTGCTCAACCTGGACGAGTTCATCACGAGGGAATAACGATGGATCGCGAGGAGTTCCGCAAAATTCAGACCCGCCGCCGCTTCTTTCAGGAGTGTGCCGGAGGAATCGGCATCGCGGCGCTGGCGCAGTTGATGGAGCAGGAGGGCCGCGGCGCCGTTACCGAAATCAATCCCCTGGCTCCCCGGAAACCGCACTTCCCCGCCAAGGCCAAGAACGTAATCTTCATGTTCATGGAGGGCGGACCCAGCCAGATCGATCTGTTCGATCCCAAGCCGGGACTGCAAAAGTGGAGCGGCAAACCGCTGCCTGCGGAGATGACCAAGGACCTGCGGTTGGCGTTCACCAAGCCCAACGCCGCCGTGCTGGCCAGCCCCCGCACCTTTACGCCGCACGGGCAGAGCGGTATCGAATTTTCCGATTACATCCCGCACATCGGCTCCTGCGCCGACGATCTTTGCCTGGTGCGCTCCATGTATACCGATGCCTTCAACCACCATCCCGGCCAGTTGCTGCTGTTCGGCGGCAGCATCCAGGTGGGGCGGCCCACCATGGGCGCATGGGTGTTGTACGGGCTGGGCAGCGAATCGCAGAACCTGCCGGGCTTCGTGGTGCTGAGCTCGGGCGTGGGCACCAGCGGCGGCACGTCCAACTGGTCCAGCGGATTTTTGCCGTCCACTTACCAGGGCGTGGTCTTTCGCAGCTCGGGCGACCCGGTGCTGTATCTTTCGAATCCTCCCGGCGTTACAGGGGAGATGCAGCGCGGCAGCCTCGACGTGCTCAAGGACCTCAACCAGGAGCATTACAGCGAGACCGGGGACCTGGAAATCGCCTCGCGCATCTCTTCTTACGAATTGGCTTTCCGCATGCAAAGCGCGGCGCCGGAGTTACTGGACTTTTCCAGGGAGTCGCCCGAGACCCTGGAGCTGTACGGCATCAACGACGGACCCTCCAAGCAGTTCGGCACCAATTGCCTGCTGGCCCGCCGCATGGTGGAGCGTGGGGTCCGCTTCGTTATGCTGACACACGCCAGTTGGGACGACCACACGGACCTCAATCGCAAGTTGAAAAAGAGTTGCGACATTGCCGATAAGCCCACCGCGGCACTGATCAAGGACCTGAAGCAGCGAGGCCTGCTGGAGAACACCATCGTGGTGTGGGGCGGCGAATTCGGCCGCACCCCCATGGTGGAAATTCGCGACCCGCGCGATGTGAACAACGCCGGCCGCGACCATCATCCGCTGGCCTACAGCCTGTTCCTCGCGGGCGGAGGCATCCAGGGCGGCCAGGTGATCGGCAAAACGGACGAGCTGTGCATGAACGTGATCGAGGACAAGGTCCACGTCCACGACCTGCAGGCCACGCTGCTGCACTGCCTGGGGCTCGAGCACACGCGCCTGACGTACCACCACATGGGGCGCGATTTCCGCCTCACGGATGTGGCGGGGAATGTTGTGAAAAAGATGCTGGCGTAGCCCGCGTACGACACCGTTGTGCCGGACCCGCTGGGCCGGCGAGCGATAGAGCCGGGTGGGACAGACGATCGTCTTGTGTCGTCTGTCAATTAGGGGCGGACCGCCCCGCAAAACGGGATGAAAAAACCGGCGGGGTCAGAGCCCCGGCCCCTGACCCCCGGCCCAACCCCCGGCCCCTGGCCCCTGTTTTTCGACCCTGTCTTCTACCGGGTTAGGGCCATTTTCGAGAGAGGGTAGTGTCTATCTGCTCGCTGGACTGGCGATGTCATCGCGTAACCGGAACCAACCAGATGTCGAGTCTGAAATCGGACAGATACTTTTTGGCCCAATGCGTGGACATCCACTTCCAGTTCGGAGTTACGGCGGACGGGCGGATTCGTCTGGACGCCGCGCTCACCTCCACCCGGTTGCCGCTGTTTGTTGTAGTCGCGCACTGATTCAGCCCTGATAATCTGAATCCATCAACGCATCAGCCACAGCAACGGGGACAGGCCTGCCACGGCCAGCGCGGCCAGCAGGCACGCACTCTGGATGCCCGTCTTGCGGTCGGAAAACCACCAGGCGTAGATGCCCTTCACCAGGTTGTTGCTGGCCGCGGCGATCAAGATGCCGCTTGCCGCCACGTGTACCGGTGCGGTGGCGCCGGCCGCCTGCGTCATCCCCATGATGAACGGGTCCACGTCCGTCACCCCCATCACCGCGGCCAGTGAATACACTCCCGCGCGTCCCAGGTATTGGACCACCAGGTGGGTGGCCACCAGCATGGCCACGAACAGTGCTGCGAAAAAGAGCGCTGCGCGCATTTCGAGCGGGTTCTTGGGCTCGAATTCGCGCGCCACCTCGCCGCTGGTGGCGTCGGGGAGCCGGCTCCACAGCCAGCCCAGCCCCAGGGAAGCAGTCGCCAACACCAGAAAAGGCGCGCCCAGCAGCATGATGAGGTGGCCATTGAACAGCGAAACCAGTCCCGCGAGGCGCAGGTACATCATGCCGGAAGCTACCAACGTGGTGCCCGAAAATAAATGCGGACGATTTTCGCGAGCCGCCCGTTTCGCCAGAACCACGGTCGTGACGGTGGAGGAGTACGCGCCGCCCAACAACCCGGCCAGCATGACGCCGCCCTGCCCTTTGGTGAGGTTTTGGATTACGTAGCTGCCGTAGGAAACCGTGCTCACCGCCACCACCACCAGCCAGGCCTTCGATGGGTTGATATCGTACGGGCCAAAGCCGCGATTCGGGAGCACCGGCAGGATCACCGCCGTCAGCAGCAGGAACTTCGTGAACGTCAGGATCTCTTGCGGAGGAATTCGCTTGGTCAAGCCTTCCAGCCCTACCTTCAATTCCAGGAGCATCGTGCTGGCCACCGTGAGCGTGGTCGCGATCCAGAACTGGTCGCGATAAACCAGCGCGGCTGCCACATACACCGTCAATGCCGACATCTCCGTGGTCACCCCCGGCAGCCCGGAGGTCTGCAGCTTGTGCCGGTAAGACAGCATCAGGAAGCCGGCCACCACGGCGAACCCGAAGACTACCGGCAAGATCTCGCCGCCGGACAGGAGAGAGATTCCGTAGGCAATCAACCCGATCAGGGGGAAGGTGCGCACGCCGCCGAAGGAGAGCTGTTCATTGCCGGCACGCCGCTCCTCGCGCTCTAACCCCGTCAGGAATGAAAGAAAGAGCACCAGCAGAATCTTGACGCCCTCCGGCGGGAGCAATCGATAGAGATCGGTCAGCACGGGCCAATACAAGCATACTCTGTCGCGCTGACGATCGCCTTATGCCGGGGGATGCCGGGGGTGCTTAACCGTTTTGGGCCCTCGATTCGTCCAGTTGCCCGCGGAGATGCCCGGTTCGCGGCGGTTGGTGACTCGATCAATGTCGTAGCGTCCTAATCGGCGGAGGAAAAGATCTCACCAGAACATTGTGGTTAGGTCTTGTTTGGGGCTCTGTCTGATTGTGTAATTACCGTCAGATGACTGCGCCAGAGCAACCGCTCGGAGCCGGGGCCGCCGCCTTGAAACGCCGCAAGCGCCGCCTTTTAACGCGCCTCCGCATTCCCGCTGACGCTCTCCCCGGCTCTCTGGTACGGTCCCATCGGCGTTGCGGGAAACCAAAGTGCCATTGCGCCGATGGAGCCGCTCATCCGTTCTACACACTCACCTTCATGATCGATGGCAAGAAGCATGTCGAATCGATCCCCGCTGAGTGGATCGACGCCGTCCGCCCCGCTGTCGAGGCCGGCCGCGGCTTCAAGGACTCAGTCGCC
>OKRF01000103.1:0-1131 GCA_900290315.1 Candidatus Sulfopaludibacter sp. SbA3 | reverse complement strand
AACCCGCTGTCGAGGCCGGCCGCGGCTTCAAGGACTCAGTCGCCGAGTTGTTCGTCATCAACGCTCGACTCCTCGTGCTCGCCCGCCAACAGCGGCGTCGACACACGCCAACCGACACATCGTCGGTGTGAAAGGAGAGGCTATGGCGCAGCAGCGCCGGTCTCAACCGGAACTGGTGGAACCGCCACTCCGGCCTCAGCATGCCGATCAGCCGTCGCGCTTGGTCCTGCTGGAACGCGAGGTGGAGATGGAGTTGGAAGTGGCAGTCGGAGCCGATCGTATTGCACCTCGAGAATGACCTGGTGGGCATCACAGAATCGAACTGTGCCCTCTCGATTTAAGAGTCGAGTGCTTCGCCGCCAAAACTTATAGCGCGAAAACCTGGTAGGGGCGGAGGGAATTGAACTCGCATACTCTCCGCAGCGCTAAGAAGCCGCGATCAATACCAAAGCGAAGATGATAGGGATAGACTGGACAGGCGGGTACAACTTAGCGTGTTGTGCTGCCGCTTAGTTGCGGTATCCGCGGTGCATCGGTATGGGAGGCGCAAACTAAGGTAACTGTGATACCCGGCCTTCCGCGTCTTCTTCCCTTCGCTTTCCCGGAATATCCTGTGGAAAGTCGAGCCGGTATCAAGGGTTCGCTTCGCCGCGCAAAAACGGCGCGCCCTGACGACGGGTCTGGCGACGTCTGGCGACGGGTCTGCTTGACAACAGAAAAACAACTCTGTATAAACGTCGAATCGCATGGATGTGTTCGTCTTGGCTCATTTTCATTCTGAATCCTTGGACGCGCAAACCTCGCCACAACGACGCCGAAGCCGAGACCGCGCGTTCCCGGTGAGACAAAGCCGCAGAGGTGCGACGGTTGTGAACCGGGAGCTATGACTCCCTTGGAATATACTGGACTCGAGCCGCTCATGGAGCGCACGAAGGGGAAACCCGAGATCATGATCGGTTTGATTGACGGGCCGGTTTTCATGTCCCATCCCGACCTGGCGCGGCGAAACATTCACGAGGTCCTGGGAGGGCAAGGAGGCGCTTGCTCCCGAGCCAGCAGTCTGGCGTGTGCGCATGGGACCTTTGTGGCGGGAATGCTCCTGGGGAAACGAGGGTCCGGTACCACGGGGAT
>OKRF01000265.1 GCA_900290315.1 Candidatus Sulfopaludibacter sp. SbA3 | reverse complement strand
AACTGTGCGACCGCGTGGCCATCATCGATGAAGGCCGCATCATCGCCATGGGGACGCCGCGCCAGATCCAGGAAAAGACGCTGTCGAATTCCACCATCGAGATCCAGTGCGCCGAGCCGCTGCGGGCCGGCGACCTGCCGCAGTGGGCCGAAGCCATTAAGACCACGTTGGACGAGCGCCGCATCACCCTCACCGTCACCTCGCGGCGGCCGGCGCGCACCATTGTGGAAATGGTGAAGTGGCTGGACGAGCAGGGCATGGAACTGGCCGACATCCGCATCAAGCGGCCCTCGTTGGAAGAGGCTTTTATCGAACTCACGGGAAAGAGCCTGCGGGAATGAGACCCTACATCGCACTCTTCAAGAACAACATGCGTCTGACCATGCGGGACCGCTCGGCGCTGTTCTTCAATTACCTGTTTCCGTTCATCTTCTTTTTCGCTTTTGCCGAGCTGTTTCACGCGGGCACGGGAATGGGGATCGCGTACTTCGTCGGCACCGTGCTCACCATGGGGATTCTGGGGAACGGCCTCTGGGGCGCCGGCATGCGCGCCGTGCAGGAGCGCGAAGCCAATATTCTGCGGCGCTATAAGGTGACGCCCATCACCCCGCTTCCGCTGCTGGTAGCGTCCATGGTGAGCGGCTGGCTGTTGTACCTGCCCGTGCTGGTGCTGCTGATTCTGGTGGCGCGCTTCGGCTACGCCATGCCGATGCCGCAGAACTGGTTCTCGCTGTTCCTGATGACTTCGTTGGGCGTGTGTGCCTTCCGTTCCATCGGGCTGATTCTGGCCGCCGTCACCAACACCATGCAGGAAGCCAACATCCTGATCCAGATGTTGTACATGCCCATGTTGTTCCTCAGCGGCACCACCATTCCGGCGGCGATTCTGCCCAACTGGGCGCAGACCGTGGCGGAGTTTCTGCCAGCGGCGTACCTGGTCACGGGCTTTCAGGGAATCTTCTTCCGCAACCAGACCATTCTGGATAACCTCGCGCCGGTGGGAGCGCTGCTGGTGACCATTGTGGTGGGCCTCTTCTTCGCCGTGCAGTTGTTCCGCTGGGAAAAGGAAGAGAAGCTGCAACCGCGCAAGAAATTATGGGTGCTGGCGGTGCTGGCGCCGTTCCTGGCGATGGGCTGCTACCGCTCTTACACGCGCGACCACATCGGACAGAACCAAGCCATGTTCCGCGATCTGCAGCGCTCCGGAACGTTTCTGATTCGCAACGCGCGTCTCATCGTGGGCGATGGCAACGTGATCGAGACCGGTTCGGTGCTAGTGCACGACGGCAAAATTCAGGACGTGTTTCAGGGCGCTGGCCCGGATCCGGAAAAGATGAAAGCCGACGTCATCGAAGGCGCGGGCAAGACGCTGATGCCGGGATTGATCGACGTGCACGTGCATCTGGGCGGGCCTGCCGGTATGTCCACGGACTCCACCGACTACGATCCGCAGAAGACCATGCCGCGCGCGGATGCTGCCCTGCTCTATAGCGGCATTGTTGCCGTGCGCAGCGTGGGCGATGCGCTGGACGCTTCTCTGGCGCTCCGCGCTAAAGTCGCCGGCGGCTCCCGGTTGGGTGCGCAGCTTTTCGTCTGCGGCCCCATGTTCACGGTGGAAGGCGGCCACGGCACGGAGTTCATTCAGCATGTGCCGGAGATGATGCGCGAAAGCGTCAAGGCCCAACTGGTGCGCACGCCCAAGACTCCCGAAGAGGCACGCAAGCAAGTCCGCGACTTGAAGAAGTCCGGCGTGGACGGCATTAAGGCCATTCTGGAAGCGGGGTGGGGCGATGGCATGCTGTTCGACCGCATGGACCTGCTGATCGCGCGCAGCGTGGCCGAAGAAGCGCACGCGCAGAATCTGCCGCTCGCGGTCCACACGGGCGATGCGCGCGATGTCACCGACGCCGTGGAGATTGGCGCTGCCAGCGTGGAGCACGGCTCCTGGCGCGATGAGCTTCCCGACAACCTGCTGGAACGAATGGCCAGGCAGGGCGTGTATCTGGACCCCACCCTGGCCGTCGCCGAGGCGTACTCGCAGTATTACGGCGGCAAAGCAGACGCGCTCAACGGTTCGCTGGTGCAACAGGTGTTGCCCGCGCGCATCCTGAATACGACGCGCGAATTTCTCACATCCGGCAAGGCCGCCGACGCCGCCAAGGCCGCCATTTTCGCCCACGCGCTGGAACAGGGCCGCGACAATCTATTGCGCGCGTGGAAGGCGGGAGTGCCGCTGGTGATGGGCACGGATGCGGGCAATCCTCTGGTCTTCCACGGTCCCGCAATTCATCGCGAACTGCAACTGTGGATCGATGCCGGCATCCCCGCCTGGGTGGCCCTGCAGGCGGCCACCGGCAACGCCGCCAAATTGCTGCGCGCCGACAAGCAGATCGGGACCATCCGCAAAGGGCTGGACGCCAACCTGCTATTGGTGGATGGCAATCCCCTCATCGACATCACGGCGACGGAGCGTATCTCCCAGGTCGTGTTCAAGGGCGAGCGGCTGCATCGGCCGGATCTGTTCGACCAGAAGTAGCGGCCATCCGCTCGATTTCTTCCGCCACCCATTCCGGCGACTCCATCGGGATAAAGTGCGAGCGCCCCGTGAGTAACACGTCGCAGCCCTGGGGGAAGCGCGAAGCCAGATCCGGATCAGTGGGCGAAGCGTTGAGGTCGAACGTCTCCCTCTTCCACGGAAAGCCCGCCCGCACCACCACCACCGGCTGCGTACAGCGTTCCATCTCGCCGTGTAGATTCGATTCCGGCGCCGCCGACAGCGGATAGATGCTCGCTTCCACCAGCGGCGGGCAAGCCAGTTCGAACTCGGCTCCGGCTGGTAGCAGGCCGTACTCGCAATAGTCGTGAAGAACTTCGGGGTGCCATAGCGCGAACTGTGCGCGATTGCGGAAACTCTCGAACATTTCCTCCGGGGAGCTCCAGTAGCGGCGGCGGCGCAGGATGAATGAAGAATCCAGCGGTCTCCGGCCGTAGTATTCCGGCTGGAAGATGGTGGGATCGATGAGGAACATCGAGGCATAAGTCTCGGGCCGCAGCAGTGCGGAGGAGACGATGGAATGCCCGCCCATGGAATGGCCGATGCCTACGGCGCCGCGCAGATCGAGGAGGGCGGCGATCTCCGCGACGTCCTCGCCAAAGCCACGCCATGGGTAGGGCGGATCGGGTTTCGCGCTGCGGCCGTGTCCGCGGAGGTCGATGGCGATCGCGCGGTGGCCTGGCAGGCGGCGGATCACGGCATCCCAACAGCGCGCGTGAAAACCCGTGGCGTGCGCAAAGAGCAGCGGCGGATCTTCGCCCGGCCACTCCCAAATGGCGATGTCGTTCCCGCGGATGGGCAGGATTTTGAGAACAGGTTCGGTCAAACCAAATTGTGACATAGTGGCTTCATGCGTGTCGCATTGATCGGCTACGGATTTGCCGGAAAGACGATTCACGCTCCGTTGCTTCGCAGCGTGGCAGGGCTGGATTTGGTGCAGATCGCGCACCGCAACCAGGTAGAGGACGTATTCGCCAACCCCACCGTCGAGCTCGTGGTGATCTCGACGCCCAACGCCACGCACTTCGACCTGGCGCATCGCGCCCTCTCCGCCGGCAAGCACGTCGTGATCGACAAGCCGTTCACCGTGACGGTGGAAGAGGGAAGGCAATTGATCGCCCTGGCGGCCGAACGCGGCCTGTTCCTCTCCGTGTTTCACAGCCGGCGTTGGGATGCCGACTTCCTCACAGTACGTGCGCTCCTGGCAGGCGGGGAACTCGGCGAGCTTATGCATTTCGAATCGCACTACGATCGCTACCGGCCCAAGGTGCAGGATCGTTGGCGCGAGCAGGCCGGCCCAGGTAGCGTGATCTGGTACGATCTCGGCTCTCACCTTGTCGATCAGGCCTTGCAACTCTTCGGCACGCCGGATTCCATCTGCGGCGATCTCGCCATCCAGAGGGAAGGCGGTGCTGCAGTGGATTACTTTCACGTGGTGCTGCGCTACGGCAAGATGCGAGCCATCCTCCACGGAAGCAACCTGGTGGCCGCGGACCCGCCCCGCTTCATCTTGCACGGCACCGCCGGCAGTTTTGTAAAGCACGGCATGGACACACAGGAGCCCGCGCTGAGGCGAGGCGAACTCCCGGGTTCCCCCGGCTGGGGCATCGATCCGCGCTACGGAACGCTGACTACGGCGACGGAGTCACGAGTGGTGGAAACGATTCCCGGCGACTACCGCGCGTTTTACGAAGCGGTCAGCAGAGGTGAGAATCCCGTGCCAGCGGAACAAGCACTTCAGGTGATCGAGGTGCTGAGTAAAGCGACTGCCGGGTAGCGCCGGCAGTCCCGCCGCCGGTGTTTGCCGTTCACCGGCGAGAAGATCGCCGGCGTCACCACGAATTGACAGGAGCCAACTGCGGCCCCGATTCCACAATCGCTGCCGGGCAGCCGTCCTTCATCAGTTGGAAATTGTCAATGAAACGCGCCGCCAGCGCCTGGTACTTGCGGCGATATTCGTCGGCGTTGCCCCACGTGCTCGCGGGATCGAGAATCTGCTCGGGGACTCCCTCGCATGCAGTCGGAACTTCGAAGCGGAAAACCGGGTCCGTCCGGAAATTCACGCCCTGCAGTTTGCCGGAGAGCACCGCATGCAGGAGCGCGCGGGTGTAGCGAATGCTGATCCGCTTCCCGATGCCGAAAGCTCCACCGGTCCAACCGGTGTTGACCAGCCAGCAGACGGCGCCGTGTTTCAACAAGCGGGCCTTCAACATCTCCGCGTACGCGTAGGGATGATGCACCATGAATGGGCCGCCGAAGCAGGTGCTGAAGGTGATAACCGGCTCGACACCGAGTCCGATTTCCGTGCCGGCTATCTTGCTGGTGTAGCCCGAGATGAAGTGGTAGATGGCCTGGTCCGGCGTCAGCCGCGCGATGGGCGGCAATACGCCGCTCGCGTCGCACGTCAGGAAGATGACGTTGTGCGGATGGCCAGCCATCTTGGGTGGCAGATAATTCTCGATGTAGTCGAGCGGATAGGCGCCGCGCGTGTTCTCCGTAAGCGCGTCGTCGTTCAAATCCAGGCGGCGGGAAAGCGGATCGAGCACCACATTTTCCAGGATCGTACCGAAGCGGCGCGTGCACGCATGAATCTGTGGTTCCGCCTCCGGCGACAGACGAATCACTTTGGCGTAACAGCCGTCTTCGAAGTTGAAGATGCCGTTCTCGCTCCAGCCGTGCTCATCATCGCCAATCAGGCTGCGCGCCGGGTCGGCCGACAGGGTGGTTTTGCCGGTGCCGGAGAGCCCGAAGAAGAGCGCCACATCACCCTCGGCCCCCACGTTGGCCGAGCAGTGCATAGGCAATACGCCCTCCAGCGGCAACAGGAAGTTGAGCACGGTGAAGATGGTCTTTTTGATTTCGCCGCCGTAACTGGATCCGCCGATCAGCGCCAGTCGCTGCGCAAAGTTGATGATGATGAAGGTCTCGGTGCGCGTGCCATCGATGATGGGCGAGGCCTGGAACGAAGGCGCGCAGATCACGGTGAACTCCGGCACATGCCGCTTCAGTTCCTCGGTGCTACGGATCTTCATGAACATGTTGCGCGCGAACAGGCTGTGCCACGCCTTTTCGGTGACGATCCGGATGGGCATGCGGTAATCCGGATCCACGCCGGCGTAGCAGTCCTGGACGAAAACGTCGCGGCCCTGCAAAAATCCCTGCATGCGGGTGAACAGCGCGCTGAACTTCTCGGCGCTGAACGGCCGGTTGTACTCGCCCCACCAGACGCGGCTCGCAGTGGAGTTTTCGTGCACGATGAACTTGTCCGCGGCGGCTCGCGCGGTGTGCTTGCCGGTGCTCACCACCATCGGGCCGAGATGCGAAATGCGCGACTCGCCGCGAAACACCGACTCCTCGTACAGCGACGCCGTCGGCAGGTTCCAATATGCGCGGTGCAGATTGGTGAGGCCATGATTCTCCAGCCCGTAGATGCTGGCCAGGTTCGCAGCTTCCGCCTGCGAAGGCGATGGCAGATCCTGATAGGGGTTCATTTCCAGTCCCTCGTGAGTTTGCGGTCGCCCAGGTAGAGTTCATTGGGGGAGCTGGGGTCGAGCGCCCACTTGATGCGGTCGATGCCTTCGGTGATGTCTTTCAGGGTGCCGCAGAAGCTGAGGCGCAAGTGGCCTTCCATGCCGAATTCGCGCCCCGGCACGGCCACCACCCGCACCTTGTCGAGCAGGAATCGCGAGAGCTTCTGCGAATCCTTTTCGTACGCGCTGAAGTCGGGGAAGCAGTAGAACGTGCCGCCCGGCTTGACCACGCGGACTCCCGGGAATGCCTCCAGGCGCTTGATCATCACGTTGCGATTGTTCTCCAGCGTGAGGCGCAGGCTCTCGATGCTGGATTGCACGCCGTTGAGCGCCCCCACCGCCGCCCACTGCGAAGGCGCGGCCGGTCCGCTGGTCTCCTGCGATTGGATGTTGGCCATGGCGCGGATGAGCGTCCGGTTGCCGACAGCCCAGCCAATGCGGAAGCCGGTCATGGCGTACATCTTCGAGACGCAGTTGATGACTACCAGCTTGGAGCTCTCCAGGTTCTGGACTTTGGTGAAGCGGTAGCAATTGGAGGGCGTGCGGCCATCGAAGATGAGCCGGTTGTAAGTATCGTCCATCAACAGGTACAGATTGCGCTGCTCGCACAACTCCACGACCCCGGCGACAAACTCGTCGGAATAGACGACGCCGGATGGATTATTAGGACTGTTGAGAATGATTGCCTTCGTGTAGGGCCCCACGGCCTCGGCGATCTCTTCCACGGTGGGCTGGAAGCTGCCGTCGCGCGCCGTCACGGCCACCGGCACACCGCCAGCCAGCTTCACCATTTCGGGATAGCTGACCCAATAGGGAACCGGGAAGATCACTTCCTCCTTGGGGTCGAGGATGGCGTGCAGCAGCACCATGATGGATTGCTTGGCTCCGCTGGAGGCGATGACATTCTCCGGCGCCACCAGGCGGCCGTACTGCTCTTCGGTGTAACGAATGACGGCCTTCTTGAGCGCGGGAATGCCGTCGGCCGGAGTGTACTTGACGTCACCCGTGCGCAGCAGCGACGCGCAATTGACAATGGCGTCGATGGGCGCTTTGCTCTTCGGTTCACCGCCGCCGAGGTGGATCACCGGTTCACCCTTCTCCTTGAGAATCGCTGCCGTCTCATTGAGCTTGAGAGTAGGCGATTCGCATATGGATCTGGCCAGTTGGCTGAGACTCATGGCTTGGTTTCCTTCCGAGGGGATCGCTTTCAGTATAACGGGTTTTAAAATCTGTAACAATCCGCTGCGCACTCCGAAATCGCTCCGATAAGAAGTTCCGATTGGACGCCCGCCTGGCAGCAGGCGTACAAAGAAGGCATGGGCCACCTGGAAGAGTCCAATTCTCGCGGCGAAGGTTTCTGGAGCTTCCTCGATCGACGCATCTACAGCGCTCCTGTTCTTCCCCCTCCGGATTCCCTGACCACGGACGAATTCGCCGCGTTTATGGATGCGCAGGAAGAGAGGGCGACAGCCGCAGCCTGATCAGCAGGTTGTTCAAGGCATCGCGCGCACTTGGTTGGTCCGGCAGATGGCTGGTGGCGCCGGCCTCTTCGAGTTGGGCAATCAGTCGCGTGTACTCGGCCTGATGGAAGTCCCGCTCGGCGGCGTCCAGCGAGCCCTTCTCCGTACCACGCATTTTTCTTTCGGCCAGTTCCGGTATATAAGGCAATCGGAACTCTTCGTTCAGCTTCAGGAGATTGGCCTCCACTTTCCCGGTCCGCATGAGGTGAATCCCAGTCAGGACCACGCGATAGACATAGAGTAGCGGTTTGACTCGTGGCGGGTTGTCTTTTTGAAACAGGTCCCATTGTGTCGCGGCGAAACCAAGATAGTGGTGACTGTGGTGGCGAGTCACACAGCCTTCGGCAATCTCCTTCAACTCCTCCTGCTCCGGCGTGGTATGCACGACCAGTGGCGAATAAAGCTGCTCAAGAACGTAACCGTTCCTCTTGAGCAGCAAGGTGAAGAACTTGAGGACGTCGTGAGTCACAAGATCCAGCTCCATCCCGTTTCGGACGCAGGAAATCCCGATGGTCTCACGCTTGGGCAGCAACCCGACCGCCTCCTCTGCCGGCAGCACATGCGCGCCACGAAGGTCGTAATCCGAGTCAGGCGAAGGGAACAGGTACAGGTGGGCACCACTGATGGTCGCAAAGAGTAACGGTTACTAGAAATTAAACGGCTGGCGTCCTACCTCAACAACGCCACCAACGCGACAACTAAAGAAACGAACGAACTAAAGAAACGAACGACACAAATAGGCTTGCATAAGCAATTTTGAGCATCTTCGTTCCAAGTTC
The DNA here is from genome assembly GCA_900290315.1 of Candidatus Sulfopaludibacter sp. SbA3. Lineage (GTDB taxonomy): Bacteria > Acidobacteriota > Terriglobia > Bryobacterales > Bryobacteraceae > Sulfopaludibacter. The sequence goes on along the minus strand of OKRF01000265.1, from coordinate 633 downwards.
CGTGCTAGATTTATCCATTCTTTCCACAGCGGCCTTTACTAGCGAAGCCGCAACGATCTGATCTCCCATACTAATTCTTTAACCTCTCAATCCGTCCACAAATCGCCGCTAAATATGCAACAGTTAAACCTATTGCGATATCTTGCAGCCCATAATGCCAAGTTGCTCCCGCCAGAATCCCCACAACAATAGGCCCATATCCAATAGTCATGCCTCGGTTGTACCCTGTCCCATTGCCGTTGGCAAGGGGTCTTGACTCTAAACTTGTTCAGGCGCACAATCGACCCATGGACACCTCTGTCCTCATCGCCATTGGCAGCATCGCCGGAGCCGTATCCGCCATTGTGGGGCTAACCAAAGTACTGGCAGAGTTGCCGCTTTTTAAAAAAACTACAATTCGAATCAACCACTTTAATCTAGTGCTGGGTTAATCCCCCCTACTCCCTGACCCCCGCTCACGGTAGCGGTGAAAGAGGAAAACAGTGTCAGATCAATACCAACAAGTCCGCTCGCTCCCGTTCCCAGCCCTAGCTTAGCTACTTTCCCACTTAAAATTCCGCACTTAAGGCCCGTTCTTCCATAAAGGTGGTACGGGACTACCTGCCGGATCGTACGTTACCTCTAATAATCCGA
>OKRF01000106.1:20540-32215 GCA_900290315.1 Candidatus Sulfopaludibacter sp. SbA3 | reverse complement strand
TACTTCCACTGCGGTGGGCTAGATCTTGCCCCGGCAGCCACTAAATAGTCGGAAGCGCCTCTAAGTGTGGCGCGCGCGGACAATGGAATTCTTCTCGCCGGCAACTCCGTTTGTACGCAGCAAGTCCAAAGCACCGGCCTTTATTTCTCCGGTGGCACAACAGTAGCTAAGACGACTTGGACGGCCTTCGCGTCAATTACGTCGAATGGCCCGGCAACCGAGATATTCAAAGCTGTGATTCAGAACGCGGATGGGATGACGGTGAACCCGCCGACGCCGGGAACTTACTTCTTCCACGTCTGTATCAACAATATCAACAATACGTCCTCAAAAACCGTGTCATACACTCTTTGGGCGGCTGGCAAGGGCGGGTCGGTAACGCCTCTAGCCGGCCCTACGGCCGCCACGCTCGGGCCTCAAGGCAAGGCCTGCGCCCAATTCGCAATCGGCCTGGCCGACCGGATTGGCCAGTCCAATGTACGTGTGCTTTGGTATATGCAGGAGTACGACCCGGATGGCAATGCGCTGGGCGCCGGCAATTCCATCACGACGGCGAATTTCAACCACGTGGTGCAGCCGGGCTCGGGAGCATACATGATCGAGCTTTGTGCAACGAATACCTCGCAGTCCACGGCGGCTGTATCGTTCCAACTAATTAGCCGATAACAGCCCGCAAACCGTTATTGTTTGATTACCGGCACGGTGAGCGAGCCGACAGCTCCGGATTGCACATCTCGCACCACGATGCGGACCTTACTGACGCCGGCTGGCAGCGGGCGGTCGAGCGAAACACCGACGCCATCGCGCAGGGCGGCGTCATGCTCCGCACGGGTCAGGTGCAACTGCGTCGGAATCTCGGGAGCGGATGCGCTTTCCCACCCATTGGTGTAGTAAGCGAACCGCATGGCGAACTGGCCCGCGTAGGTCTCGCCGGAGGTGAGTTCGAGATCGGCAGGGTCCACACGCACCTGAAAATGGATCCATCCCTTCACAGTTTCACTGGGGATAGCGGTGGCACGGATCCCAATTCCGGAATCGTCGGCCCCTCCCAGAGCGGCGAGGGCCAGGCGCTCAGCCGGGTCTGCCGCGCGGGAGTCTCCGTAGTAGCCATCGATGCCCCGCAGACGGGTGTTCTTGTTTTCCGCGGTGACGCGCAGTTTGTGGTACTTGCCATCCCAGCGGTCGAGCGGAGGAACGTACCCCACCTGGTATGTGGCCGCACCCTCGCTCGTTGCCAGTGCGATGGCTTTCTCGGTGTGGTCACTGGGTAGCCATTGACCCGCGGTCAAGCCGCTCAGTTCACGCAACGTATCCATGCTGTTCAAGCCGGCGGTGGACCGTTCGGACTGATCCACGGTGTAGATGGTGATGCCGGAGCGGGCCAGATCTGTTCCAATGCGCCGGACCATGCTGGTGTAGTCGTGCTGGTTCCCGTCGGGGGTGTTTGCCAGGATGGGTACCCCGTGTGTAATCCACACCAGGCTCTTGCGCCCTGGCTGCGCGGCAAAGTCCGAGGCGATTTCTTGCAGCAGGGCCAGCGTCTTCTGGACGCGGGCGTCGGGGTTGACCTGGAATTCCCAAAGGCGCAGACGGTTGACGTCGCGCATAGCCTGATCCAACAGGGGTTGAATCCGCGCGACCCAGAAGTCATCGTCCGGTTCTAGCGGACTTTCGGCGGTAGGCAGCGCGTGGATCGCGTGCAGGGTGCCTTCTTTGGTGAGCAGGTAGACGTAGAGATGCTGGCTGGATTCGAACTTCTTCAGCGTGCGTACGATTTCGGTCCATCCCAGGCCGCGTTCGGCAAGGTTGGCATTCAGGAGGTCGAGCAGAACAAGGGTGGATTGCGATTTACCGCCAGTCGGGCGATTGGAATACTCGCGCGGCCCGAGCGGCGCCGCGGCTTGGCTCGCGGTTTCAATAGGCCGGCAGAAAGCCACGGACATGAGTTTGCCATCGTCATAGAGGCGGAGGTCGCCGGCGTACAACTCGCGAACCGGGTCGCCCTTAGCGTCCTGGGCAACCACATTAAAGGTGAGCATGGGGCGCGGTGGTCCCAGCAGGGGGCTCTCAGCCAGGGCGGCAAACCATGCGCCCAGAAGCAAGGCCAAGGCAGAATGTTTGAGAGTGCTCCGCATGGAAATGTCCCTCCTCTCGTTCTGCGTCGATTATATATAAAACCCTACAATGAGTGTGGTGAACCAAGGGATTCCCATGGCAGGAGCGGCGTTGGCCGCGTCGACAGGGTGGATGGCGTGGGCCGTACGGGGGCGCTCCGCGGCAGTTTTCGGCCGTTCGGTATGGCGCGGACCAACCGGCCGCCGCGCCATCGCCCTCACCTTCGATGACGGGCCCAGCGAGAGCACTCCGGCGATTCTTGAAATTCTGGCCCGCCACAATGTGCCGGCTACGTTCTTCCAGATCGGCGTCAACGTCGAGCGCCTGCCCGCGATCGCGCGCGTGGTGGCGCAGGCCGGGCACGAGATCGGCAACCATACCCATACCCATCCCATGTTCTGTTTCCGTTCCACACGCTTCATGGAAGAGGAACTGCGGCGCGCCCAGCAGGCCATCGAGAGGCACAGTGGAGCGCGGCCCGTGTGGCTCCGCGTGCCATACGGGGTGCACTGGTTCGGCCTGGAAAGGGCGCAGCGGACGCTCAATTTGACCGGCGTCATGTGGACTGTAATCGGCTATGATTGGAGTCTGAAGGCGGGTGAGGTCGTTGAGCGGGTGGCCCAACGCGTGTCGAACGGCGCTATCCTGTGTCTTCACGATGGACGGGAACTGCGGGTCAGGCCGGATGCCGGTCAGACCGTGGAAGCCGTCCGGCGCCTGGTCCCTATGCTGCTGGATAGGGGCTATACATTCGAAACGGTTAGCCGACTACTATGTCCGACGAATTAGTCCAGAGAGTGCTCAAGGTGATCGCCACTTCCAAGCGGATTCCTCCAGAAACGGTCACGATCGATAGCGAGTTCCTGCAGTTGGGAATCGATTCCATGGATGCGGTAGAGATCCTCTTCGCGCTGGAGAATGAATTCGACATCACCATCCCGGACGACGAAGTGCGCAGCGTGCGCAACGTGCGCCAGATGTGTGAGGGCGTAGAGAAATTGGTGGCCGCGAAATCCGCGGAAACGAAAGCCGGCCAGTAGGCGATGCGGCGCGTTGCCATCACCGGTATGGGCACGATCAGTGCCCTGGGCCGCACCACTGCGGAATTTGCGGACGCTTTACGCGCGGGGCGCTCAGGCATCGGCCCCATCGAATCGGCCGATATGTCGCAGATCCGCTTTCAGAATGGCGCCGAAGTAAAGGGCTACTGCCACCAGCCTTATTTCGACGACCGGCGCGCGGACTTCATCGATCGCTTTGCGCAGTTTGCCGTGATTGCCGCCCGCGAGGCGGTGCAGGACGCGGCTGTCGAGTGGACTCCCCAGTTGCGCGAAACGGCGGCCATCATCACCGGATCCTGCGTGGGTGGACAGAGCACCGAAGACATCGGCTTTCATGAGGTCTACAAACTGGGCCACAACCGTGTCCACCCATTGACCATTCCCAAGACCATGGCCAATGCGGGCGCGAGTCACATGTCCATGGAGTTCGGGATCACCGGACCCAGTTTCACTATTTCCACCGCCTGTTCCTCGGCCGGCCACGCCATCGGGCAGGCGTATTGGATGGTGCGCAGCGGCGTTACGGACCTGGCCATCACCGGCGGCAGCGAGGCGCCTTTCAGCTTCGGCATCCTGAAGGCGTGGGAGGCCATGCGGGTGGTATCGCCGGAGACCTGCCGCCCATTTTCCAAGGACCGGCGCGGCATGATTCTGGGCGAAGGCGGCGCCATGCTGGTTCTGGAACCGCTGGAGGCAGCGCGGGCGCGCGGCGCGCGCATCCACGCTGAAATTGTGGGCTTCGGCATGTCCGCCGACGCCTGCCACATCACGCAGCCCTCGGCGGAAGGCGCAGCCCGGGCCATGCGGGCAGCCCTGCGGGATTCCGGCCTTGCACCGGAACAGTTCGGGTACATCAACGCCCACGGCACAGCGACTCCGGCCAACGACCCCACGGAGGCGGCGGCCATCCGCTGCGTGTTCGGAGCGCACGCCCAACGCCTGCCCATCAGTTCCACTAAGAGCATGCACGGCCATGCGCTGGGCGCGGCCGCCGCGCTGGAATGCGTCGCCGCCGTGCTCGCCCTGCGCGACGGCGTGCTGCCGCCCACCGCTAATTTCAACGAGCTCGATCCCGACTGCGACCTGGACGTGATTCCCAACGTGGCGCGAGCGGCCCAGGTGGAGTACGCGCTCTCCAACTCTTTCGCCTTTGGCGGATTGAACGCAGTGCTGGCGCTGAGAAGGGTTTGAAGCCCGATCGGCCGCAATGGAGCTACACTCCGGTAAGGAGCAGAGAGGAGCATGATGACATCTGTAAAGTGGAAGCTGATTATTCCGTCCGCGCTTTTCGCCGCGGTCTTCGCGATGGTAGCGCCGACGACCCACCTGTTTGGCCAGCAAGCAGCCGCGCCGTCGAATTGGACTGCTGCCGAGGACCATCAGAACATGATGGATCAACTCGGTATCAAGGCACTCCGCCCCGGCCCCAGCGGCGACGAGAAGGCACCCAATCATGCCAACTACGACGCATCGAAGGCCGACCCCTACCCCAATCTGCCCGACGTCTTGACGCTGAAAAGCGGGAAGAAAGTGACCTCAGCGAAGGTGTGGTGGAATCAGCGCCGCCCCGAAATCGTCGAGGATTTCGATCGCGAGGTGCTGGGACGAATCCCCAAGAACGTTCCGAAGGTTACCTGGGAGGTGACAAAGACCGCTGAGGCGAAGGTTGGGGACCATCCTGTGATCGGGAAGCAGCTTCTCGGCCACGTCGACAGTTCTTCCGACCCCGACATCAAGGTCGACATCCAGATGACGTTGGTCGTCCCGGCTGACACGAAAAGACCCGTGCCCGTGATGATGATGTTCGGCGGCCGCTCCATTCCAGAAGTCACCTTTCCCACACCGGTATTCCCCGGACGCGGTGGCGCGCCAGGAAAAGGTGGCCCCGCCGGCGACCGTGCGCCCTTCGCGCCGCCTGCCAACGCCGACCCGCCTGCAATGGAGCAACTCATCGCCGATGGGTGGGGATTCGCGACCATTAACCCTGGCAGCATTCAAGCCGACGGTGGCGCCGGTCTCACCAAAGGAATCATCGGCCTCGTGAACAAGGGGCAGCCGCGTAAGCCGGACGATTGGGGCTCGCTGCGGGCCTGGGGGTGGGGCGCTTCGCGCGGCCTGGATTATCTGGAAACAGACAAGGCTGTGAATGCGAAACAGGTCGGGATCGAAGGTGTCTCTCGCTACGGCAAGGCCGCTCTGGTAACGATGGCCTTCGACACGCGTTTCGCCGTGGTTCTGATCGGTTCATCCGGAGAGGGTGGAGCAAAGCTTCATCGACGCAACTGGGGTGAAGCTGTCGAGAATCTCACGGGCACCGGTGAATATCACTGGATGGCTGGGAACTTCCTGAAGTATGGCGCCTCGGACGCCACTTTTGGCAGCAAAACACCCGGAGACTTGCCGGTGGATGCCCACGAGTTGATTGCGTTGTGCGCGCCGCGCCTTACGTTCGTCAGTTACGGCGTACCCGAAAAGGGCGATGCCAAATGGTTGGATCACCAGGGGAGTTTCATGGCCGCAGTCGCTGCCGGGCCGGTGTTTCGGCTGTTGGGCGCCAAAAGCCTGGGGACTTCGGACGACTATCACAAGGAGAAGATGCCCGCGGTCAACGTCGGCTTGCTCGACGGCCAACTCGCATGGCGCCAGCACGACGGCGGACACACCGACGGCCCCAATTGGAAGTACTTTATCCCCTGGGCCGACAAGTTCTTTAAGCACGCCGCGCCAGTTTCGAATTCGTCGAGATAGGGTCGCTGGAGCCGAAAGCGCATTCGGGATTCGCGAATATAGAGTGGATTTGGTAGCGGCGTTAAATTAGCCGTCTCTCGCCAACCGCTCTATGAGCGCAAACTCATTGCATACTTCGATGCCGCGCGAGGCACAGTATGAGAAGGTCATTGGTTCATAAAAGTCGGCGTCGTGCGTGCACAGGATGTCGGCGTCGCCCCGCTCGGCAGTTTGCAGGACCATCAGATCATTTGGATCGCGCAATGGTGCGTGATAGTTTGGCTCAAGAATGACGAGATGCGAGACGCTCTGGAGGAACTGAGTGTATTCGAGCAGGTCCTCCTCTGCGAGTCCAAACAGGGCCTGAAACTTCGAGTATCGAAGTACCCTTGTCACCTCCGCCAGGATCTCGTTGGAGAGAATGAGCCGGTGCCGGCGCGCCAGTAGTTCTACCAGGAGGCTTCGAGCTTGCGATGAACTTCGGGAGTGTGCCCGAACGAGAGCATTTGTGTCGAGGACGATCCTCAATGAACGGGCCTGTAATTTGGCCGCGTAGAGCGCAACGCTTCGTTAATGATTTCTTCCTCTTCTTCGTCGCTTACCGATCTGCGTTGTGAGTCCACCTTGGCAAAATATGTACGGAGTTTCTCAAGCGCTTCTACGCACTCTTCCGGCGAGAGTTGTGGCGGAAGAATCGCCGCTGGCCGAATGCTCTTGACGCTCACGGATTCGTCGTCGGCCACTGGGCGACCGAGAAGATTCTCAACGGTGCGACGCTGTTCTGGAGAGAGGTCTTTCACGTGGTGCAGCATTCCGGTTTCCTTGGTGCTATTGTCGCAGATTGTCTGGCACATGGTAACGGCTGAAGCCACTTCAACGAGTACCCGAAGGAGCGATCACACCGCGCTTTCCTGCATGTCGAGCATGGCCCGCCAGACCGCGATCCACGCCCCGTTTTGCCTCTGGAATACCCACAGGTCCCGGCCGGTAGAACGCGAGCGTTGGCCGGAGCGCTCATAGACCATTTCGTAGCGAAAGGTGATCACCGCCGTATCGCCGGCGACATCGACCTGCTGATCGCGCTGGCTGTACTCGTGAATGGTCGAGTTGTCCCGGAAGTCGCGAAACCCCGCAAGAAATTCTTCCCGTCCCTGGACGCTCCCCGTAAAGCCGGGAATCGCCATCACAATCTCAGGGTGCAGCAGGGGCTCCATATCCTGGACGCGGCCGTCGAGCCATGCCTGGTTGATCTGGCGCAGGGCTGCAGCCGCATTCTCGCGAGTGGATTCAGTTTGCATGAGAGTCTCCGTCTCCTTTTGAAATATATATTGACATCTGTAAATCTGCAATGCCACACCGTTGCGCCTCTTTTACGGGGATGCTACTTTCAACTGTAGGACCGTCAGGGCAGGCTCGTGGAGCCATTCAAGTGCTCAAGAAAAGCCAGCGCGTCACCGCATGGGTAACCGCCCGTGAAGCTTTCTGGATCGCCGCCGAAGCGCTGCGCAGCCACAAGCTGCGTTCGTTCCTCACCCTTCTGGGCGTCGTGATTGCCACCACCACGCTCATCGTCGTAATGTCCGTGGTCAACGGCATGAATCTCTATATCGCCGACCACATTGCCAACCTGGGCACCAACACGTTCGTCCTCCACCAGTTTCTATGGGCCCAGAGCTTCGACACCTACCTCATGGCACGCCGCCGCAATCAACCCATCCGCCTCGAAGACTACGAGTATTTGAGGGACGGTCTCACCGGGTACCAGCACATCGGAGCCATGGCCAATCTCAGCCCCAATCCGCCGGCTCGCTATAAAGGCCACGTTATCGAGGAGATCACGCTGAACGGCATGACGCCCAGTTTCGTGGACATCGGCCGCGAAAAGATTCAAGCCGGCCGGTACATCATCGAGAGCGATTACCAGCACAACGCCCGCGTCTGCGTGATCGGCCAGGACTTGGTGGAAAAGCTCTTCCCCAACGTCGATCCTCTGGACAAGGAAGTGTCTCTGGGCGGTCTTCCATTCCGCGTGGTCGGCGTCGCCGAGCGTGTCGGCAGCACTTTCGGACAGAGCGAGGACAACTTCGCCTTCGTTCCGCTCTCCACATTTCGAAGTATCTGGATGGGACGTCCCGAACTGCTCGTGTACATCAAGGCGCCGGACAGCCAGCACATGATGGAGTTGCAGGATGAGGTCCGGGCTTTGATGCGGGCTCGCCGCCACGTGCGGTTCAAGGAGGAGGATACGTTCGGCATCAACGCCTCGGACACGTTGATGAGCGCCTGGCAGAATCTGACGGGCACGATCTTTGCGGCGACTATCGGGCTGGTCGCCGTCTTCATGGTGGTAGGCGGGATCGTGATCATGAACATCATGCTGGCCAGTGTCACCGAACGCACTCACGAGATCGGCATCCGGAAATCGCTCGGCGCGCGGCGGCGCGACATCCTCTGGCAGTTCGTGATTGAATCGGGAGTGATGGCGGGCACGGGCGGCATCGCCGGCGTTCTCTTTGCCATGGTCATCGCGCGCGTGGTGAACATGTTCTTTACCGCGGAGGTTCCCGTGAGCGCCATGGTCGTAGGCGTCTCGCTCTCCGCCGCCGTCGGTCTCTTTTTCGGTATTTATCCCGCCCGCAAGGCTGCACTCCTCGATCCCATCGAGGCGCTGCGAACGGAGAATTGATGATGCCTGTCCACCGCCGGCACATTGGCGAGAATCTGCTGCTGGCACTCGACACACTGCGCACCCACAAGTTCCGCTCGTTCCTGACGGTATTGGGAGTGGTGATCGGCACCACCACGGTGATCGCGGTGACTTCCCTCATCGCCGGCCTGGACAAGCAGTTGGTGGAAGTGGCACAGCAGTTCGGTACGCGCACTCTGTGGGTTTACAAATTGCAACTCGGGGCACCGCACGCGTTGAGCCGCGAAGAGCGCGAGCGCAAGTCGCTCAGCTACGAAGACGCCATGGCCATCAAGGAACAGTGCCCGTCCGTCGAAATGGTCTCCGTGGAACTGTTTCGCGAAATCGGAGACTTCGGCTTGCCGCCAGTGACGGCGCGGTACAAGGGGCAGGATATGCTCGACGCCCTCTTTGTAGGCGTCACCGCAGACCACTTGCAACTCATCAATGCAACGCTCCACGAAGGCCGCTTCTTCACCGGTCCAGAGGACACCCACCGCCGCGACGTAGCCGTGATTGGCAACGGCGTGCGTGAGCGGTTCTTCCAGCACGTGGACCCCATCGGGAAGAGCATCCTCGTGGATGGTCATAGCGTGGAAGTCATCGGCACTCTTACCAAGTTCAAATCTTTCCTGGGCGACGACCAGAACGACAAAGCCATCCTCGCTCCTTACAACACTTTCAAGAAGGCGTATCCCGAGGCCAAGGACAACTTCATCTGCGTGCTGGTGCAGCCCGGCAAGATGGATCAGGCGCGCGACGAAGTTACCGAATTGCTTCGCCGCCGGCGTCATGTGAAAGCCTCCGCCCCCGATAACTTTGGCATCGCCAGCGCCGAGAGTGTCATCACTCAGTTCCGCCAGGTAATCAGCACGGTGGGTCTAGTCATGGTGGTGATCTCTTCCATCGGTCTTCTGGTGGGCGGCATCGGAGTGATGAACATCATGCTGGTTTCGGTAACTGAGCGCACGCGCGAAATCGGGGTGCGCAAGGCCGTGGGCGCGCGGCGCAGCGATATCACCTGGCAGTTCCTGCTGGAAGCCATGACGGTCACCGCATCCGGCGGCGTAATCGGCATCGCGGCGGGCTGGCTGCTCAGCCTGGCCATCCGGACGTTCGTCCCCAGTTTGCCCTCCACGGTGCCGCTCTGGAGCGTGGTCGCGGGATTCACCGTGGCCACCAGCGTCGGCCTGTTCTTCGGCATTTGGCCGGCACTCAAGGCGTCGAAGCTCGACCCCATCGCCGCGCTGCGCTATGAGTAACGGCAGGCATTATTCATGCCTGAGGGCGATCACGGGCTCCACGCGGCTGGCTCTGCGCGCGGGAATGGCGGCGGCCAGTAGCGCTACAACCACCAGTGCCGAAACGGCCAGAACAAACGAGAGCGGATCGCGCGGCGCCACTCCGAAGAGGAAACTGGCCACCAGGCGGGTTGCCGCCAGCGCTCCGGCCAGCCCAATCGCAATGCCGAAAAGAACGGGGACCAGTCCTTCGCTCACCATCATCCGGATGACGGCGACGCGTCCCGCCCCGAGAGCCATGCGGATGCCGACTTCCTTGGTCCGCTGCGCCACCGCATAAGCCATCACGCCGTACAAGCCGACCGCCGCCAGAGCCAGCGCGAGCGCTCCAAAGCAACCGCACAGGTATGCGATCATGCGCTCGTGCCCAAGGTCGGCGCTGACATGTTCCGCCAGAGCGCCGCTCGCGAGCAAAGGTACGTTAGGGTCCATGTTGCGCAGTTCCCGCTGGATCGCGGCAGTGACTCCGGCAGCCCTGCCTGAAACGCGCACGGCGAGCCAGCGCGCCTCCGCGCCGTTACTCCAACTCGGGGAATAGATCACGCCGACGTCGTCAGGGTGCCTGACCCCGAAGTAGCGGACGTCCTTGACAACTCCAACGATCTCCATCGCATTGGCCGCTGCATACGGAGCGTCAAAGCTGAGATGCCGCCCGACGGGATTGCCGTCGCCAAAAAGGTGGCGGGCCAGGGATTCGTTCACGATGCAGACGTGAGAAGCGTTCGCCGCCGAATCGCTGCCGCCGCCGCCCATCCGCCCCAGCGCCGCAAAGAGGTTGTCCTTCGGGGTGATGGCCGGTTCATCCTGCGCCCGGAAATCGCGGCCCAGCAGTACCGGGATACCCAACGCCCTGAAGTATCCTTCCGAGACCGCATTTGAGATGGCGATGAGCTTTTCGCCCTCATGGGCCTGATAACCCTCCGCGGAATACGAACGCTCCATAAAGAAGCTGCCCATCGGTGTCATCCCGGCCAGGCCTGCGGACCGAACGCCCGCGAGGTGGCGCGTGCGCTCCAGCAGTTGATCGTAGAACGTGCGCAGACGATGCCCTGTGTACCCCAAGTGGGAAGCATCGGCATCGATGAGAATCACGTTCTCGCTCCGGAAGCCCAAATCGACGTGCTGCAGATTCTGCAGGGTACGAACGAAGAGTCCCGCGCCCACTAAAAGTGCCAGGGACAATGCCGCCTGCACCGCGATGAGGACCTTACCCATCCGGACTCGTGATCCGCTCGCCGTCGAAGCGCCGCTGTCCTTGGTGGCCTGGGCGATGTCCACGCGGGTGATCCGCAAAGCGGGAGCCAGTCCGAATAGCATGCCCGTAAGCAGAGTCAGACCGGCGGAGAATGCAGCCAGCGTGAGGCTGGGCTGGAGGCGGAGGGTTGGACTGACCAGATGGGCAGCGGCAATCGCCGCCACACTCCAGTGCGCCAGCCCGAATCCGGCGGCGCCGCCCACGGCTGCCAGGACAAGACTCTCGGTGAGGAGTTGGCGGACCAACCGCGCTCGCCTCGCTCCCATAGCCAGGCGGATCGCGATCTCCTTCCGGCGTCCCGCGGCGCGCGCCAGCAGCAGGTTGGCGATGTTGGCACAGGCAATCAGCAGCACCAGGCCGGTAGCCGCCATCAGCACTGTCAGAGGATCCGCTGCCCGGTTTGGGCCGGGCGCTGTGCCGTGCACACCGGGCGTGACGGTGAGCGGCTTTTCTCCGGCGTATTTTCCGGCCTTGCGTCCGCTCTTGACTGCCGCTTCGTTGACCGCGTCCACTACCTGCGGCCAGAGCAC
>OKRF01000106.1:1875-20530 GCA_900290315.1 Candidatus Sulfopaludibacter sp. SbA3 | reverse complement strand
CCACTACCTGCGGCCAGAGCACCCGCAGGTCGGCCTGCGCTTTCGGCAACGAGACTCCCGGCTTCAGGCGGCCCACGGTGCTCAGCCAGTCCATGCGCGACGTACTCCAGATGGAGGCAGACGCGGGCGTAGTCATGGGGTACATGGTCAACGGAATAAAGGCATCGGCCCGGCTGCCGTTGAAGAGTCCGCCGAAGCCTTTTTCGGCGATGCCGGCGACTTCCAGCGGATACCCGTTCACGGAAAACCTACGGCCGATGACGCCCGGGTTACCAGCGAACCGGCGCTGCCAATAGTCGTAGGCCAGGATCACTACTGGCGATCCTCCGGGTTGCAAGTCGTCGGAGTCTCGCAGCACACGGCCTGCGGCGGAGCCGACGCCGAGAGTCTGGAAGTAACTGCCGCTCACGTAGGACACGTTGCCGACTTCCACCGCCGCCGCACCCTCCGGCCGTACCCCGGCAGTCAGGGGACGACTACTGGCGAGCATGCCCGAGAATACGTGGTTCCGGTCGCGATACTCGCGGTAGAACGGGTAGGTCCCGCTGCGGCCCGCTTCGAGATTCACCAGGCTGCCGGGATCGCGCGCCGGAACGGACCACAATAACAGTTGATCCACCAGGCTGAAGATGGCGGTGTTCACGCCGATGCCGAGTGCGAGGGAAGCGATCGCGACGGCGGTGAATCCCGGATTCCGGCGCATAGAGCGCAGCGCATAGCGAATATCGTCGCTGGTGGTGGGCATGCCCTAGTGGTAGCGCATCTCGCCGTGCGGGACAAGCTACATTGGACACACGGAGGCCGAATGACCATCACGATTGAGATTCCGGAAGAACTGGTCCGTCAGTTCGTGCCCGAGGGTCAGGATCCAAACCGCGCCGCCCTGGAACCTATTGCTCTTGAAGGATACCGGAGCGACCGGCTTACGGTAGGAGGAGTTCGAGAGCTGCTTAGATTCGACACGCTCATGGAAGTGGATGCGCTCTTGAAGGAACATGGTGCGTTCCTGAATTACACCTTGGAAGATCTGCGACAGGATTGCGAAGTAGCGCGTCAGGTTGCAGAGCGGGTGTGAGCGCAGCGTCCCGAAAATCTGCCCGGCGAGCGGCGCGCCGGATGATCCTGATTGCCGGCACCGACCCGATCCATTACCTGATTCTGATTGGCGAGATTGAACTCCTGCCGGCACTCTTCCAACGGGTGCTCGTTCCGATTTCGGTATGCGAGGAACTCAAACGGCCGCTTGCTCCGGACGTCGTACGGACGTGGATCGCCAAGCTACCAGAATGGCTGGAGGTTCGCGCACCGCGCAGATCTCCAGGCGCGGATTTGGCTTGCCTTGGTGCTGGGGACGGGATGCCATTCTGCTGGCCGAGGAATTGGGGGCCGATCAGATCGTCATTGATGAAATTCCCGGCCGGCGGGAGCCAAAGCGGAGACGCATTCCCTGCGAGGGCACGTTGGGCGTATTGGCAGCGGTCGCCGACCACGGATTGGTGGATCTGCGGTACGCCGTGGATCGTCCGCGCCGGACGAATTTCCGCGTTAGGCAGAAACTCTTGGAGCATTCATCGAGGACCGGTCCTGAAACTGTAACGAGTGCGAATCTGGTCCCTGCCCCAGGGTCTGCCTTGGTTCAGGCTACCCTGAACGCAGGGAGGCCAAGATGACGATCACGATTGAGATTCCGGAAGAACTGGTCCGTCAGTTCGTGCCCGCGGGTCAGGATCCAGCGCGCGCCACCCTGGAAGCTATTGCCCTTGAGGGTTACCGGAGCGACCGGCTCTCGGAAGCAGAAATCCGGAAACTGCTCGGCTTCGAAACCCCGAATGGAAGTCCACGCTTTTTTGAAGGAAGACGGCGTATTCCTGCACTACACCGGAGAGGATCTCGATCATGATCTTGAAACGGTGCGCCAGATCGCCCCGCAGGTACGTGCAGAGCGATGCGGAGATCAGCCCGGCGAACGGCGCGCCGGATGATCGTCGTGGCCGACACCGGCCCGATCAATTACCTGATTCTGATCGGTGAGATTGAAGTCCTGCCGGCACTCTACGAGTCGTGGTTCCAACATCGGTGTGCGAGGAACTCAGACTACCGCGCGCCCCGGACGCGGTGCGGACCTGGATCGCCCAGCGCCAGCATGGCGCGAGACCCGCACCCCGCGCGGAGCGCCCGATAGGGATTTGGCCCGCCTCGATGCGGGCGAACGCGACGCCATTCTGCTTGCCGAAGAATTGGGAGCCGATCGGATCATCATCAGATGAGATCCGTGGGCGGCGCGAAGCGGAGCGGCGGCAACTACGTTACACCGGCACGCTGGGGGTTTTGTCGGCGGGCGCCGATCACGGATTACTGGACCTTCGCAGTGCGGCGGACCGGCTGCGCCAGACCAGCTCTTACATCACCCAGAGTGTTCTCGACCGATTCCTCGCGAATCGCCAATGACCGCTCGCAAAGTCTTAATCCCCCGCCACAGGGTCCGCCTTGGGGCCTAAGCGCCAGCCCATGTCGCTCAGCGCAGCCTTCACTTTTCCCCAATTCGTTTTGATTAGCGAGAGGGCCAGCATGAGCAGAATCACGATGACTGCCGCAAGGATAGTTTGGGCTACCGTGAGGCGCTCTTTCAGGAAAAAGAACCAGCGTCCGTAGACCAGTTCGATGTGCACCCAGTACACCAGCAGGCTGGTAATACCGAACTGCCGCACAAAGCTCCAGCCGCCTTCCTTCGCGCCATATCGGGTCCACACGAACGCTACCGGGAGGATCAGCAAAGTCACCCCGACCTTAGTCAAAATCTGCGCCGGATGATTCAGCCAGAACTCCGACTTGGCGTAGATCTGGAACGGGGCACTGGCGAAATACTGGCAGACCAGTATCAACGCGCCTCCCAGCAGGGCGCTCCACTGCATCATCCGCTCGGTGGCTTCAGCCGGCACCACGCGGATGACGCTGCCCGCGCTCATGCCGAATGCCAGATACGCGCCCCACGGGAACAGGCCGAAATACCGGTAGTCGGGAACCAGGTACGCGCGCACAAACCACGGCAGGCGCGACCAATCCATCTGCGAGATCAACGGTGAGGCCGCGGCGATTGCCAGCCCCAGAATGGCGCAGAACCGGATGCGTTCACGGGTGGTGAAGACGGCCATTACGGAAAGCAGCGCGATACAGAATCCCATGCAGTTCAGCACGTCCACCTTGCACAGATCCTGCCATGTGGCGGCGGGGAACCCGAAGGTGAAGGCCTGCAGACGGAATGCGAACGCCAGGAAGAACAGGTAGCCGGAGCGCCGAAATGCCTCGATCACGCGAAACAGCGGGCCTATGCCCTTACGTTCCGTGCTATCCATCAGGAACGCCAGTGTGACTCCGGTGAGAAACAGGAAGATGGCCGGCGGCATGCCACCCACGAATTGGGAGAACAGGTACGCTCCGCCAGGGCGCAGATCCGCCTTCAGGAAGGAATCGAACACATGCCCCTGGAGCATGATCAGGGCGGCGATGCCGCGCACCCAATCGAGATATTCCAGCCGGTAGGCGCTCGCTCTTGTCTTCATGCCTTGCCCTAAAGAACGTAACTCCTATTTGATCGGTTTCTCCGAGTGCGCATTCTTAGGTGCGTTTAATTTCACTTCGGATTCCGATACGCCGCGCAGTTTGATGTTGGTGTAAGTGGCTAAATTGTAGTCATTGCCACCTTTTTCGTAAATTTCGACTTGCACGGCGATGCCGCTGGTGGCGCTTTCTTCAGAGATCCAAAGCTCAAACCTGGGTATGTGTGCAAGCAGATCTTTGTCTTTCGGAATCAGGTCCAGACGTACCGATTTCTGGCCCGCCACCGTCTCCTGCCCGCCGTAGGTGATGTCGTACGCAGATTTCAAATCCCGGCTGGTGCTGCCCCATCCCAGAATCAAGACCTGCTCCAGCATGGGCTTGGCGGTTTTCCCTAACAGGTAAGGTTGAATCGTGTTGCTCTTGGGGTAATAGATCTCGAGTTTGGTTCCGTCCAGCACTGCCTCCTGCTGATCCGGCGGGTCTATATCCAGACGCATCTGCAATTCGTGGGGTTTGGCACGCCGCACCACGATCTTGCCGGTTTGCACGTCGTCTTCCGGAATCAGCGCCGAGTGTTTCACCTTGCGCACCTCCGCCGAGAATCCCCGGAAGCCCGGCGCAGCCCTATCGAGCCGGGCGAACACTTCGGCCAGATCGTCGGACGCCAACCCGGCAGCGGCCGTGAGCGTGGTGACGATTCCGAGGAGGACGAGCGACAATCGAAAGCAGCGCATCCACTTACTCCTATTCCAACATACGCAAGCCATCCCGCTGGGGAGTACGCTCGCCAAACTGGGCCGGTTCAAGGCCGCGCGAACGCCATATACCCCTGCAGTTCGCCTTCCGAATTCAGAATCGGTTCGATTCGGGTGACCGTGAAGTGCGTGTGTCCGGGCAACGTCCGGATTTGCCTGGTCAGCGAGGAGACGCGCTGATTCTCGGGGGTCTTCTGCAGCACCTCGATGGGAACAAAGAATCCATCCGCCGGCAGCGGGACAATGCTGCTGGCGCTGGGAATGCGGGGCTGGTCACGGAACCAGTCGCGAGGGGTCAGAAAAATAAAGGCCAGGATGATCGCGACCATGACATCGTATTGCCAACTGGCCCGCGCAAAATCCCACAGGATGAATCGCTTCAGCATCTACACCCGTATTTTAACAGGGGTTACCAGCCTCTCGGCAGCACCAGGCGGATGCCGTTGGTTTCATCCACGAGTTCGAACCCGTTCAGATCGGTCAGCGCGTTCTCCAGGGAGAACTGTGTGGCGGCTGCGGTGGGGGGCGGCGGAGTGAGAGGAGGAGTGAGGGCTTCGTTCTGCAGTGCGAAGGCGGGCAATTCCAGCCGCACTTCGACAACGTGCGACCCACGGGCCGGCACGTTGAATGGCAGGAGGACGTTGGGATAGCCGACCGATGGCCGGTCGTTCGCCTGCAGCGTATGGATTTCCGTGAGCGTGGCCTGAAACTGCGCGGCATGGCGTGTCAGGTTATGGACCGCGTAACGGAAGACCAGTCCGCCGGACTCGTAGCGGATGGATTGAAATTCGGCCGTGAGGCTGCTTTCACTCCACGCAGGGTGCAGCGCGTCCCAGAAAAGAAAGAGCGGTCCGGCCAGCACTACGAAGAATCCGAATATCAATCCCGCGACGATCCAACACATCCGGACGGTACGCACGCGGGGCACGTCCACCCATTCTACATGCATCGGGCGGGCAAGGCTGTTTGACGTGTACTATACCAAGTGCCATGGTTTTTGCCGATCTTTCACTGGCAAGGCGCCTGGAGCGCACCGAAGGGCACGCGTGTGCGCAGTTCGCAGAGGCGCGGCGGCGCCTGTTCCCCGCCAGCGGCGCCCAGTGGATGGAGTGCGCCGGAGCATACGCGGTTTTCGATGGCGCCGACTCTCCAGTCACGCAGACTTTCGGTCTCGGCATCTTCGAGGAATTGAGGGCGGCCTCGTTGGATGTGATCGAGTGCTTCTTTCGCGATCGCGGGGCGCCGGTGCTTCATGAAGTAAGTCCACTTGTTGGCGTCGCCGCCCTGGACCTTCTCTGCGCCCGCCAGTACAGGCCGATGGAGATTAGCAACGTCCTGTACCGGTGTGTGGAGAGGCCCGCGGCCGAAGACCATGGACCGATCACGGTGCGGGTTACCGGCCCCGGGGAGGCGGAGCTGTGGAGCAGCATCAATGCCCGTGCCTGGACGCACGAACATCCGGAGTTGCTGGACTCTCTGTCGCGGACTTGCGCCATTTCCTCCGCGCGCGGGGGCACGGTCTGCTTCCTCGCCGACTTGGACGGCCAGCCCGGCGCCGCTGGTGCGCTGTGTATCCATAAAGGCGTCGCCCTCTTCGCCGGCGCGGCTACCGTTCCGGAGATGCGGCGCCGCGGGCTGCAAGGGGTACTGCTGCGGGAGCGCCTGCGTTACGCTTTCGACAACGGCTGCGACCTGGCCATGATGGTGGCCGAAGCGGCCGGCAACTCGCAGCGGAACGCCGAGCGAACGGGATTCCGGATCGCCTACACGCGAACGAAGTGGCGCTTGAGAGGTAGCAGTGTATGATGGCCGTAGATGCAGATTTATCTTTTGCGCCATGGGATTGCCGAGGATGCCGCACCGGGCCATCCCGATTCCGAGCGGGCTCTTACGAGCGAGGGCAAAGAAAAGCTGCGGCGCGTCATGAAGCGCGCCCGCGCGGCCGGCGTCTCGCTGAGCCTGATGCTTTCCAGCCCCTACAAACGCGCCGTGGAGACCGCGGATATCGCGGCCGACGTGCTGGGTTACAAGGGGAAAATCCTGCGCACGAAGGCCCTGGTGCCGAACGCTTCCCCTCACGATACGTGGGACGAGATTCGCGCCTGCCAGGACGAGAGCGCGATCCTGTTGGCCAGCCACGAGCCGCTGATGAGTTCCTTGGCGGCGATGCTGCTGAACAGCCCGTCGCTGGCGATCGACATGAAGAAGGCGGCCCTGGTGCGCGTGGACTGCGAGAGCATCGCGGCCCATCCGCGCTGTATCCTCAAATGGATGATGGTTCCGGCGGTGGCAGAATGAAGATCGCAAAGGCAACGGAACGGTACGAGACGTGGCTGGCCCGCCATCTGACCATCGTCGAGAAGGATCTGCGCTTCAAGCACGAGCAGATGCGCACCAATCCCTTCCCATTTCTGCGTGCCACGTATTACCGGTGGGCGCAGATCTGGCGGGATGTTTGCCCCGAGGCTGCCGCGGCGCCCTCGGTACTGGCGGTGGGCGATCTGCACGTAGAGAATTTCGGAACGTGGCGCGACAAAGAGGGCCGGCTCATCTGGGGCATTAACGATTTCGACGAAGCCTGGAACATGCCCTACACGAACGACCTGCTCCGCCTGGCGGCCAGCGCGCTGCTCGCCCAGATGACATGCGATGTCAAGGAGGGAATCGCGGTTATCCTCAAGGGCTACCTGGAGGCTCTGGAAGCGGGAGGCCGGCCGTTCGCCCTCGCCGAACACCATGCCAGCCTGCGCCACATGGCCACGGCGCGCCTGCATGAGCCCGAGCAGTACTGGGAGAAGCTGCACGCCCTGGAAGAGGTGGCGGAGGAACCGCCGGCCGGCGCGCTGAAAGCTATCGCCAACATGATGCCGGAGAGCGGATTGCACTGGCGGGTGTCGCATCGCGTAGCCGGTCTGGGCAGCCTGGGCCGCCAGCGCTACGTGGCCATCGCCGAGTGGCACGGCGGATCCGTGGCGCGCGAAGCTAAGGCGCTGGCGCCATCAGCCTGCGTCTGGGCGGAGGAGGGCAAGGGTACCGCTCCCATTCGGTATCAGGAGATTATCGACTGTGCCGTGCGGTGTCCGGATCCCTATGTGCGCCTCCAGAAGCGCTGGATTGTGCGCCGCCTCGCGCCCGACTGTTCACGCATCGAACTTTCCGCGCTGCCCAAGGAGCGCGATGAGATTCATTTGTTGCAGGCCATGGGGTGGGAGACGGCCAACGTGCATCTGGGCAGCGCCAAAGCCCGCGTGCTACACAACGATTTGACGAAGCGGCCGCGCGGCTGGCTGCTGAGCGCCGCCCGCAAAATGGAAAAGGCCGTACTAGCCGATTTTGAAGACTACTCCACGCGGTAGTTGGGCGCTTCTTTGGTGATGATGACGTCGTGCACGTGGCTTTCCCGCAAGCCCGCAGGCGAGATGCGCAGGAATCGGGCCTTCTGGTGCAGTTCGTCGATATCGTTGGCGCCCACATAGCCCATGCCACTGCGCAGACCGCCCACCAGTTGATAGACCAGTTCGGACAGAGGGCCCTTGGCCGCAACGCGCCCTTCGATGCCTTCCGGCACCAGTTTGCCGTTGGGATTCTGAGCGTAACGGTCGCTGCTGCCCTGCGTCATGGCGCCCATGGACCCCATCCCGCGATACGTTTTGAAAGTGCGGCCCTGGTACAGGATGGTCTCGCCGGGGCTCTCATCGGTGCCGGCCAGCAGACTGCCGATCATCACCGTGTCCGCGCCTGCGGCAATGGCCTTGGTGACGTCGCCAGAGAACTTGATGCCGCCATCGGCGATGAGCGGCACGCCGGCTTCGCGCGTCGCCCGGGAACACTCGGAAATCGCGGTGATCTGCGGAACGCCTGCGCCCGATACCACGCGCGTGGTGCAGATGGAACCCGGTCCGATGCCCACTTTGATGCCGTCCACACCGAGTGAGATCAGCTCCTTGGCGCCTTCGTAAGTGGCCACATTGCCGGTGATGAGCTGCAGCTCGGGCAGTTTGCACTTGATGGTTTTGACCGCGGCCATCACGCGGCCGCTGTGGCCGTGCGCGGTATCGATGGCCACCACGTCCACCTTGCGCTTCCACAATTCCTGCGCGCGCTCCAGAAAATCGCCCGTGGCGCCGATGGCCGCGCCCACGCGCAAGCGTCCCTGGCTGTCTTTGGCGGAGTTGGGGTACTTCAATTTCTTCTGAATGTCCTTGACGGTGATGAGGCCTTTCAGGCGGAATTGATCGTCCACCACCAGGAGCTTTTCCACGCGGTGCTTGTGCAGAATCGCTTCAGCCTGTTCCAGCGTAGTGCCTACCGGAACAGTGACGAGATTCTCCTTGGTCATGACTTCGCTGATGGGCAGGTCGAAGCGCGTCTCGAAGCGCAGATCGCGATTGGTGAGAATGCCCACCAGCTTTCCGCCCTTGGTCACGGGGACTCCGGAGATGCGGTAGCGCTGCATCAGGGCCTGGGCGGCCGCGATGGATTGCTCCGGCTCGATCGTGATGGGGTCCACGATCATGCCGCTTTCGCTGCGTTTCACGCGGTCCACTTCCTCCGCCTGCCGTTCAATGGACATGTTGCGGTGGACGATTCCGATACCGCCCTGCTGCGCCAGCGCGATCGCCAGGTGCGACTCCGTCACGGTATCCATCGCGGCGGAGACAATCGGGATATTCAGGCCAATTTGCCGAGTGAGGCAGGTTCGGGTGTCGACTTCAGCGGGAAGTACTTCGCTACGGGCCGGTTCGAGTAAAACGTCATCGAAAGTCAGGCCCTCGGTGAGTACGTCTTGAATCATAGAGATTCTTCCCATTGTTGCACATGGCGGAGCGGGCAAGCGAACTGCTGTACACGCGTCTGGCCGCCGAAGGAAAAACGCGTCGCGATTTCGTAAAAGGGGCAAAGCGGAGCCAGGCAAGCTGTGAAAAGAAGCGCCGCCAGCGGGTGTTGGCAGGCCAAAGCCGGCTGAAGCAGGCCCCACCAAAGCAAACACATGACTCGCCGGTGGCAGCGCCGGCGGTTTCGCCTGCGAACTGCATTTTTTCACCGCTTCCGGGTGAGGCTTCGCCTCATGAACCGGGTGCACCGGTTTGCAGCGTATACTTGCGGCGCGCGCCGCGAATTACTTAAAGTGGTGGTTCACCGAATGAAATCCAGGCCACGCAAGGGGCGGACCGACCTGCCGCCATCGCAACCCGCTCCCGCGCCTATCGCAGCGAGTCCGATCGATCCCATCTGGCGGCGTCACGGTCTGATCGTTGCCACGCTCTGGGCCCTCATCCTGCTGGCCAACGCCAATTCCTTTCGCGACGGATTCCCTTACGACAATCGTGCGGCCATCCCGATGGACGCGCGCGTCCACGCCGCGACCTCCGAGAACATACACCTGCTGCTCACGCAGGATTATTGGCCCAAGCAGCCCGCCAATCTGTACCGGCCACTGACCTCGCTCTCTTACCTGTTCAACTACGTCACGCTGGGTAATGGCATCCATCCCGCCGGCTACCACTGGGTCAATCTCGCGCTGCATGGCTTGAACGCGGTGTTGGTATACGCTCTGGGACTGCTGCTGTTCAAGCAACGCATTTGGGCCGCCGCCATGGCCGCGGTGTGGGCCGTGCACCCGCTGCTCACTGAATCGGTAACGAACATCGTGGGGCGCGCCGATCTGCTGGCGGGCCTGGGTGTGCTGGGCGGCCTGCTCTGCTACATCTACGGCACACGGACATCCGGCATGCTGCGGCTGGCATGGCTGGCCGGGGCGGCGGCGGTCACCGCCATCGGGATGTTTTCCAAGGAGAGCGCCATTGTGGTGCTGGCCGCCATCGTCCTGTACGACATGGCTTTTCCCGATTCGAAGAATTGGGCCTCCCGGGTGCCGGGCTATCTGGCCATCGGCCTGCCCTGCGCGGTCTATCTCTACGTGCGCTTTTCGGTTTTCGCGGGCAACCCGCCCATCATCTTTCCCTACTCCGATAATCCGCTCACTGGCGCGGATTTCTGGACGGCCCGCCTCACCGCCATCAAGGTGCTCGGCAAGTACCTTTGGCTGCTGATCTGGCCGGCGCAGCTCTCCTGCGACTATTCCTACAATCAGACCCCCCTGTTCGGCTGGAGCCTTGCCCGCTGGGAAGACTGGAAGACCGTGATTGCGTTGTTGTGCTGCCTGACTGCGGGAGCTTGCGGCATGGCCGGCTATCGGCGAAACAGAACCGTGTTTTTCTGTATCGGGCTCTTTTTCGCTGCGCTTGCTCCCACATCGAACCTGCTGATCTTCGCCGGAACCATCATGGCTGAGCGCTTCCTTTACGTGCCGTCGATTGCCTTTGCCTGTCTGCTGGTGCTGGCGGTGCGCGCGGCTTGCAGCAAGCTGTCGCGGCCGGGGGATGCGGCTGCCGCGATTCTCGGCATCGTCTGCCTTGCCTTCGCGACGCGCACCTTTGTCCGCAATTTCGACTGGTACGACGACGAAAAGTATTTCGACTGGTACGACGACGAAAAGTTATACGGGGCCAACCTGATCTCTTGCCCGAACAGCTACAAATCGCACAACGGCCTGGCCGTGGCCTGGACGGTCGCCAACCCGCCGCAACTCGACCGGGCGGTGGCGGAGATGGACCGGTCGCTGACGATTCTCGGAACCCTGCCGGATGACAAGAGCGCTTCGCCGCCCTATGCCAGCGCCGGCTACACCTATCGGTTGAAGGGAGAGGCGGTGGCGCCGGCTCCCGAAAGCCGCCAGTGGTTTCAAAAATCGGTGGACGTGCTCACGCGGGGCGCCCAGGTGGATGCCGCCACGGGACGCGTAATGGCGCAGCGCGCGGCGGAACACGGCGTTCAGTTGCTGCGGACAGGGTGGCCGCCCTTGTATCTGGAACTGGGGCGCAGCTACCTCCGCTTATCGGAACCGCAGAAGGCGCTGGAGGCGTTGAAGTTCGGCCGAAGCATTCAGCCCGATCAGGAGTTCTTCCTGGAGATGGCCAATGCTTACCGCGCCCTGGGCGATATCGACCGGGTGCCCATCACTCTGCTGGAAGGGTTTTTGCTGAACTCACAGTACGGGCGCCTGGCCCGCGAAGCGGTGGCATTCTACAGACAATCCGCGCCGGGAAGCTGCGCGCTCGATGCCGGGTCCGGAGGGAACCACCTGGATTTGAAGTGCCCGCTGGTGCACAACCACCTGTGCCTGGCCGCGCGCAACGTAGTCTCGCTCTACCAGGACCTCGGCAAGCCCGAAATGGCGACGAACACCCTGCGCGGCGCCGTGGCGAACTTAGGCTGCCCAGCCGAAATGTTCCGCTAATCTCCCGCACTCTCCGACAACTCGGGGGTGCGCGACTGGCGCCCTGCCGCATCCGCCGTGCCGTGCCATTGGGTGAACGATTCGCGGATGATGCGGAAGATCGGACGGCGGTTCTGGCCGATCAGCTTGATCCATTGCCACGCGCCCTTCTTGGGGAAATAGATCCCGCGGAAAAACAGCCGCGACGCCATGTGGCTGATCTTGTAGGGCACCGGTTCATCGGCAATGGCATTCAGCGCGCGTTCCGTAGCGGCCGGACTGTAAGAGTTCGTCCACGCATAGCGAACTTCATCCTGCACTTCCGGTATCGTCATGTGCAGCGGGGTGTGCGCCATTCGGAACGGGGCGAATTCCAGCCAGTGCTTGGGACGCGTGAGGCGCCCCTCCTGCATCAGCCGGTCATACAAAGGGGTAGCAGGAAAGGGCGTGATCTGCCCGAAAACCGGTAGCACCGGCGGCCAGGTGCGCACCTGCGCCAGCGTGCGCTCGCCTACGCCCGTGGTGTCGTTATCCAGGCCGAAGATGAAGGACGTGATGGCGTATACGTTGCGCCGCGCCAGCCGCTCCAAGACTTCGGCGTACTCGTTGGGCTTGTTGAAGCTCTTCTTGACACTGGCCAGGTTAGCCGGATCCAGCGATTCCATTCCGATGAAGATCCACTTGCCGCCGGACTCTGCAATCAGGTCCACCAGTTCCTCGTCGCGCAGCAGGTTGGCGCTGATCTGCGCCACCCAATTGAGCTGCGCGCCAGCCGCGATTATGTCCCGCAACAGCGACTTGGTCCGTTTGACGTTGATGGCGAAATTGTCCGATTATGTCCCGCAACAGCGACTTGGTCCGTTTGACGTTGATGGCGAAATTGTCGTCGACGAAGAACACGGCGATCTGGCCGCTGGTGCCGCGGGCGCGCGCCTTGAGCCGCAACAGTTCAGAGACGATGCTGTCATTGGTGCGAAAGCGGATGGAATCGCCGAAGAAGCCTGTCACCGTGCAGAACTCGCAGCCGTACGGACAGCCGCGTCCGCTTTCGATCGGGATGATGTGAAAAGTCTCCCACTGGTAATGGAAGTGCTTCATGATGGGACGGACGAAGCCCGGGATCCGGTTGAACTGATCCATATCGAGCGACTGCCACGGAATGGGCGGATACTCCTGCAGGCTCGGTTTTCGTTCCTGGCCGAAAACGTCCACCGGTGTGTACACTTCCTTCATTCGGCCGCGCACCGCGTCGGCCACGATGCGGGGCCAGGTCTCATCCGCTTCGCCCAGCGCGATGGCGTCGGCGTGGCGCGGTCCGCCATCGCGGCCCAGAGCTTCATCCGGCACTTCAGTCACATGGGGTCCGCCCATTACCACCTTAATTCCAGCCGCGCGAAGGGCGTCGGCTACGCGATAGGCCTTGGCGATCATGCGGGTCATGGCTCCAATGCCCACCAGCCCCACCTGAGAACGCAACGCGAATTCCACCAGTTCCGCGTCCGTCATGGCCTGCGTATTGCCATCGATCAAAAGCACTTCATGGCCGGGCGGGGTGAGGGCCTGAAGCAAAAACATCCACAGGTGCGGCATGAAGTTCTGAGTCACGCCATTATCCGGGTTGTAAAGAAGGATTTTCAAAGGACGGCCTTTTCGGATCTCCGGTGGGCCGTCCCGGAGGCAAAGAGTCTGAGGCAAGCCTCGGCTATTCACCTTATCACATGAACGATCAGGGCGTAGGATATTTGTCTGATCCCGGGCTGTCGTCCGTCTCCCGTCTACTTGACGTCGAGCGTTTTGACGCCGTCCGTGCTGGCGCCGGCACTCACATAGGCAATGGCGCCTTTGGTCTTGGCCACGTACGCCACCACTTCGGCATCAGAGGCCAATTGTTTGGGCATGGAGGCCTTTCCGGTGAAGACCAGGCTGCGGTAATAGGTCTGCAGTGCGGTATCGGTCTTGCCGATGTACTCCTTCAGGAATGCTTCGTGCGTAGCGCCACCCTTCTCCAGAACCGGTTCGACGTGGCTGCCGTCGCTCAACGACGACTTGGTGGCCAGGAAGACGCCCTTTAAGTCATCGACGGAGACTGCGGAGGCACCCACGCTGGGATTGGCGATTACTTTGAGGTCGGCTGCCCATGCGCTCACGGCAAACAGACACAACACTGAGATTTGAACTCGCTTCATGATTTCCTTTCATTCTCCTGGCAGTTCAGAGGGCGAATCCCATGCGCACGACCAACATATTCGTGGTCGGCTTGATGCCGCCGGGGTTCACCTGATCATAGAATCCGCGGATGGAATCGAACTGGCCGTAACCATCCATGAAATGACCTTCCACTTTGAGAGTCCAATAGGACTTCAGGTCAAATCTGGCGGTCACAACTTTGTCGTACACGTGATTTGCCGGATCGGACAGAGACTGGCTCCAGTTGGCGTTGTACCAGGAGAAGTACGTCCCCAATTCCAAGAGTTTCGACACCCGGTATGCAGCCGACCCGTACCAACTGCGGGCATCCGAGACCGCGTGAAAATCAAACTCAGGCTGCATCGTGGGGGTATAGTAACCGACCCATTCGTCGCGCCACTCTCTGCGGTACTCGCCTTCCAGCCGCAAAGCGCCCGTGGCGTACTGAACATAGTATTGGTAGTAATCGTTCTTCACGGAATGCTCCCGCTCCTGGGAGTGGTCGGGTGTACCCATGGCGGTCAGGAACGGATTGACCGCGGTGGATAGATCCAGGTATCCGTTTCCTTCAATGTGCTGATTCATCAGCGATGCACCCACCAGCAAACCTTTGATGGGAGTGTTCCAGCGGAGGTCCTGGCCTTGCTGCCATCCACCGTAGCTCTGCATCTTGAGCCCGATGGCGGACAACCCGAGAACGTATCCTCCGCGTGGATCCTGGGGCCGCTGCCCGGCATACACGGTCCACGAGAATGTGCCCAGGCGCTTCGCTGGTATGGTTCCATACACATCGCCGCCGACATGGGCGATCGTGGATGCCCGCAGGTCGATTGGATAGATCGACTGCGGCAGAATGGCCCAGGTGTGGAGCGAGTCCATGTCCTGTGTGTCGTTGTGCAGCCCCAAGGTGGTCTTGATCTTTCCTCCCCGGAATCCCAGCCAGTCTTTGACTTTGTAGTCGACAACAGCCCAGTCGAGGTCCGGGCGCCAGTCGCCGATTTTTCCGACGTTGCGCACGTACAACTGCGCGCCCACCCTGAGGTGGTCTGTTAACTGAGACGAGATGTTGGCTGCGCCATCAGTCATGGCGAAACTGCCATCGCTTGTGCTCATCGTCAGGTAGTTGTTCTGGTTGGAAAATGCAAAGCCCTGCGACACAGAGCTGTGAACCTGGACAGGTATACCGTCGATCCTGAAATCAAATTGTGCATGCATCGCACAGGGCGCAGCGGACAAAACCACTGCCAGCGTCACGATCTTGGAGTTCATTAATCTCCCCATGGGAAGTCGTTGCGTCATGACGACGTCGATCCTCACCCAAAGTAATTTATCGGTCAAGTCTGCTTTATTTTTTATATGCAGGCCCTAAATTTTGTAAATAATTTCGCGTTGAGATTGACAGACGAAAGCGCCTGTCCACATTGACGCGCAAGGGCCGCGATGTGGAACAGACGCTTTCGACTGCCCATCGATTTTTTCCAGGCCCTACAGCCGGATGCGGCCGGATCTTTATTTCTGGCGCATACCGACCACGGCCACCAGTTCTTCCAGGTGCCTGCGGGTTGTCTGGACCTGGGTGGTCACTGCATCCGCCGACTCCGCGGTTTGCTGCGCGTTGACGGCGTTGTTCTGCGTCACACTCCCCATGCGCGACACCGCTTGCCCGATTTGTTCCACGCCGCGGGTCTGTTCTTTGCTCGCAATGGCGATCTGGCTCACGACCTGGCTGCTGTTCACGATCTTGCCGGAAACCCGGTCGAAGGCCTTGTGCGCCAGCGTCACCAGTTCCACCCCCTTACCCACGTCGGTGATGGTCTTGGCCACGATATCCGCGCTCTGCCGGGCGGCTTCGGCCGCGCGGTGCGCCAGCGAGCGCACTTCATCGGCCACAACGCTGAAGCCTGCGCCCACCTCTCCCGCGCGGGCCGCCTCCACCGCGGCGTTGAGCGCCAATATATTGGTGTGAAATGCGATGTCGTCGATGCTCTTCAGCACGGTCGCCACCTGGTTGCTGGATTTCGCAATCAGATCCATCGAGGTGGTCAGGTCGTTCATGGCGTGCGTGGCCTGGTCCACCAGTTGGGTCGCTTCCTGCATCAATCCGTCGGCCTCGCCGGCCCGGTCGGCGTTCTGGCGCGTTGTGGCCGAGATCTCCTCCAGCGACGCCGAAGTCTCTTCGATGTACGAGGCCTGTTCCTGGGCGTCCCGGGCGACCACCTTCCCGGCCTCCGCCATGCGATCGGACGCCAGACCGGCTTCTTCGGCGGCGCCCTGTACGCCGTCGATCACCCGCATGATGGGACCTGTGATGGCGCGGCGGATGGTCAGGTTGACAATCCCGCCTGCCACCAGCAGCGTGACCGCAAACACCACCAAAGCGACCAGGCGCTGGTGCGCAGAACCCTCCTGGACAGTTGCCAGTTGCTGCTTCAGGTCGTTGGAACACTCCTCCTTCAGCTTCTCCGAGGAGCTTTTGATACCTTCGGTGAGAGTGGCCAAACCGCGCATCCGGTCCTGCATCTTGGTCATGTTCGCCGGATCGGATAGTACCGCTCCGTACACACTCTGCGCTTCGGAGACAAATTGATCCACCGACACGGCCAACTTACCGGCCTCGTCGCGCCGCTCCGCTGTGGACCCGGTGAGGGCCGAGAGGCCGCGAAGACTGTCCACCACATGGCGCCCTTCCTCGGCGGAGTGCTCTACGCCTGACGCATCCTGCGTCATGACGGCGTCACTGAAGCCCTTCACCATCTTTTCAAAACCGTTGGCGCCGTTCTGACTCTGCTGCGCGGCCGGGAACAGACTCTCCGAAGCAGTTCGCAGAGCGCTCTCGGTGCTGCGTCCCTGCAGTTGTCCCAGGACTGTGGCAACGACGAATCCCAGGACGAAGACGGCAATGCTCAGCCAGATCTTGGCTGTGATGTTGAAGCGACTCATGACATAACTCCAGTTACTTCACGTCGAGCGTTTTCACGCCCTCGGTACTGGCGCCGGCGCTCACATACGCAATGGCGCCTTTGGTCTTGGCCACGTACGCCACCACTTCGGCGTCGGAAGCCAGTTGTTTGGGCATGGACGCCTTCCCCGTGAAGACCAGGCTGCGGTAGTAGGTCTGCAGCGCGGTATCGGTCTTGCCGATGTACTCTTTCAGGAAAGCCTCGTGCGTCGCACCACCCTTTTCGAGGACTGGCTCGACGTGGCTGCCGTCACTCAAGGACGACTTGGTTGCCAGGAAAACGCCCTTCAGGTCATCGACCGAGACAGAAGAGGCGCCTACACTGGAATTGGCGATTACTTTGAGATCGGCCCCAGCCAGGCTCGAGGCTGCGAAAATGCCCATCAGGCACGCAACGAGGAAGAACTGTGAGTGTTTCATCTTTGACTCCTTTGGCGCGGCCGCTTAGAAATTCCACCCCGTCCTTACGACAAGCATGGTGGTCTGAGGCTTCAGGCCTGTGGGGGTGTCTTGTGGATAGAATCCCCGAAACGAGTAAGGAGTACCATAGCCATCCATGAAGTGACCCTCGAGCTTGAAATCCCAGTGACTGCTCAGGTCGACCCTCGCAGCCGCGACGGTATCGTACATGTGATTGGAGGGCGGATCGTGGGCCTGAGCCCACAGCGGGTAGTAGCGCGATTCATAGGCGCCCAACTCCAGCCGCTTCGAAATGCGATACGATGCCGATACGTACCAGCCCCGTTCATCCTCGCCAAAAGTGGTGGCTGGCATCGGACCCACCTTGCTCGTTCCTCCGAGAGTGTCATGGCGGTACTCGGCGTCCACCGACAGGTTGCCGATTTTGTACTCCGTGTAGAAAGTGACGGTATTCTCCTGGTCCCAGATCGTGTAAGGAAAAGTCATCCCTGGTGCCACCTGCGTGGAGGCGAGGGCAGTAGCCGGTGCGTGCATGTACGAGGCGCCGAACAGCAGATCCTTGATGAGGTTGTTCCAGCGAAGGTCGCCCCCGAATTGCCTGGCCGGAAGGTCGGAGAGCTTCAACCCGAGTGCTTCCAAACCATACGGGTAACCGCCATACTTATCGAAGGACTGAAATCCCGCGTATCCGGTGTAGGAGATGGCGCCGAGCCTTTTCACCGTGATGGTCCCATACACGTCGCCGCCTGTGTGCGCAATGGTTGAAGCGCGCAGATCCAGAGGGTACATGGATTGCGGGAGGATGGCCCAGGTGTGCAGAAACTCCATGTCCTGCGTGTCGTTGAACAGGCCCATAACGGTTTTGACTTTGCCGGCCCGGATGCCGAACCAGTCCCTGAACCTGTAATCGGCAACCGCCCAATCCAATGTGGGGTGCCACTTGCCCAGATTCCCAATATTGCGGTCGTAGACCTGTGCCCCGACGCGGAACTTGTCGGTAAGCTGAGAGGAAACATTCACTCCTCCGTCGGTGAAGGCAAAGGTTCCCTGGCTGGTCTTCATCGTCAGGTAATTGTTGTCATTCGAGTATAGGTAGCCTTGTGAGGCAAAGCTGTGGACCTGGACCGAACGGCCGTCAACGTTGAAATCGAATTGCGCTTGCATCGCACCTGGTATGGCACACAGGGCTGCCGCTAGTGTCACGATCTTCGCATTCATAAGGCTCCCTCGGGAGAGTTGTTCGGCCTTCTAGGCTGCCGATCTCTCCACGCCTTCCCTTATCGGTCGAAATCAGCAATTTCGTTAGGGAAGGCTACTAAATCTGTGATAATACTCGCCGAGATCAAAGGCTAACGTCGAGATATTATTCATATTGCAAGGACCACAGACAGTCGGGCTCGGCGGATTCGCCAGCTCGGCTCCGTGCACAGTGTGCGCTTCGGAGACAATCTGATCCACCGGCCCGGCCAACTTCCGGGCCTCGTTTTACCTTGCCGC
>OKRF01000106.1:0-1865 GCA_900290315.1 Candidatus Sulfopaludibacter sp. SbA3 | reverse complement strand
GACCAGGCTGCGGTAGTAGGTCTGCAGCGCGGTATCGGTCTTGCCGATGTACTCTTTCAGGAAGGCCTCGTGCGTCGCACCGCCCTTCTCCAGAACCGGTTCGACGTGGCTGCCGTCGCTCAACGACGACTTGGTTGCGAGGAAAACGCCCTTTAGCTCATCGACGGAGACGGAAGAGGCGCCCACGCTGGGATTGGCGATTACCTTCAATTCCCCAGCCAGCGCCGCGACCGAGAGACACGCGCTCAGAGCCGCGGCAATTGCAAAGTGGTGTAGGATTCTCATCGGCTTGCTCCTTATTCGACTCGGCTAGAAGTTCCATCCCGTCCGAATCAGCAGAAATCGCGTCTGCGGTTTCAGACCTTGCGGGTTATCGGTGGTGTAGAAGCCCACAGGGTACATTGTGGGTGCCCCATAGCCATCCATGAAATGGCCCTCGACCTTCACATTCCAGTGGCTGTTGAGGTCTACGCGGGCGGTCACCACCTTGTCGTAAAGGTGGTTGTCCGGATTGTCGTGATTCGTCGCCCACACCGCCACCAGGCGGGAGTAGTAGGATCCCAACTCGAGCCGTTTGGAGATCCGGTACGCCGCTGAAGTGTACCAGCCGCGGGTATCGGTAGTAACCGAGAAGACGCCATTGAAGATCTGCTGATCGCGCCACCAACGGCGATACTCGCCCTCAACCTTCAGGTTGCCGACGGCATACTGGCCGTACAATTGGTTGGCTTGGTCTTTGTTGGAGTGCTCCTCGTACGGCCCCGCTCCGAACCCAGGCATGTTGTAGGTTCCTTTCCCGGTGATGTCCTCGTCCATGTGAGACCCGCCCACCAGGAGGCCCTTGAGTGGCGTATTCCATCGGAGGTCTCCTCCGAACTGCAGCCCGCCGTATTGGGTCATGTTGATTCCAACTCCCTGCAAAAGGTAGATGTAACCACCGTTCACGCTGTCGACGCGCATGCCGGCAAAACCCGTGTAGGAAAGGCTCCCGAGGCGCTTCAGCGGGATCTCGCCATAAATGTCACCGCCCCGGTGCCGGATGAGAGCGTCACGAAGATCGGTGGGATAGATCGACTGCGGCAACAATGCAAACGTGTGGAGAAAGTCCATGTCTTGCGTGTCGTTCTCCAAGCCGAAGGTAGTCTTGACGACTCCGCCCCGAATGCCAAACCAGCTCTTGAACCTGTAGTCCGCTACGGCCCAGTCCAACTGGGGATGCCATTTCCCGAGGTTGCCGATGTTGCGGTCATACACCTGGGCCCCCACTCTGAACTTGTCAGTCAGTTGCGTGGAGGCGTTGATTCCACCGTCGGTCATGGCAAAGCTGCCTTGACTAGTTTTCATGGTCAGGTAGTTGTTGTCGTTCGAGTACCCAAAGCCTTGTGAAACAAAGCTGTGGATCTGGACCGAACGGCCGTCAACTGTGAAATCGAATTGCGCGTAAATCGCGCCTGGTGCGGCGCACAGAGCTGCCGCCAGTGTCACGGTCTTAAAGTTCATTAGTCTTCCCCTGGGCAATCGCGCCGGATGAATACCGGCCACCTCGCCACGAAAGACTTATCGGTCGAAGTTGGGCGTTTCATTACAAAAGTGCCTAAACTCTGTAATTATTTGGGTCGTGCGCTGGGTTGTCGAAAATTTCGCCAATCCCGGATGCGGAAGTCTTGGCGGGGCGGGCTTATTAGCCGAGACGGGCGCTACTACAGGATCGAAAAACCGGGGTCGGAAGGGAGGGTTGGGGGTTGGGGCTTTGTGGCTCGCGTCGCTCGCCGCACTCGCGGTGGAGTCCGGAGCTGCCAGAATTTGGCCGCCGACAAACGTGGATCGACGTTCATCGGCAGCCAGTTTTGTGCGGTCGCGGAGCC
>OKRF01000527.1:2862-15468 GCA_900290315.1 Candidatus Sulfopaludibacter sp. SbA3 | reverse complement strand
CTAGCCCCCTTCCACTCCGCTTTAATTCCTGGTACCGGATCTGCCGTAGTGTCTGATTCACCCAACCGTACACCTCCTCCTTATTTCGGGCCGTAAACTCCACTTCCTCGCTGGCCTCCAAAAACGCCTGGATCTGCTCCAGGCTCATGCGTTCCCCTGCCTGCATTTTTATGATCAATTCCCAGCATGCACGAAACGCTCCTCCAGGCTCATCTTGTATGAGAAACGACCCCCCGCTCCAGGCTCATCTTGCATTAGACAAGACTAGAAGCAGACCAATACATCCTAAATCTGCTACACTGTACTGCATGTCGCTCTTCAAATGGAGTGAGGCGCATTCCGTCCATCTCCCGGAGGTTGACGCCGAGCATCGCAATCTATTTCGCCTGAGCGCGGAGTTTAAGAGTGCCCTGGAAAGAGGCGCTCCGCAGAGCGCAGTGGAAGAGAAACTGCAAGCGCTCTTCGCGGAAATGGAAGATCATTTCACGCACGAAGAACGGTTGATGCGCAGTGCGCGCTATGAGCTCTTCGCGTGGCACAAAGGCCAGCATGACACCGTGCGGAAACGGGGAAAAGAGTACGCCAGCCGGATCCGGGCGGGGGAATTGGAAGCCGGCAAGGAACTGCTGGAGTTTCTTGCCCGGTGGCTGCGGGACCACCTGGCGGTGGCCGATAACATGATGGGCGCCTCCATCCGCAACTACCATCGCTTGCACGCCGCATAACTGGTAACGCCGGCGATCTTGTCGCCGGTCCGCCATCGCGACCGCCGGCGCTACCGAGTGGCGACGAAGAAGGTCCGGCCTTCACCGAGTTGTCCGCACATACCCAGATCGCCGGCGTCGTAGCAGAGAATTTCTCCGAATCCGGCCTGCTCCAGCGCATGAGAAATCTCTTTGCCTGTGTAGCAGCGCTCGTGAATCGTGACGTCGGAGCGTTGCCATACGCCCGCCAGCAGGCGGAA
Source organism: Candidatus Sulfopaludibacter sp. SbA3 (assembly GCA_900290315.1). Lineage (GTDB taxonomy): Bacteria > Acidobacteriota > Terriglobia > Bryobacterales > Bryobacteraceae > Sulfopaludibacter. Next base: position 14,504 of record OKRF01000527.1, on the reverse strand, counting down.
CATGGTGATGGTGCAACGCGCCTTACGGCTGCGGAAATCGAAGCCCGATCCGGTGATGGTCAACACATGGTCGTCGCGGACCAGGGCGAAGGATTGTCCCCAGTTGGTCTGGTAGGCGTCTTCGAGCAGGACGTCGAAGGCGAACAGGGCGCCCGATGTTAGCGCGGCGGCAATATTGCGAAAGGCCGCCTGCAAGTGTTTCGGAGTGAGGAAGTGGTTGACGGAATCGAACGTGGAAACGGCGGCATCGAAGCGGGCCGGCAGTTGGAAGCGCGTGGCATCGGCCACGTGGAACTCGGCGGCTGGCTGATTTTCCCGCGCGTACTCGATCATTACCGGCGAGCAATCGATGCCAGTGACGGAATGGCCGCGCGCCAGCAGCATGCCGGCCAGGTAACCGGTGCCGCAGCAGACATCCAAAATGGCGGCCCGCTCGGGCAGGCGTGCCAGCCAGATGCGCTCCAGAATGGGAAACGACAGGCCGTGAAACTCCTCGTTCCAATAGCGGTCGTAGAACCAGGCGAAATCGTCGTAGGCAGCCATCCCTTCGCCCAGCATGGCATACTAAGAGGTTCATGAGAAAGAGAGCTGGATTCGTAGTGCTGGCCGCGGCGTGCCTGGCGGCGGTGGGATGCTCGTCGAGCGAACCCGAAAAGAAGGTCGATGTCACCAAGAATGACAAGGCGCCGGACGTCTTCAAGGTCAACTTTGACACCTCGAAAGGCACCGTAATCGTGGAGGTGCATCGCGATTGGGCGCCGAACGGAGTGGACCATTTTTATACGCTGGTCAAGACGGGCTTCTACGATGGAAGCCGCTTTTATCGGGTACTTCGCGACTTTGTGGCACAGTTCGGCATGAATGGCGATCCCAGGACCAACCAGATGTGGGCCAGTGCGCCGATTCCAGACGATCCGGTGCGGCAGAGCAACGTGCGCGGCACGCTGACTTATGCAGCCTCCTCGATGCCGAATTCGCGTAGCACGCAACTGTTTTTCAATCTGCGAACCAACGCCATGCTGGACACGAAGGGCTTTGCACCTATCGGCCAGGTGACTGAGGGGATGGACGTGGTCGACAGCTTCTTCAATAGCTACGGCGAGACCTCCGTATCGGGCGGCGCGGGGCCCGATCCGACACAAATTGAGACACAAGGAAATCAATATCTGGAGGCCCATTTTCCCCGCTTGGATTTCGTAAAAAAAGCTACCGTTCAGTGATATATTGTAGGAGACCCTGCCCCGAAACGAAGGGGACCAGGAAGTTACCAATACAGGGTCAAATTGGAACGACGCGGCCCGGCGGGCACAAAAACCCCGCCGGGTTCTTTTTTTTTTGCGCGCGCCGATGTGGAGAGTCCCCCGTCTGCTCCGACTCCTCTGTGAAAGCGCACAAATCCAGTGCGGAAATCGAAAGGAGCAAAAGCGATGAAGTACATTCTGATAAATGAACTGCCCCAGTACGGGCTATGAGACAATGTCCGCCTGGCCGAAAAAGGATATCCAGGCGCACATCGCGTTCATGATTGGCTTGAACAAGACTCTCCGCGAGTCCGGCGAGGTGGTGTCCAACGAAGGCCTGGCCAGCCCGGCGGAGGCCAAGCGTGTGCGGGCCGGGAAGGACGGCGCTCCGGTCACGGACGGCGTATTTCCGGAGGCGAAGGAGTTTCTGGCGGGTTATTGGATCGTCGAGGTCGAGAGCGCCGGGCAGGCTTATGCCATCGCCACACGGGCGTCGGCGGCGCCTGGACCTGGTGGTGCCCCACTGAACATGCCCCTCGAAGTGCGGCAGAACATGAGCGGGCCGCCCGACGAATGGCTTTGGCCTCGCGTCGTGCCCAAGTTCTTCCCCAGGTGGCAGCCAAGGCATCGATGGGCACCTTGCCGGAGAGGCCTCAACTCATGTGCAGAAGATTTTGATCAAGCTGTTGCTGCACATAAATGTGTATGAACTCCTCAAGCACATGTCGGACAGCTCCATGGCGATGCTCAATCACGCCATCGCCGCAGCCATGGTGTGCGGCCCATCCAGAGGGCTCGAACTGTTGGCCGCACTCGACGCCGATGGACGGCTGGCCGGAACGGAAGTATCTGATCACCCAGGCCGCACGTCTCAGAGAAGAATAGGAAGAAGACAGACGACAAAAGACGATCGTCTGTCCTACCAGCTATTGTCGATTTTGCCGTTTCCCATTCGACTAACAAATAGAAAAGGAGAAAGTCGATGCAAACTAATTTGCATGTTCATTTCAACGGTCAATGTGAGGCTGCATTCCGGTTCTATGAGCGCTGCCTGGGTGGAAAAACCGAGTTCGTCATGTACTACGAAGGCTCGCCGGCGGCCGGCAGCGTGCCTCCCGATTGGCGTGACAAAGTTCTCCACGCGCGCCTCCGGGTGGGCGGCCAGGTGCTGATGGCCTGCGATGCGCCGCCAACGTGCTACGAGACGCCAAAAGGCTTCTCGGTATCACTTCAGGTCCACGACCCGGAGGAAGCGGAGCGCATCTTCCACGAATTGGCGGAAGAGGGGCAGATCCGAATGCCTCTGCAGGAGACATTCTGGGCAAGGCGCTTCGGCCTGGCGGTGGATCGCTTCGGCATCCCGTGGATGGTCAACTGCGAGAAGGCTCTGCAAAACTGCACGCAGGAACTGGAAGAAACTCCAGCGCTCGCTGGCTGAGGGCAGTCTGCGTTCTTCCACTGAGGCCGGCCGGACGATCCAAGCCACGGGCCACGAAGTGCACTGAGTGCCATCGGGCCGTTCGCCGATCAGCACGCNNNTCGCGAGTGACGGCGGCGAGACGGGTGGCGCCGTCATAAGGCGCCACCGAATTCCACTCACCCTCTCCGAAATCGGCGCATTCCATCACCACCGGTTCGTCCGTGAAATACTGGATGCCGTGGCCGGCGGTTCGCGCCAGCACCAGTGGGACCGCCGTACAATGAAGGAGCTTACGTGGTGCGATATGCGCGATGCGCTGGCCGCTCTCTTTGTAGTTTTCGCCCCGGTGGCCTTCTGCCAAGAGGCGCCGGATTTGGATCATCTATACCAAACCCATCAGTGGTTCGCCTTTCGCGACGCCGTCCAGAGTAGGGCCAAGCCGGCGGATCTGTTGCGCGGCATCGTCGCATGCACGTTCAACGACGTCAGCGGCTGCGAGCGCTTCATGCAACTCGTCCTCCGCTCCGGAACGAGCCGGGAAGACAAGGCCGCGGCGCAAGATCGGCTGGCGATTCTCTATATGAGCCTCGGCCGTTCCCGCCTGGCTTTGCCGCACCACGAAGCAGCCTGGAAGCTCAAGGCGCCGGCTGCATCCGACCCGGACATCGATGGGGTTCTGCTGCGGGCCTACGCTGCGTTCCCGGACATATCGGTGGCCGCATTCCACGCATGCTCGCTGCCCTACGGCCGCAGTGGCGGAGACCTGGCTGTAGCGGTTACGATCAACGGAGAGCCCGGCACGTATACGCTGGACACGGGCGCAGGGTATTCGTCGGTTAGTGAATCCGAAGCGCGGCGCGTGGGCATGCGCATTCAGGAAATCGCCGCTATTCCAGTGGCCGGTTTCACAGGCGCCAGCGCCCCGGTTGCCAGAGTCGCGGTTGCGGATAGGCTCGAGCTCGGGCGAATCCAGTTCCGGAATGTGCCGTTCCTCGTGCTCCCCGACTCGGATTCCGAAAACCTGCTGGCACCCCGTGGAGGCGCTTTGGGCTTCCAGGTTCTGGTCGCTTGCCGGACTATCCGCTGGGATTCCAGCGGCCTGGTTCACTTTGGGTTCCGCAGTGCAGGACGCCGGAATACTAGTGAGTCCAACCTCTGTTTCGACGCAGACTCGCCTCGCGCACAGGTCGAATTTCACGGCAGGAAGCTCGATTTCAAGCTGGACACCGGCGGCACCAGTTTTCTGCTCGATCGATTCGNNGCCGATCAGGCGGATTTTGCGGCAATGCTTCTTCCGGAAATCGAGCTGAAACTCGGGCCGGGAAGGTGTACGATGCATCCCGCGCCCATCATTCGGATGCCGGGAGCGGGCGGCCACGGCTTACTCGGTCTGGACGCTTTCAAAGACACTCGTGCCGTGACGTTGGACTTTCGAAATATGATGCTGACGGTCGAGTGACTATAACGCTGCGCTGTATATCGCGACGTGTTATAGTCGATCCATGGGATTGCGCTCAGATAGCCAGGAGGAGCTGCCTGCCATCTCTTCTCAGGTCCTTCACATCCTTCTTGCGTTAGCAGCGGGCGATCAGCACGGCTACGCCATCATGCAGGATGTCCTTGACCGCACCGGCGGGAAGCTGCGCTTGAGTCCCGGCACTCTGTACGGCTCGGTGAAGCGCATGCTCGAGCAGGGGTTGGTGGTCGAACTGCGCCAAAATGAGCGGCCGCCGGACGATGACGAGCGCCGGCGATACTACCGGCTCACACCGTACGGCCGCAAAGTGGTCCGCGCGGAAGCGGTGCGGATGGCGGGCTTACTGGAACAGGCGAGAGCTTATGGTCTGGCGCCAAAACGCGCTTAAGGCATACCGGGCGCTGCTGTTCGCCTATCCGGCGGAATTCCGACACGAGTATGGCGAGGAGATGGAGCAGCTCTTCGCCATGCGGCTCGACAGTGAGCCTCCGGTTCGCCTCTGGCTGGAGGTGCTGGCCGATGCCGCGCTGACGGCAGCGAGGGAGCATCTGCACATTCTCGCCGCGGACATCCGCCACGGCGCCCGCGTGCTAGCGAAGACTCCGAAATTCGTGCTCACCGCGCTGTTCGCGATTGTCCTGGGTGTCTCCGCCACCACCACCGTGTTCAGCCTGATCGATGCCGTCGTGATTCGCTCGTTGCCGTACGGCCATGCGGAGAGGCTGGTCTATCTCTGGACGCCCTCTCCGGGCGCGCGAGGCGTGCCGCGAGAACGGAAACCGTTCTATACCGACATGGCCGCCTGGCGCCGGATGAGCCGATCCTTTGAGGGCATCACGGCGATGCAGCGGTATACCGCCGTGCTCAACGACCAGAACCCGGTGCGGGTCGGGGGCGCGAAAGTTCTCGGCAATTTCTTTCAGACGCTGGAAGCCACGCCCCAACTCGGACGCACGATTACCGCGGATGACACTCCATTCGTCGCCGTGATCAGTGACGGACTGTGGCGGTCCCGGTTTGCGGCAGATCCCACCGTCTTAGGCAGAACGATTCAGATTGACGGGCACTCCTGTCGCGTCATCGGCGTCATGCCAAAGGAATTCACCTACCCACACGGTGACGATTTTCCGGGCCAGTACCAATACGCGTCGCTCCCGCGAACCGACCTGTGGGTGCCCGCCGCTATGACTGCGAAGCAGCAAAATGATCCCGAATTCGACGACCTCGATGCCACGATCGGCAGGCTACGACCAGGAGTCACCGCGCCGCAGGCGCAAGCGGAGCTCGGCGCCATCGAACAAACCCTGCAGCCGCTCCATCCGGAGGGATGGCGCGACCTGGAGGCGCTGGTCTCCCCTTTCGTCGAAACCACCATCGGGCCGGTGCGGCCGCTCCTACGCCTGCTCATGGGCGCGGTCCTTCTGGTGCTTCTGTTGGCCTGCGGTAACCTCGCTGGACTGCTACTGGCCCGCGGCGCCGGGCGCGTCCACGAAATCGGCGTACGTACGGCCCTGGGAGCGGAACGATCCCGGCTGGTACGGCTCCTGTTAACGGAATCGCTGATGCTCTCCGGCGCCGGCGGATTGCTGGCTTTGCCGGTGAGCGGCGCCGCATTGAAACTGGTGGCGCGGCTCAATCCCGGAGACATTCCGCGCTTCGAGGAGACCACGCTGGATGCGCGTGTGCTCCTGTTCGCCCTCGGCGCGTCGCTGGCGGCCGGGCTCTTTGCGGGCATCTTCCCCGCGCTGTCCGCGGCCTCTGTCAATGTGTGCGAACTGCTGCGCCAGGGCGGCCGCGGCATAGCCGGCGATTCCTCGCGGGGGCGGAGCACGTTGATCGTCGCGGAGATCTCGCTGGCCGTGCTGCTGCTGACTGGCGCCGGACTCCTGATTCGCAGCTATCTCATCGTCCAAAGGCAGGACAAGGGCTTTGCCCCCTCGACCCTCACCATGAGCGTGACAGTGGACCGGCAAAGGCAGTCGGACGTGATGAATCGCATTCGAGCCATCCCTGGAGTGGAGGCGGCCGGTTCCATCGACGACCTGCCGCTCAGCACATTCGAAGACAAAGGCTTCCTCGAAGTGGAGGGCGATGCGTCCCATCCCGGGCAGTTCGCCAGCGTCCGCGAGACTTCCAGCGAGTACTTCCGCGCCATGCAAATTCCGCTCATCGCCGGGCGCTACCTGACGGACGCCGATGTCCGCGTCGCAGCCGTCAGTGAGAGCCTGGCGAAGGCGTATTTCCCGGGCCGAAGCGCGCTGGGTCATCGGTTGCGAATCAACAAAGAAAACTGGTCCACCATCGTGAGTGTGTTGGGCGATGTCCGCCACTCCAGCCTGGAAGCGTCACCGGAACCGATCGTCTACTATCCGACAGATTTGGTTGACAGCGTCGCGATCCGGACGAGTGGCCCGCCTGCCGCAATCCTCCGCTCCGTCACCAGAGTGCTGAACGATCTCCATGCGGGCGTCAGCATTACGGACGTCCAAACCATGAATCAGTACGTGGACCAGGCATCGGCGCGCCGCAGATTTCAAACGGCGGCGCTCACGGCCTTCGCCGCGGTGGCGGTGCTCCTGGCGCTGGTCGGGCTCTACGGCCTGCTCTCGCATGCCGTGGCACAGCGTACGGCGGAGATTGGCGTTCGCATGGCACTTGGGGCGTCTCGCGGCGAGGTGATCCGTATGGTCGTACTCCACGGGTTGAAGCTGACCGCGGCAGGATTGGCGATCGGAATCAGCCTCGCACTGGCCGTCGCCCGCGTGGTGGCCGCCTTCCTGTACGGCATTCCCGCCGTGGACCCGGTCACCTTCATTGGCGTACCGGCCTTCATGGCCGCAGTCGCGGCGATCGCGTGCGTGGCTCCCGCGTGGAAGGCTGCACGTATCGACCCGGTCCTCGCACTCCGCCAGTGACCCTATACCGTCGTCTTCTTTGCTTCGTGAATTTCCTGCAAGCTCCAGACGCGGATGGGGTCGCGCAATCGGGCGGCGACGCCTTCGGCGGCGGCACGCGCGCCGCTCATGGTGGTGATGCAGGGCACGCGATACGTGACGGCGCTGCGGCGGATGGCCTTTTCGTCGAGGAACGCGGGCGCGCCGGTAGTGGTATAGATGGCCAGTTGAATGGATCCGCCCTTGAGCAGATCTACCACGTTGGGGCGGCCCTCATTCACCTTAAGCACGGTCTTGCAGGTGATGCCCACGGCGCGCAACGCGGCGGCAGTGCCGCGCGTGGCCACCAGGTGAAAACCCAGCGCGGCGAACTTCCTGGCCACATCGACGGCTTCGGCCTTGTGATGGTCGTTGACGCTGATGAAGACGGTGCCCTTGTCGGGAAGCGGGCTGCCGGCGCTGATTTGCGCCTTCAGGAACGCCTCGCCGAAGTTGATTCCCACCCCCATCACTTCGCCCGTAGAGCGCATCTCCGGGCCGAGCGCCGGATCCACACCGGGAAATTTATTGAACGGGAAAACCGGCGACTTTACGAAATCCTGGGGCACCGGCAGCACTCCACTGGTGCGCCCCCCGGTGAGGTGCGAGTAGTCTTTCAGCTTGCGTCCCCACATCAGGCCCACCGCGATATTGGGCAGCGGCACGCCCGTAGCCTTGCTGACGTAAGGGACGGTGCGCGAGGCGCGCGGGTTCACTTCGAGCACGTACACGGTCCCGTTCTGGATGGCATACTGCACGTTCATCAGGCCGATCACCTGCAGCGCCTTGGCCAGCCGCACGGTGTAATCCTCGATGGTACGCAGCGTGGCCTCGGGCAACGACTGCGGGGGCAGCACGCAGGAACTATCGCCGGAATGCACGCCGGCCTCTTCGATGTGCTCCATGATGCCGGCAATCAACACGTCGTCACCATCGGCCAGGGCATCCACGTCCACTTCCGTAGCGTCTTCCAGGAAACGATCGACCAGCACCGGCCGTTCCTGCGAGAACGTGACAGCCTCGCGCATGTACTGACGCACCATCTCCTCGTCGTAGGCGATCACCATGGCGCGGCCACCCAGCACGTAGCTGGGCCGCACGAGCACAGGGTATCCGATGCGGCGGGCGATGGCGCAAGCCTCCTCCACGCTGGTGGCGGTGCCGTTGGCGGGGCACGGAATCTGCAGTTCCTCCAGCAGTTTGCCGAACAGCTTGCGATCCTCGGCGAGATCGATATTGGCCGGGTCGGTGCCGATGATGGGCACACCCAGCCGCTTCAGAGGCAGCGCCAGGTTGAGCGGAGTCTGTCCGCCAAACTGCACGATCAGGCCGTCAGGCTTTTCGGTGTCGCAGATGTTGAGGACGTGTTCCAGCGTGAGGGGTTCGAAGTAGAGGCGGTCGCTGGTGTCGTAATCGGTGGAGACGGTCTCGGGGTTACAGTTGACCATGATCGATTCCACACCCATGGCCTGCAGCGCGAACGACGCGTGGCAGCAGCAGTAATCGAACTCAATGCCCTGCCCGATGCGGTTGGGCCCGCTACCCAGAATCATCACCTTTTTGCGATCGCCCGGGTCCGCCTCGCAGGAGCTTTCGTAGTTCGAATAGAGGTACGGGGTGAAGCTTTCGAATTCGGCGGCGCAGGTGTCCACACGGCTGAAGACGGCGCTCACGCCCAGTTCCTTGCGGCGGGTGCGCACGGCGATTTCGTCCACGCCCCACGTCTGGGCGAGTTGCACGTCGGAGATGCCGAAGCGCTTGGCAGCGCGGAACAGCTCTTTGCCGGCCGTCTCGAACGTCGCCTTCGCCAGTTCCCCTTCCAGATCCACCACTTCCTTCATCTGCTCCAGAAACCAGGGCTCGATGCTGGTGAGTTCGTGGACATCGGCCACGGTGTAACTGGAGGCCAGGGCGAAGCGGATGTAGTTCAGGCGGTCCGGAGTGGGCGTGATCAGCTTGTTGGCGATGAGCGCCTTATCGAACTTCTCGGCGCCGAACGCTTTACCTGTCTCCAGGCTGCGCATGCCCTTCCACAGGGCCTGTTTGAAAGTGCGGCCGATTGCCATCACTTCGCCCACGCTCTTCATCTGGGTGCCCAGCGTGGGATCGGCCCCCGGGAATTTTTCGAAGGCCCACTTGGGAATCTTGGCCACCACGTAGTCGATGGTGGGCTCGAAGCAGGCCGGGGTCTTCAGGGTGATGTCGTTGCGAATTTCGTCCAGCCGGTAGCCTACAGCGAGCTTGGCGGCGATCTTGGCGATGGGGAAGCCGGTGGCCTTCGACGCCAGCGAACTGCTGCGCGAAACGCGCGGGTTCATTTCGATGATCACCATGCGCCCGTTTTGCGGGTTGATGGCGAACTGCACGTTGGAGCCACCGGTATCCACGCCGATTTCGCGCAGGCAGCGGATAGCGGCGTCGCGCATCATCTGGTATTCGCGGTCTGTCAGGGTCTGCGCCGGGGCCACGGTGATGGAGTCTCCGGTGTGCACGCCCATGGGGTCGAAGTTTTCGATGGAGCAGATGATGATGCAGTTGTCCGCCAAGTCGCGCATCACCTCCAGTTCGTACTCTTTCCAGCCCAGCGCGCTCTCTTCGATGAGCACCTCGTGCACCGGCGAAAGATCGATGCCGCGCTCCAGAATCTCCTGCAGCTCCTCCTTGTTATATGCGATGCCGCCGCCGGTGCCGCCCAACGTGAAACTGGGGCGCAGGATGCACGGATACCCGATGCGCTCGGCGAAGCCCAGGCCACCCGCGATGCTGTTGACCAGTTGCGATTGCGGCGTTTCCAGGCCGATCTTGCGCATCGCATCTTTAAACAACAGGCGGTCTTCGGCCTTCTTGATGGCATCGATCTTGGCGCCAATCAGCTCCACGCTGTACTTATCCAGCACACCAGCCTCGGCCAATTCCACCGAGAGGTTCAACCCCGTCTGTCCTCCCACGGTGGAGAGCAGCGCATCGGGCCGTTCGCGGCGGATGATCTCTTCCAGGTATGGAAGAGTGAGCGGCTCCACGTAAGTTTTGTCGGCCAGTTCCGGATCCGTCATGATGGTGGCCGGGTTGGAGTTCACCAGAATCACTTCGAAACCATCGGCGCGCAGAGCCTTGGCGGCCTGCGTGCCGGAGTAATCGAATTCGCAGGCCTGCCCGATGATGATGGGGCCGGAGCCGATGATGAGAATGCGATGAATATCGCTGCGTCTGGGCATCCGTTATTGTTTCCCGCTCATGAGTCTCACGAAATCGTCAAACAGGTAATGGGAATCGTGGGGTCCAGGCGCCGCCTCGGGGTGGTATTGCACGCAGAATACCGGGTGGTGGCGATGCCGGAAGCCTTCCAAAGTCTGGTCGTTCAGGTTGACATGAGTGATGTCCACGTCATTGAGGTTGAGCGAATCGGGGTCGACAGCGAAGCCGTGATTGTGCGAGGTGATCTCCACCTGGCCGGTGACTTCGTTGCGCACCGGATGATTGGCGCCGCGATGGCCGAATTTCAACTTGTACGTTTTGCCGCCCACCGCCAGGCCAAGCAACTGGTGGCCCAGGCAGATGCCGAAGATGGGCCTGCGGCCGATCAACTTGCGGATGTTGCCCACCTGCGTCTCCAGCGGCTCGGGATCGCCGGGCCCGTTGGAGAGGAAAATGCCGTCCGGGTTGAGCGCCAGTACATCTTCGGCGCTAGTCAGAGACGGCACCACCGTGACGCGGCAGCCACAGTGCACCAGGCGCCGCAGAATATTGTGCTTGATGCCGTAATCGTACGCCACCACGTGATACTGCGTGGGCCGGGGAGCGCCCACCGGGTCGGAAGGCGAGCAGGGGTCTACCGGCTTGGTCCATTCATAGCGCTCGGGCGTGCTGACCCGGCTGGCGAGGTCGAGTCCCGCCATGGTGGGAATGCTGCGCGCTTTCTCGACCAGTTTGTGCGCGTCCTTTTCCAGCGAGGAAAGTACGCCGCGCATCACGCCGCGGGTGCGCAGGTGGCGCACGAGGGCACGGGTATCCAAATCGTCGACTACCGGAATTCCGGAGCGCGCCAGGAAGCTGTTGGCATCGGCATCGGAGCGCCAGTTGCTCGCGATGGAAGAGAACTCCCGGACCACCAGGCCCTCAATGTACGGGCGGAGTGACTCGTTGTCGGTGGAACTGGTTCCGTAGTTGCCGATTTGCGGGTTGGTCAGGATGACGATCTGGCCGGAATAGGATGGATCGGTGAACACTTCCTGATAGCCGGTGAGGGCAGTATTGAAGACCACCTCACCAGACCGCTCGGCAGGCGCACCAAAACTCCTGCCCTCGAAGACGCTTCCGTCTTCCAGTGCGAGGATTGCAGAGTTCAATTTAGGCTGTTCCTCCCAGGGAGTGGATAACTTTTATTTTAGCAGGTAGGGCCCGAAAATGCGGGGGTTGGGGATGGGGGCCGGAAGCCAGCAACGCCACCGACTGTGTCGGATGGAACGGACGTGACTCGGGCGTATCGCGAGTTTGACCGGCGGCAAGACCGCCGGCGTTACCAGGGGCCGGGTCTTGTGGCTCGCTTCGCTCGCCGTACCGGCGGCAAGACC
>OKRF01000527.1:0-2852 GCA_900290315.1 Candidatus Sulfopaludibacter sp. SbA3 | reverse complement strand
GCCGGCGTTACCAGGGGCCGGGTCTTGTGGCTCGCTTCGCTCGCCGTACCGGCGGCAAGACCGCCGGCGTTACGAGCATTTTCGAGAGAGGCAACAGATTCCGCAAAGGCGGCGAAGTCAATCGCCTGACACCGCTTTGCGGCGTGACGTTACGCCAGCTTGCACAAGACCTGGCCTGGCTTGACCGCGTCGCCGGGTTTGACGGAAACCGATTCCACGATCCCGCTTACGGGCGCACCGATGGCAGTCTGCATCTTCATCGCTTCGATGGTGACGACGGGGTCATCCTGCCGCACGCGGCGGCCGGGGGCGACGGCCACGGAGACGATGGAGCCGGCGATGGGGCTGCGGCAGATTTTATCTTCCGGGATGGTGTCGGCCGGGTGCGGGGGCCTGCTCAGTTCAGGCATGTCCGGCTCCAGTTCGATCGTGGAGACCGCGGCTTCGGGCAGGACGTGGAGACCGCGGCTTCGGGCAGGACGTCGACCAGGACATCGTAGGTCGAGCCCTCCACGCTGATGCGCAGCTTCACAATGCCCCCTTCTTTTCCGGCTGAGGTTGCGGCGCTGGCGGCTCGGCGGCCTTGCGCGGGCGAATGGTGATGGGCATGCGGATTCGGATTCTGGTTGGCTTCGACTTGGGTGTTTCCTCTTTGGCCTGCATGGCGACGGCCGCGGTGGCAGCGGCGGCGATCAGGACCAGGTGCCGTTTGGGGATTCGATCGGCCATGGGTTCACCTCACAGCGGTATATTGCCGTGTTTTTTGGTGGGCCGGAGCTCGCGCTTGGTAGCCAGCGCATCCAGCGCGGCGGCCAAATGGGCGCGCGTTTCCGCCGGTTCGATGATGTCGTCCACGAGGCGGGCTGCGGCCGCCACGTACGGCGTCGAAAATGTTTCGCGATACTCCTGGATCAGCTCGTTACGGCGGGNNGCGGCGGAAATTTCCCGGCGGAAGACGATTTCGGCAGCCCCCTCGGCTCCCATCACGGCAATTTCGGCGGAGGGCCAGGCGAAGACGCGGTCCGCGCCGAGATCTTTGGAGCACATGGCAATGTATCCGCCGCCATAGGCTTTGCGCACCACCACCGTGAGCTTGGGCACGGTGGACGCGGCGTACGCGAACAGCAGTTTTGCGCCGTGACGGATGATGCCGCCGTATTCCTGGTCGATGCCGGGCAGAAAGCCGGGCACATCCACCAGGGTGACCAGCGGGATGTTGAAGGCATTACAGAAGCGGATGAAGCGCGAGCCTTTATCGGAGGCGTTGATGTCCAGCGCGCCGGCCAGCACGCAAGGCTGATTGGCGATGATCCCGACGGTGCGGCCTGTGATCCGGGCGAAGCCGATCACCAGGTTCTTGGCGAACTCCTTCTGCACCTCGAGGAAATCGGCCTTGTCCACGATGCGCTCGATGATCTCCCGTGTGTCATAAGGCAACTTGCTTTCTTCGGGCACCACGCGGTTCAGGGCGTCGTCGCGGAGATGGCGGCGGTCGTTATCGGCGCGCGGCGGATCTTCCTGGTTGTTGGAGGGCAGGAAGGAGAGCAGCCGCTTGCAGAGTTTGATGGCATCCAGGTCGTTATCGGCAATGAAGTGGACCACGCCGGAGCGGTCCATCTGAGCCCGCGCGCCGCCCAACTGTTCGGGCGTAATCTCCTCGCCGGTGACCTGGCGAATCACGGCCGGGCCGGTGATGAACATGTAGGCGTAGCGCGTCTGGATGATGAAATCGGTGAGCGCCGGGCTGTACGCGGCGCCTCCCGCGCAGGGACCGCAGATGAGGCTGATCTGGGGCACTACGCCGGAGAGGAGCACGTTGGAGTGAAACACGCGGGCATATCCGGAGAGGCTGCCCACGCCTTCCTGCACGCGGGCGCCGCCGGAATCATTGATAAAAACGAAGGGCGAGCCGGTGGTCAGGGAATAGTGCATAGCGTCGGCGATTTTGTTGCCGTGCACCTCGCCGGCAGAGCCGCCGGCAACGGTGAAATCCTGGCTGGCCACGTGTACGGTGCGGCCCCCAATGCGGCCGCTGCCGGTGACCACGCCATCGGCGGGCAGGGGCTTATCGGCCATGCCGAAATAGGTGGCGTGGTGGCGGGCGAATATGCCCAGTTCCTGAAAGCTCTCGCGGTCCAGGAGGTACTTGAGGCGTTCGCGAGCAGTCAGTTTGCCTTCCGAATGTTGTTTGTTGGCCCTTTCGGCTCCTCCGCCCTGACGCAGCAACTCTCTGGCCTGCTCCAGGGCGGCGATCTTTTCCTTTGACAGTTCCGTTACAGGCATAAAGAGTATAAGGTCGTAAACTTTAATGGTAGCGCGTACCAGGGCGAAGAGGGCAGAGTCGAAAAACCGGGGTCAGGGGCCGGGGCCGTGCAACGGCGCGCTTCGCTCGCCGCACCGGCGGTAGAGTCGAGGATGGGCGCGGGTGCTGACCGTGGGGCCGTCCCGTTTCCCATCCCNNNCCGCATCCAGCTTTCCGACTGGATTCATCGTAGACTCACGAACCAGCGTCACCCAGCGGCCCACGGAGCCGATAGATTCCCATCTCCCCGTAGATCCGCTTCATGGGAAACTCACGGGTGCCTTGCGTAGACACCTTGTGCCGCCGTCTCAGAAAGTGACGTACCCGCTCTTCCACGTACTCGTCGACCGCCCGATATGCCCGTGCCGTGCTGGATGCGATCCGGAAGGTAGATGAACCGCTGTATCAGGGCTACACGGAAATCGTTGACGCGGATCTGAGCAAATACTTCGACACGATTCCACAATCCGAGCTGATGCAATGTGTGGCGGTGATTGACGCAAGTCTGGAAATGCCGGATAAGATTCGGGACCTCCAGCTCAAACTGTAT
>OKRF01000227.1:18580-25687 GCA_900290315.1 Candidatus Sulfopaludibacter sp. SbA3 | reverse complement strand
GAAGATGAGTCCCGCGTTTTCACCGGACGGCGCGCGCATCGCGTATACCACCTATCAGGAACAGGGTTTTAGCTGGGACACCTGGGTCGTTCCGGTCCTTGGCGGCGAGCCGCAGCGATGGCTGAAGAACGCTTCCGGATTGGTGTGGACCGCTCCGGGCCGCGTCTTGTTCTCTGAAATCAAGAGAGGGCTCCACATGGGCATTGTGGCGGCAGAGGAGAGCCGGATGGGAGCCCGGGATGTCTACCTCCCCGCGAACGAAATGAGCAGAGCCGGATGGGAGCCCGGGATGTCTACCTCCCCGCGAACGAAATGAGCATGGCGCACAGGTCCTACCTGTCACCCGATGGGAAGTGGGTGCTGCTGGTGGAAATGGATCAGGACCATCTCTGGTTGCCTTGCCGGGTGGTCCCCATGGACGGCAGTTCGCAGGGCTACCAGGTAGGCCCACCGCATGGCGGCTGCACCTTCGGCGCCTGGTCGCCCGATAGCAAATGGATCTATCTCACCTCCGTTGCCGTGGGAGCCAATCACATCTGGCGGCAGCGGCTTCCCGATGGCCGGCCCGAGCAGATTACCTCAGGGCCGACGGAAGAAGAGGGTATTGCCATGGCTCCGGATGGCCGCTCTTTTGTAACCGCAGTAGCGCTGCACAACAGTTCGCTGTGGGTGCACAACGCCAAGGGCGAGCGCGCGATTCTAGTGGAAGGAAACGCTGCCGAACCGAGATTTACGGCGGATGGCAAAAGGCTGTGCTACCGCATCGTGAAGGAACCTCCGAATGAGTGGACGTATTTTAGAGATGCGGGTGAAGTACGGGTGGCGGACCTGGAGTCCGGACGTTCCGAAGCCCTGGTGCCAGGCCTTCTGGCGCTCGATTACGATATCTCCGCCGATGGCCGCCAGGTTGTGATGGAGGTGGCGGACAGCGCGGGAAAACCGCGGCTCTGGCTCGCACCCTTTGACCGGAGTTCACCCCCGCGCCAGGTTCCCAATGTGGAGGGCGGTTCACCGAGATTCGGGCCGGGCGGCCAGATCTATTTTCGCCACACTGAGGGCCAGCACAGCATGGAAGGGACCGCCGGCTTAGTTTACCGCGTTCGCCCGGATGGAACTGCACTGGAGCAGGCACTCCAACAACCGATTCTCACCATGGGTTCCCTTTCTCCAGACGGGCGATGGCTGGTAGCGTGGGCTCTGATTGGCGGCGACGGAACGCCCGCCTGGCAGGCGTTCTCCCTGGCCGGCGGGCCTCCCGTCACCATCGGCATAGCAACCTTCCTCGATTGGTCGCCTGATGGCAGCTCGGTTTCGGTTATGTCCGAAACCGGGGCTCCCATCCCCGGCGGCCGAAGTTATCTAATCCCGCTGTCAGGCGGCCGGATGCTGCCCAACATCCCACCAGGCGGATTTCGTACCGAAGAGGAAATCGCCGGCTTGCCGGGGGCGCGCAGAATCGAAGCCTATGCGGTCAAGCCAGGTCCCTCTCCGGAGATGTACGCCTTCTATCGAGGTACTGCGCAGCGCAACCTTTACCGAATCCCGGTTCCCTAATCGTGACCGAACGACACGGTTCCGTCGAACAAGTAACTTGCCGTTTCGATATTAGAAAATGCTCCCGTGAACTTTACGGTCCCTCTGGCGCCTTTGAACCGGCCAGTGCCGCCGGTAATCGTCAACGTTCCGGTACCGAACTGGAACCCGAGGGCATGCGGCTCGCCCTCTGTTCCATCGTATGTTGCGGACAAGGTGTCTCCGTTCACCGCGGTCAGCGTAACGCACCCGTGCATCGGCCCGGTCGCGTCCAGGGACTTCTGCAGCGTCAGAGATAAGAACCCCAGCGTCGAGGTGCCCACGCCATGGGCCTCCACCACATACGCGTACGCCGACGGACCGGTCGGTCCGCCGCAAAAGCCTACCTTGGCGGTATTAGGTGCACCCGCGAAGGCCGCCGTAATGGATGCCTGGAACGGAAATTCCTGAGCAAGAGCAGAAGCTGGGGTCAGAACAATCGAGATTGCAACGAACGCCAGCGATAGTCGAACTTTCGTCATTGTGAAAAGCCTCCTATCTTGAATTCCGCAAACCGCGGCCGAAAAAGGTAACGATGATGACCCTTTGTGATACGATTTCCACTTTGTGACAGACCCCACTTCGCAGAACATCACCGGGATTCTCGCAGGCTGGAAGAGCGGCGACACCGAAGCGCTAGCTCGCTTGATGGATCTTCTGTACCCGGAACTCCGGAAGATCGCCCGTCAGTACCTGGAGGGGCGGCCGGCTGGCGGGAGTTTGGAATCGGCCGCTCTGGCTAATGAGGTCTATCTCAAGCTGATACGCGCCGGGGGAATCCAATGCGAGAACCGGGCGCACTTTCTGGCTCTGTGCTCCCAGATCATCCGACGTATTCTGGTAGATCATGCGCGCAGGCAGGGAAGCGCCAAGCGAGGCGGAGATGCCATTCGCGTTCCCCTCGATGAGGTGCTGGTCGAGGTAGAGTCACACGGGATCGAGGTACTCGCACTGAATGACGCGCTGCAATCACTGGCAAGGATCGACAGCCGCAAGAGCCGGGTAGTCGAGTTGCGCTACTTCGGCGGACTGAGCCTTGAGGAAACAGCGGACATCCTCGGCGTGTCGCCTGAAACGGCCAAACGCGACTGGAAGATGGCCAGGGCATGGCTGTATTCGCAGCTTGCAGGAAAGCCGCGATCAGCCTGACGGCCTGGTTCTCCGCGGAAGCACCGAGCTCGCGCTCACGCGGAAGCCAGGCATTCCGTGCCACAATACCCAGATGCATCGCCTGACCCCGTTTCTTTTGGCGGCATTGAGCGCATTCGCCGCCGACACGCTGCCTCCCGACGCTGAGCAGCGGCTGGCACGTGAGATCTACAAAGAGATGATCGAGGTGAAGTCCGGCTTCACCACGGGCGCGACCACGCCCATTGCGGAATCGGTGGCGGCGCGGTTCAAGACGGCGGGCTTTTCGGCGTCCGACATCTTCCTGGGCGGCGCTACTGCGCGCAAGTCCAACGTGGTGGTCCGCTACCACGGCACGGGCGCGCGCAAGCCCATCCTGCTGCTGGCGCACATCGACGTGGTGGAAGCCAAGCGGGAAGACTGGAGCACCGACCCCTTCGTTTTCCTGGAAAAAGACGGCTACTTCTACGGGCGCGGCACTGCCGACGATAAGGCCCAGGCCGCCGTTTGGGTGGCGAACCTGTTGCGCTTCAAACGCGAGGGATTCAAGCCCGGCCGCGACCTGATTCTGGCCCTGACCGCCGATGAAGAGGGCGGCGGCCCGTACAACGGCGTCGATTGGCTGCTCAAAAATCACCGCGCACTGATCGAATCCGAGTACGCTCTGAATGAAGGCGCGCGCGGCGAACTGATCGACGGCAAGCGCGTCAGCAACGATATCGGCTTGAGCGAGAAGCAGTACGCCGATTTTCGCCTGGAGGTCCGCAACAAGGGCGGTCACAGCGCGCGGCCGGTGCCCGACAACGCCATCTACCACCTGGCGGGAGCGCTGTACCGTCTGTCCACTTTCACCTTCCCGTTTCAGCTCAATGAAGTCACTCGCGCCTACTTCCAGCAAATGGCGAAGATCGAAAAAGGCCCCCTGGCGGCGGACCTCGCCAAGGTAGCGGAAGGCAATGAGGACGCCATGCGCCGCGTCTCTGCCGCATCGGCGCCGATGAACGCCATGATGCGCACCACCTGCGTCGCTACCCAACTGGAGGGTGGCCACGCCACCAACGCGCTGCCGCAACTGGCGGCCGCCAACGTCAATTGCCGCATCCTGCAGGAGGATTCCGTCGACAATGTGCTGCAGGCGCTGAAGAAGGTGACGGCCGACGACCAGGTGATCATCACGGTGAAGACCAACGAAGGGCCTAGCCCCGCCGCCCCTATGCGGCCCGACATCATGAAGGCTTTCGCGCGCGTGACCGACACCATGTGGCCCGGCGTAATCACGCTGCCGACCATGGCCGTGGGCGGGTCCGACGGCCGCTATCTGCGCAGTGCCGGGATTCCAACTTACGGTGTGCAGGGCTTCTTCCAGGATCGCGACGATGTGCGCGCGCACGGCCGCGACGAGCGCATGCCGGTCCGATCCTTCTATGAAGGCCAGACCTTCTTGTACCAACTGGTGAAGATTTTGGCCTCCCCGGCGGAATAGGGCGGGCCCTTCAGGGAGCAGTAATCCTGCTGTGTCCACACATGTCAGCAACGGGCTTTGTACGCTCAGCTTCGAGCCTGTTTGGGGGCCCGCTCGCGGGCAACGATGGGTATGAAAATAGGCGTAGGTATGGCGTCAGCGCCTTCCCGGATGAGCTGCGGGACCGCGCTGCAAGACGCACGCAAGACGAACTACCGCGCGTCGATAAGCGGGATCTTCTGCTTCTCGGCAGCCTTGTTGAAGCTGTTCAGATCCTGACTCAGAATGCCATCCCACTTGTTGAGCTGCTCTTGAATCTTGGCGCTCAGCATGTCGAAGGTCTCGATCTCCGGCTGCGTGGGGGCGGCATCGCCTGCGTCCACGGCGAAGCTCAGGTAGGTGAGTTGCTCATCCAGCATGGTCGGGAAGTTCAGATCGCCCTCGGTGCTCTTGATCTTGGTCTGCACCAGTTGTTCTTCCACCGCGGTGAGTTTCTTGATGAGGTCCTCGGCTCCCGGGCGTAAAGAGTCCCAGGCCGCGACGCCGGCGTATTTCTTGTTCATGCCCTGCACCTGCGCGCGCAGATCGCGCAGTTGATTCACCGTTTTGTGCAGCACGGTGAGGCGGCGATTGATCTTCTGTTCCAGGTCGAATTGCTTCTGCAGGTCGGCCAGCGTCACGGTGGCGCGGGGGTCCACTTTGACTTCGAGCGGGACCGTCTGGCTCTTTCCGGCGACGGTCAGCCTTGCCTGGTAGGCGCCCGGCAGCGCCATGGAGCCCTTGGGGGCGGTGTCGCCCTCGAAGAACGCTCCGGGAATTTTGACGGGATCGTCGTAGCGCAGATTCCAGGGGAAGCGATTGATGCCGGCTTCGGCGGGCAGCGTCTCATTGAGTTTCTGCACGTCGGGCCATTCCGCCGGACCTTCCACTTCCGCCTTCTTCACGCTGGAATACGCCTTCACCACGTTGCCCTGGCCGTCCAGAATTTCCAGCTTCACTTCGTCCTTCGGCGCGGCCTTCAGGTAGTAGCTCAAAAGGGCGCCTGCCGGCGGATTCTCGCCCACCGGTTGCCGCTTATTGACTTCGTCGGGGAAGCGGACGCGCATTGCCGGCCGCGTGGGGAACAGCACCGCATCGGAATCGGCCGTTCGATCGGCCCAATGACGAAGCGGGGTGACGTCGTCCAGAATCCAGAACGAGCGCCCATGGGTGGCGACCACCAGGTCATCGTTCTTGATCACCAGATCGTGCACCGGGACGGTGGGCAGATTGAGTTGCAGGGTCTGCCAGCGCGCTCCGGCATCGAAGGAAACCCAGACGCCTGTTTCCGTGCCTGCATACAGCAACCCCTTGCGCTTGGGATCTTCGCGCACGGCGTGCACGTAGGAGCCTTCAGGAATGCCCGACGTGATGGCCGTCCAGCTCTTGCCATAGTCGGTGGTCTTGTAAATATACGGGCGGAAGTCATCGAGCTTGTGGCGGTCCACCGCGGCGTAGGCTGTCGCGGCATCGTGCGGCGACGGCTCAATCAGGCTGAGCATGCTCCATTCGGGCAGTCCCTCCGGTGTCACCTTGTCCCAGCTCTTGCCTCCGTTACGCGTGACGTGCACCAGGCCATCGTCGCTGCCGGCCCACAGCAGTCCCTTCTCCACAGGCGACTCGGCCAGCGTGAAAATGGTGTCATAGTATTCCACGCTGGTGTTGTCCTTGGTGATGACGCCGCCTGACGCCACCTGCTTGGACTTGTCGTTTCGCGTGAGATCGGGGCTGATGACGGTCCAACTCTTTCCCTGATCGGTGCTCTTGAACACCACTTCGCCCGCGGTGTAGATCACGCCCGGGTCGTGCGGCGAAAAGAGAATGGGCTCGGTCCATTGGAAGCGATGGGGGAAGTCGCCCACGCCATGACCGGCGAAATTGATGGGCATGGGCGAGATATCGAAGGACTGCTCGCTGCGCTTATCGAAGCGCGTCACGCCCTGACCGGCCGCGTAAAGAATCAGATCGTTGCGAGGGTCGGGGGCGAGGTAGGCGCTTTCGCCGCCGGCCACTTCGTACCAATTGCGCATGGTGATGACGCCAGTGTCGCTCCAACTGGCGGTGGCCACCGAGGAATTGTCCTGCTGCGCGCCATAGACGTAATACGGGAAACGATTGTCCGTGGCCACGTGATAGAACTGCGCGGTGGGTTGGTTGTTCTGCGTGCTCCAGGTCTTGCCGCCATCGATGCTGATGGTCGCGCCGCCATCGTTTCCATTGATGAGGCGCAGCGGATTGGTGGGGTCGATCCAAAGGCCGTGATGGTTGGGGTGCGGGGAGCAGGGTGAACGTCTTGCCGGCGTCGGTAGAGCGGAACATGCCGGTGTTGAGCGCGTAGACGGCGTCGGCATTTTTGGGATCGGCGAAGATGTGGCTGAAGTACCAGGCGCGCTGCCGGTATTTCTGGTCGTCGTTGATCAGCTCCCAGGTTGCGCCGCCATCGTCGGAGCGGAACAGGCCGCCCTTTTCGGCTTCGATCATGGCGTAGACGCGGCTGGAATCGGCTGCGGAGACCGAGACCGTGATGCGGCCGATGGGCCCTTCGGGAAGTCCGTGGCCTTCAATGTGGCTCCACGTTACGCCACCGTCGCTGGAACGATAGAGGCCACTACCGGGGCCACCGCTTTCGAATGTCCAGGGCATGCGCCGCACCTGGTACATGGCGGCGAAGACGATGTTGGCATTGTTGGGGTCGAACTCCACATCGATGCCGCCCGTCTTATCGTCCACATAGAGCACCTTGCGCCACGTCTTGCCGCCGTCGGTGGTGCGAAAGATGCCGCGCTCGGCGTTGGGGCCGAAGGCGTGTCCCATGCCGGCCACCAGCACGGTGTTGGCATCGCGCGGATGCACGATCACGCGGCCGATGTGGCGGGTGTCGCGCAGTCCTATGTTGCTCCAGGTTC
>OKRF01000227.1:9237-18570 GCA_900290315.1 Candidatus Sulfopaludibacter sp. SbA3 | reverse complement strand
TGGCGGGTGTCGCGCAGTCCTATGTTGCTCCAGGTCTTGCCGGCGTCGGTGGATTTGTACACGCCATCGCCGTAAGAGATGTTGCCGCGCAGGCAGGCCTCGCCGCTGCCCACGTAAAGAATGTTGGAGTCCGAAGGCGCGGCCGCGATGGCTCCGATGGAGGCTATGCCTTCTTTATCGAAAATGGGCTTCCAGGTGGCGCCGCTATCGGTGGTCTTCCAGACGCCGCCGGAGGCCGCGCCGAAATAGAAGGTATTGGCATCGCCGGCAATGCCGGTGACTGCCAGAACACGGCCGCCGCGGAACGGTCCGATGAGGCGGTATTGCAGGCCCTTCCAGAGTTTTTCGTCGGCCTGGCAGAAGGCGGCGGAGACGGCAAGAGCGAGCGAAAGCAGTCGAAGGCGCATGTTTTCCCCTTGGTGAGCCTTACAGTGTACATAAAACGAAGAGTGGCGCGCTGTGGCCCCCGACGTGCTTAATGACTGTTGTGATGATGCGGTCCGTGCTGTGCCTTTTCTCGCTCTCCGCCGCGCTGTGGGCTCAAGACACTCCGCCCCTCACCACGTTTCACTCCGAGAGCGACCTAGTGGTGCTCAACGTTTCCGTTTTCGACCAGTCCGGCAATGTGGCCAAGGGACTTCCCCGCAGCGGTTTCACCGTTCTGGAGAACGGCGTGAAGCAGGAGATCAAAGTCTTTCGCCAGGAGGATGTGCCGATTTCCCTGGGGTTAGTCATCGATGACAGTGCCAGTATGAAAGAAAAACGCGATCGCGTAAATTCTGCCGCAGTGGCCATGGTGCGCGCGTCCAATCCGCAGGATGAAGTGTTCGTGCTGAATTTCAACGAAGATTCGCAGGTGACTCAGGATTTCACCAGCAACGTGAAGGAACTGGAGAACAGTCTGCGGACGAGCCACCCCATGGGCCAAACGGCCATGCGCGACGCGCTGGCGGTGGGGTTGGACCATCTGCGGGCGCACGCGAAGAACGATAAGAAGGTGCTGCTGGTGGTGACGGACGGCGAAGACAACAGCAGTATCGAGTCTCAGAAGCGCCTGGTGGAAGCGGCCCAGCATATCGATGCGATCATCTACGCGATTGGATTGCTCGGCGCGGAGCAGCCGGCTGCCGCACAACGCGCCCAGGCGGACCTGGACGAGTTGACGCGCGCCACTGGCGGACGCGCCTGGTTTCCAGCGGACATTTCCGAGATTCAGCGGATTACGCCGGAGATCGCGCACGAAATCCGCAACCAATATGTGCTGGGATATACCCCGACGAATACGGCCGAAGACGGGACTTATCGAAAGATCCACGTGGACGTGGATGTGCCCGGTGTCATGGTGCGCACTCGCGCGGGATACTACGCGCGGCAACGGTGAACTGATCGGCTCCATAAAAGAATTCTTTGGGCGGGGCTCTTCCCAGATCTGTTGACTTCCTGTACACTACATTTGTCCGCTAGAGAAACGAACGGGTTTTCCAGCGAGGTACCGGGGACCCGTGTTCGCACCCCACTCAGGCTCATTGCCGAGCCGAATTCCGAAGAGTTATTGAGGCTGCAACGCTCCCTAACGGTCGCGGCTCTGCACGCACGTCCGAAGCCGCGACCGTCAGGGAGCGGTTGTGCCGTCTGATTCTCACGAGGAGGGGTTGTGACATCGCTTCCGCTGCTTGACCGCGAAGTTATCTTTGCACCCGCGCACCGCGCGCCGGGCGGACTGCTGATTCCCGAGCGGCTTCCGGACGCCGGAGAGCAGTACGGATTTCACTTCGACATGACGAAGTGTATCGGCTGCAAGTGCTGCGTGGTGGCGTGCAACGAACAGAACGGAAATCCGGCGGCCATCAACTGGCGGCGCGTGGGCGAAATCGAAGGCGGCCACTACCCGAACACCTGGCGGCATTACCTCTCGATGGGCTGCAACCAGTGCATTGAGCCTTCGTGCCTCACCGGTTGTCCGACGGAAGCCTACACCAAGAACAGCATCACGGGAGTGGTGGAACACAGTGCGGATGCCTGCATCGGCTGCCAGTATTGCACCTGGAACTGCTCTTATGGAGTGCCGCAGTACAATCCCGAGCGCGGCGTGGTGGGCAAGTGCGACCTGTGCCAGAACCGCTTGAGCGATGGAATGGCGCCGGCGTGCGTGGAGGCCTGCCCTGAAGGCGCCATCGCGGTGGAAATTGTGAACATCGCCCAGTGGCGGGCCGACTACCTTTCCGCGAATGCGCCGGGCCTGCCATCGGCCGGCGACAGCATTTCGACCACCCGCATCACGCTCCCCGCGGATCTGCCGCCCGATATCGGCCGGGTGGACACGCATAGAATTGTTCGCGAACTTCCTCATACTCCGCTGGTGATCATGCTGGTGCTCACGCAACTGGCGGTGGGCGCGTTCGGCGTGCTGTGTCTGCTCGATCTATTCAGTCACGACGGCCGTTTGTGGAATGTCGCACTGGCTTCGCTGGCGCTCGCCGCCATCAGCTTGGGAGCCTCCACGCTTCACCTGGGACGCCCGTTATACGCGTGGCGGGCCATGCGCGGCCTGCGCCACTCCTGGTTGAGTCGCGAGGTGTTGAGTCTCACGCTGTTTGCTGCCGTTGCTGCGGTGTTCGCCGCTGCGCTGTTGGTGAACGCTCCCGGAAGGGCTGTGGTGGGGCTCTCCACGCTGCTGTGCGGTCTGGCCGGTGTGGCATGCTCGGCTCGCATCTACATGGTGCGTGCGCGTCCCGCGTGGGATAGCGGATATACCGCAACGGAATTCTTCGCGACGGCGCTGCTGCTCGGCCCGCTGTTCGTGCGGGTGATGGTGGCGAGCGATGCGCCGTGGATCGGTTGGGCGGCGGCGGCGGGCGGCGCCGTTCAACTCGCCGGGCAGGCCATGAAGTTCCTGTGGTTGACGCGCTCTGAGACGTTCGAACTACGCGCATCGTCGCTGTTGTTGAGCGGAAGCCTGCGGCGGGCATTCCTGCTCCGCATGGCCATTCTGGTGGCGGCGGGGATTGTGGCGCCGCTAGTCTGCACGCGGACGCCGGCTCTCGCCGCGGCCTTCCTGCTGGCGCTTTCCGGAGAGTTTCTGGGCCGGTGGCTGTTCTTTGTATCCGTGGTGCCTAAGAGCATGGCCGCCGCGTTTTCCGCGAGGGAAGCGGCCGCATGAATCTCAAGCGCCTGGCCGGTCTGAACATTCTTGCCGACGAGTACGCTTACGCGCGCGGCCGGGAGACCGGTTACACCTCGGCGAAGCGGATCCCCTCGCACTGGGTTCCAACCACGTGCGGTTATTGCTCCGTGGGCTGCGGCATGGAGATCGGGGTTCGCAATGGCAAAGCGGTGGCCGTGCGGCCCCTGGCTTCGCACCAGGTGAATCGCGGCAAGCTGTGTCCCAAGGGTCTGTCCGAGCACCATGTCATCGACACGCCCGATCGCGCGCGCCGGCCGCTGCTGCGCAGGAACGGCAAACTGACTCCGGTGGAGTGGGACGAAGCCCTGCAGACTATGGTCGAGCGCTTCCGTGCCACGCAGACGCGGCATGGGCGGAATGCGCTTGGGGTGATCAGCACAGGGCAGTTGGTCACCGAAGAGTTCTATGCGTTGGGGAAGCTGGTGCAACTGGGGTTCGGCACCAACAACTACGACGGCAACACTACGCTGTGCATGGCCAGCGCGGTCTCCGGGTACAAGGCGTCGTTCGGCAGCGATGGTCCGCCGGGAACTTATGAGGACATCGGGCAGGCCGACGTGGTTCTGCTCATCGGCGCCAACATCGCCGACAATCATCCCATTCTGTGCCAGTACCTGGACACGAATCCACGCCAGACGCTGATTGTGGCCGACCCGCGCGTCTCCAAGACGGCCATGATGGCGGATATCCACCTGCCGTTGAAGCCGCGCTCCGATCTGGCGTTGCTCAACGGAATCGCGCACATTCTGGTGAAGCACAATCTGGTGGATCGCCAGTACGTGGACGCGCACACCTCGGGGTTCGAGGAGTTTGCCCGATTCCTGGAAAGCTACCCGCCGGAGAAAGTCGCCGCCATCACGGGACTCAGCGTGGAGATGCTGCACCAGACGGCGATTCTGTACGGGAGCGCGAAAGCCGGGTTCATCGGTTGGACCATGGGGGTGAATCACAGCACCAAGGGCACCGAGACCGTGAGCGCCATCTGCAATCTGGCCCTGCTGACCGGCAACATCGGCCGCGCCGGCGCCGCGCCATTCTCCATCACGGGGCAGTGTAACGCCATGGGGACGCGTGAGGCCGGCTTCGCTTCCAGCATGCCCGGATATCGCAAATTCGACGACGCCGGGCATCGCGCCGAACTGGCGGCTTTGTGGGGCGTTGACGAATCGCGGCTTCCCGTGAAGCGCGGCCTCGCGTACCCCGACATTGTGGAGGGCGCGGTGGGCGGCTCCATCAGGGCGCTGTGGATCATCGCCACCAATCCGCTGGTCTCTTTCCCCAATCAGGACGTACTGAGGCAGGCGCTCTCCAACCTGGATTTTCTGGTAGTGCAGGATGGCTACCATCCCACGCCCACCACGGAGTTGGCTCACCTGGTGCTGCCCGCGGCGATCTGGGGCGAAAAGGACGGTACGTACACCAACTCGGAAAGGCGCGTCAGCAAAGTGAGTCGCGCCGTGGACCCGGTGGGCGAGGCGCGTTCGGACTTCGACATCTTTCTCGCCATCGCGGAAAGGCTGGGGTGCCGCGGGGAGCTGTTTCCCGGGTGGCAAACGCCCGAGGATGCCTTCAACGAATGGCGTAGGGTGTCGCGCGGGCGCCTGTGCGATTACTCAGGCATCAATTATGAGTTGCTCTCGCAAGCCGGCGGGGTACAGTGGCCGCTTTCTGAAGGGGCGTCGCCGCCCCGGCAATCGCGCCTGTATGCGGATGGCATTTTTCCCACGGAGGATGGGCGCGCGCGCCTGCTGTGCGGGCATTGGGAACCATTTCCCGAGCAACCGAACCGTGATTTCCCGCTGGTATTGAACACCGGCCGCACCGTGGAGCACTGGCACACCGGAACCAAAACTCGTCGGGTGGCCATACTGGAGCGGCTTTCGCCCGCGGCCTGGCTGGAGATGAATCCGCGCGACGCCGCGCCGCTCGGCTTGCGCAGTCATGATCGCGTGGACCTGGTATCGCGGCGCGGGTGGGTTCGCGGCGTCGAACTGCGTCTCACCGAAATCACCGCGCCCGGGCAGGTCTTCATGCCGTTCCACTACTTCGAAAGCAACGTGAATGAAGTGACACAGAGCGCGTTCGACCCGGTATCGCGCGAGCCCAACTATAAACAATGCGCGGTGCGCGTGGAGAGAAGCGGCGCGGCCCAATAGAGAGGAGATTTCCAAACGTGAACATTCGCAAAGCCACGGCAATCCGTCTGCTCGATTTCCGGAGCGCACCCATGCGCGCGTTCCATATGTCCTGGGTGGCGTTCTTCCTGTGCTTCTTTGGCTGGTTCGGACTGGCGCCGCTGATGCCTGTGATTCGCCAGGAACTGCATCTCACCAAGGAACAGATCGGCAACTCGATCATCGCGTCGGTGGCGATCACCGTGCTCGCGCGCCTGCTCATCGGGTGGCTGTGCGACCGGATGGGTCCGCGCCGCGCCTACGCGTGGATGTTGGTGCTGGGCTCGCTGCCGGTGATCGGAGTGGGCTTCGCACACGATTACACCAGCTTTCTGCTGTTCCGCCTGGCCATCGGCGCGATCGGCGCGAGTTTCGTGATCACGCAGTTTCACACCTCGCTGATGTTCGCGCCCAACGTGGTGGGGACGGCGAATGCCACCGCTGCCGGATGGGGCAACCTGGGCGGCGGCGTCACACAGATGGCGATGCCGTTGTTGTTCGCCGCATTCCTGAGTCTGGGGGCGGGCGCGTGGTGGAGTTGGCGGCTGGCCATGGTGGTGCCGGGCATCGCTTTGTTGCTCACCGGAATTGCATATTATTTTCTCACCAATGACACCGCGGAGGGCGACTTTCAGGAGTTGCGTGCCGCCGGACGTATGCCCGAGCGGAGCGCGGCCACGGGCGCCTTTTGGGAAGCGTGCCGCGACGGGCGCACGTGGGCGCTGGCAGTGTTGTATGGCGCGTGCTTCGGCATGGAACTGACCATCGACAACATCGCCGCGCTGTACTTCGTGGATAATTTCGGACTCACCCTGAAGGCCGCTGGCCTGGCCGCCGGCACGTTCGGCATGATGAATCTGTTCGCGCGCGCATTGGGCGGCATTGTGAGCGATCGCTGCTACGCGCGCTGGGGCTTGCGCGGCCGGACTCTGCTTCTGGGTATCACCATCGCGCTGGAAGGGCTGGCGCTGGTCTGCTTCTCGCAGGCGCGTTGGCTGCCGCTCGCGATCGCTTGCATGCTGGTGACGGGCCTGTTCATCAAGATGTCGAACGGCGCCACTTACTCGGTGGTGCCGTTCCTCAATAAGCGGGCGCTGGGCGCGGTGGCGGGAATCGTCGGAGCGGGCGGCAACGTGGGCGCGATGCTGGCCGGGTTCCTCTTCAAGACGAAAGCGCTCACGTGGCCACAGGCGCTGGGAATTCTGGGAGTCCTGGTGTTTGCCAGCGCGACGCTTGCATTCCTGGTGAGATTCTCAGAGAGCGAAGCGCCAGTGGCGGCAGGATTGGTCCCGGCCGCGGCAACTTCGGGCGACTAACTGCGACGCCGCCGCATGCCGGCATACGCCAGGCATGCCAGCGCCAGCGCGGTGAGCGGCATCGCGGCTGGCTCCGGAATCACTTCCAGTTGGGCCGCCGCCGAGATCTCGATGTCTCCGGACACCTGTATCGACCCGAGATCGAGCGGCGACCCTTGGAACTCCTGAAAACTGACGAACAGGTTCCCGGTGTCCACCGCAAAGAGCGGTGCGTTGAGATCGACGAGGTAGGCGCCGACGCCGGTCTGGAGGTTGGGATCGAAGCTTTGCGACAGGGAGCTGTTCGGCAAGATGAGGGTGCTGTTGTTCGCGATGTAAATCCTGGTAGACGCCATACGATGGCCCGAACCCCGTTGGCGGCGGCGTCTGTGTGCAGTCGGTGAAGAAGGGGTCTCCACCCGTGACGCAAAAGTTAGAGCTGTCGAACAGAAGATAGTAGGGCGTGTCGTTGGTGATGGTGAAATCCCCATCCGGCCGTTTGGCCCGGGCCGCCCGTAATAAAGCCGGACGGCTTCAGAACCAGGGCCGGCGAGCCGTAAAGCGGCGAGCACGCCAGAGCAGCCAGAATCCAGATTGTTTTCGACATTCTCACGCGAGTCTATTTTACTCCCCCCCCCCGAGCATGCGAGCGATGGACGACACCAGGCGCTACAATGCGGTCGATGCGCATTTCGTTTTTCTTGGTGGCCGGCATGGCGGCTCTGTGGACCGGTTGCGGTCCGGACTCCCAGCCGGCTGCTGCTCCCGTTGCGGAGAAAGTCGCGTCCCCCAAGCCGGCGGACGATTCGCGGTTTTTTCCGAAGACAGACCTGGTGGAGACGAAGGTGATCGACAGCGAACTGATGGGCAAGAAATTCATGCCCGGCGGGACACTGGCGCACTACAAGAGAGGGACGGTGGAGTTCGACATGTTCGTCGCCAAGACCACCGACGGCGCGTATCTGCTGCCCGACTGGAGCAAGGTGCTCACGGATGCCAAGCTGGTGGCCTCTTTCGGCGGCTATTACGGGACGGATGCCGGCCGGCCGGTCTTTGTATTCGCCAGAGGCAAGTGGATTGTGGGCATCGCGGGATTGCAGGAGAAAGACGCGGACGCCGAAGCGCGCGTGCTGGCGAACCGGATCGAGTGACCAGCTTCACTCCTCGATCATGAACTGCTCATACTTGCCGTCCGCCATCGCGTAGATATTGAGCGACAGCGTCTTCTTGGCATAAGTGGCGCGATAACTGCGGTGAGTCATGCCGCCGCGTAACGTCTCACTTGTGCGCGTAACCGATTTGAGCTTACCCACACCCGCCAGTGACTTTTGGATGTCACGCAGCGCAGCGGCGGTGAAATAGGAATTCGCGTTGGCGGTGAACAGGCTCCGATCGATGTTGCCGCCGCGAAACCCTTCCAGTATGGTCTTGACCTGATCGGTGATCTTCTGCTGCGTCGGCGGCTCTTCCGGAAGGAAAGCGATGGTGGCCATCTGCGAGGAGATCGGTCCGATCAGTCCGATGCCATCCTCATTGGTCAGCACCACTACGGCGCCATTGCGCGTGGGATAGACGCCGTTATAGGAGATAAATCCCGAGACCTCGCCGGAATGCGAGATCAGCGGTATGCGGCTAAATTCGCCTACCTGCAATCCCAGCGCATAGTGGGTCAGGTCGCCATTTTGCAGGCGCGCCTCGCGGGTGAACTCGTCGTATGACTTCGCCGAGAGAATCTGCCGGCGTAGGAAAGCGATGTCCCACTTAGCCAGGTCGCTGGGCGTCATGCAGAGTTCGCCGGCGGCGAAATACCAGCCGGCCGCCTCGCGCTTGACAGGGCGCGGCGGACCCAGGGCGAAGCGCGTGTAGGCTGCCGCGTCCACGGGCGAGGACTCCGAACAATCGCCGGCGGATTGCATGCCGAGAGGCGCGAAGATCCTCTCGTGCAGGAACGCCAGCAAGCCTTGGCCCGACGCCTTTTCGAAGATCTCGCCTGCCAGCACATAGTTGGTGTTGCTGTACTGCCACTTGGTACCGGGATCGAAATTCAGCGGCTTCTTGGCCCAGCGGTCCAGGATGGCCTGTGCGGTGATGGGCTGTTGCCATTCGGGAATGATGTAATCCTGCGGGGCGTAGTCCTCGTAGCCGGAGGTGTGCGTGAGCAGTTGGCGGATGGTCACTTCGCCGGCGCGCGTGAGGGCGGGGAAATACCGGGAGACTTTGTCGTCCAGGGACAGCTTGCCCTGTTCCTGCAAAAGCAGCAGGGCCGCGGCGGTGAACTGCTTGCTGATGGAACCGACGGCATAGCGCGTGACGGCGGTAGCGGGCCGGTCCGGATCGATACTGGCTTTGCCGAACGCTTTGGCGAAGACCAGTTGGCCATCCTTCACGAGGGCCACAGAAGCGCCGGCCGCGCTGGTTTCCTTGAGTGTGGCGGTGACCTTCTCGCTGAGCTTGCGATCCAGGTCGGAGCCCTGCTGCGCGGCCAGCGGCAGGGCGAGAGTCAACAGAAGCAGAGAACGCACGAGGCCATTATGACAAGTGGGACAGACGATCGGTGTTTGTCGTCTGTCAGCTCGTAGAGGCGCGGGCAGACAGGGTCGAAAAACCGGTCGAGCGACCGGGTAACGCCGGCGATCTCGTCGCCGGCCGGCCACTGCAGCCGGCGGTAGAGTCGAGGATT
>OKRF01000227.1:4489-9227 GCA_900290315.1 Candidatus Sulfopaludibacter sp. SbA3 | reverse complement strand
CCGGCCACTGCAGCCGGCGGTAGAGTCGAGGATGGGCGCGGGTGCTGACCCGTGGGGGCCGTCCGGTTTCCCATCCCCGCTCGTCAAACTGGACGTGCGGATTTCCCGCATCCGGCTTTCCGACTGGATTCATCGTAGACTCACGAACCAGCGTCACCTAGCGGGCCGCGGAGCCGATAGATTCCCATCTCCCCGTAGATCCGCCTCATGGAGAACTCACGAGTGCCTTGCGTGGACACCTTGTGCCGCCGTCTCAGAAAGTGGCGTACCCGCTCTTCGACGTACTCGTCGACCGCCCGATATGCCCGTGCCGTGCTCCCCAGTTGGAAATATGCTTTCCAGCCTCTCAGTTTCTGATTCAGCCGGTCCTTCACTTCCCCCCAGGGCTTGGTATTGCTGGGCCTCATGAGCCGCCTGTCAATGGACTTGGCCCGCGCCGGCCACCTCCGGGCGATTGGCGGCGAATTTCGAGCCTGTTAGGGTGCCCGCACGCGGGCAACGATGGGTATGAAAACAGGCGTAGGTAACGCCGGCGATCTTGTCGCCGGTGCTGGATTTTCGAGGGTGTCTTCTTCCTACTTTGCCGCCCGAATGGCCTCGGCGATCTCCGCGGCCCGGGCCCGCGCTGTATGCATGTAGTTTTCGTTCTTGGCGACGCGGTCCAGCAGGGGCAGGAACTGATCCGGAGCTACCAGCCGGCCGCGCTCCAGGGCCGACTCCAGCAGCAGGAGAGCTTTGAACACTCCCAGGTGATCGTACTTGGCCGCGCGCTCAAGATCGATGCGATGTTCCGCGGATTCGGCGATGCGCTCAAACCAGTCCTGCAGCGCCTGCGCGGAAGGGTCCGTAGAGTAGTTGTACTTGACCTCGGTCTTCTTGTCGCCCTCTTCCCAGCAGAAGGTCTTCGTCCCCATGAACGCCACCTTGGCGGGGNNGAAACGATCCAACTTCTCCGCCAGGCCGAACAGCTCGTCCACTTCGGCGGCGGAGAGTTTGAACTTCAGGGGAAGCTCGTCATCCTTGGCTTCGCGGTAGTCGCCATCGCCGCTCTTCAGCACCGTGACCTGCAGGTAGGCGGGGGTGCTGCCGGGAAAATCGCGGGAGTAGAAGAGCCGCGGTTCGTCACCGGCAAACAACAGGCTCGTGAAGAAGAAAATCAGGGGCCACTTCATACCGATCGCAGGCTAAGCCAACCTCCGGCGGGTGGATTCGTGAGTGGCATGGCAGATGGCCACAGCCAGGGCATCGCAGGCATCTTCGGATTCGATAGCCTCGGGCAGCCGCAACAGAGACCGCACCATGGTCTGCACCTGCGACTTCTCCGCCCGGCCATAACCCACTACGCTCATCTTCACTTCCAGCGGAGAGTACTCCGCAAACTGCATGCCGGCCTCCGCAATGGAGAGCAGCGCCACACCCCGAACGTGCGCCAGTTTGAGAGCCGTTTTCACGTTCGCCGAAAAGAAAACCTCTTCCACCGCCGCCGACTCGGGCACATGCTGCTGAATCAACATCCGCAACCCTTGGCCAATCTCCAGCAGCCGTTTTTCGAACGGCCACTTGGTATTGGTGCGGATCACCCCGGCCGCCAACAGGCGATGGATGCTGCCATCGGTTTCGATTACGCCGTAACCGGTCCGTTCCGAGCCGCAATCGATGCCGAGGACCCGCACGTTACTGTTCGAGCGCCTCGAGCTCCTTCTCGTCAATATCGAAGTTGGAGTACACGCTCTGCACGTCGTCGTGTTCTTCCAACACGTCGCTCAGCCGCAACATGGCGCTGGCGTTCTTGCCTTCCAGCTTGATCAGATTCTTGGGAACCATGGCGATACTGGCATCGCCGTGGCCAATCTTGTTGGTTTCCAGAGCCTTCAGAACGGCCTCGTGGGCTTCGGGAGGCGACAACACCTCCCATTGATCGCCATCGTCTTTGAGATCGTCCGCTCCGGCATCCAGAACGATCGCCATGAGCTGATCTTCGCCGGCGCTTTCCTTCGCCAGAAAGATCTGGCTCTTGCGCTCGAACATCCAGGCAACGCTGCCCTGTTCGCCCATGTTTCCGCCATTCTTCGAAAAGGCATGACGGAGTTCGCTCACCGTCCGGTTGCGATTATCGGTGGCGACGTTGACCAGGACCGCGGCCCCCCCGGGGCCGTAGCCTTCAAACATGACTTCGTCGATCTGGCCGCCCTCCAGTTCGCCGGTGCCGCGCATGATGGCTTTCTTGATGTTGTCGGCGGGCATGCTGACGGCTTTGGCGGCCACAATAGCGGTGCGCAGACGCGGATTGGAGTCGGGATCGCCGCCGTTGCGGGCCGCGATCGTGATTTCCTTGATAATGCGCGTAAAAGCCTTGCCGCGCTTGGCGTCCGTAGCCGCCTTCTTATGCTTAATGGTGGCCCATTTGGAATGGCCTGACATGTGAACCTCGCAGGTAGGCCCGGCATCGCACAGCCGGGGATGCTATGTTGTTATGAATTCGACCTATTGAGGATAGCAGAATCGGGAATCCGGCTCAAGTTCGTTCTGGCGTTCGTTCTGGCGCTTTCTGGTAACACAGGTGGTCTCGCCGCGGGTGAACTTCCCCATCGCCGGGTCGTATATCAATATAATAGGATGTGATTATGTCTATACGCGGCGGCGTTTATCTGCTTCTGTTCGCCTACGTTCTGGCCGGAACAAGCAACTCCCAGACCACGCCTCCAGACACTCAACTTGCGGTGGAGATCCCGAACTCCAAAGGACTTCCGCCCAGCTATGTGACTCTCAATAGCACGCGGGTCTCGTCGTCGTTGTTCTACGATCCAGGCCTACGCCGGGTGACCGGTGGCGATCCGAATCGCCGGCAACCTTCAGCCCTGAAGCTCGAGTACACAGTGGAAGGCGGCGTAGTTCAGATAACCGCACTCGTGTTCTTTGGCGAGTTCGATCGCCAGACGACTCCCGTCTCCGTCTACAAGCTGCCATCGGAAAAGGTGGGCGTATACTCTGCCCGCTTGGACCAGTCAGTCACCTTGTTCGAGATGGAACAGTTCGGCTTGGAACCGCTCACGCTCCGGATTGTTCCCGCGCCACCACCGCCTTCGGTTCGTCCGCTGACCTTGAGTAAGGCGCCCTCCGTTCAAATCGAGATCGTGGGAGAGGACCGGAGCTTCTACAAAGTGGTGTTGCACAACTTGTCGGCAAAGGGGGTGACGGCCTTCTCGCTCGACATGCCTGAGAAAGACGGTAACCACAGTCAGAGTGACCGGAACAACGCGCACGATTTGATCACGCCGGGCGGCACCTACCAGGTACAGTTCGGTATTCCGCATTCCGGGAGCATGGCCACCGGGAAGTTCGTCGAGAATCCGCCGCCTCTCCAGTTGGTTCTGGAAGCGGCGTTCTTTACAGATGGCAGCTACGAAGGCGACACGCAGGCGGCAGCGGAGATGGCCGCCCAGCGACTCGGCTCCCAGGTGCAACGGCAGCAAGTCGATCACGTGGTCACGGCGATCCTTGCCGATGCGCAGTCCGATGATCGTGCCAAGGTGGCGCGGATCCGCTCAGGCGTCGCTCAACTGAGTGAGGAGCCGGACCCGCAAATGGTCGAAAGGGTGCAGACCGAATTCCCTGGCCTGTCCGACATGGCTGTCCGGCGTTTGAAAATCTCGCTCGGGCTCGCACTGAAAGTTGAAAAGCAGTCGGTAGAGCTCGGCTTGAAGGACTACGAGCGAAGCCAGGGACAGCCCGGCGGCTTCGCTCTGGCAGCGTGGTGGCACGCATTCCGTAAACCGTAACGAGACTACTTGGTGTTCGGTGCCGGTGCAGGCGCGGGCGTTTCCGAAGTCGCGATGTCCGCCACCGCTTTCCACGATCCGTCCGCCTGTCGGCTGTACGTGGTTACGTAGCTGCCGTGATCGTGGACAACCTGTTTGGTGTTCGGGTCCGTCATCGTCATAGTGTAGGAACCTTGCGTGTACGCAAGGTCGCCCCCTTTCGACACCTCCACACGCGAAGACTGGAACTTCAGTGACAGCACCGGATCGGTCAGCATCTCTGTCAGTGTCTTGCGGATGGCATCTTTGCCGGAGCTGGGCGGCATTCCCGGAGCCATCAAAACGGCATTGTCGGCGTAATGCGCCACCAGTTTTTCCGCATCCTTCGAAACGAAATCCTGGTTCCATTGCGCCTCATTGTCCTTCAGCGCCTTCGCATCGGCTTCGCGTATATCCTGAGTGCAGCCTGTAAGCAGCAGCGCAACCATGGTGGCGCAGCATAAAGCAATTCGATTTCTCATTTTTTCCCGTCCTCCTCTTGGGCGTTCGGTAACTATACGGGAGGGCACGGGTTTTGGATGAGCAGGCTCAGGATTGCCGTGATCAGGAAGTTGAGCAACAGGGCCACGAACCCGGCGCTCCAGCCGAAGAAGGGATCGCGCCCGGTCAGAATGAGGAAGGCGACGGTGGCGACTCCGGCAATCATGCCGGCGAACACTCCGGGCATGGCCACCCGTTTCCAGTAGAGGCCCAGCACCACGCCGGGGAAGAATTGAGTAACACCGGCGTATCCCAGCAGGAGCAGGGACACCAGCGTAGTGGAGCTGTGAATCGCCAGGTAGAGGCTGATGAGGCTGAGCACCACGACCATGGAGCGCGCCACTTTGGCGACCTGATCGTCCGTCATCGAGGGCGCGAAGAGGGGCCGGCACAGATTCTTGGCGAAGAGAGTGGCGGCGGTCAATATGAAAATGGCGGCA
>OKRF01000227.1:0-4479 GCA_900290315.1 Candidatus Sulfopaludibacter sp. SbA3 | reverse complement strand
GCGGCGGTCAATATGAAAATGGCGGCAGGCACCATGGCGGTGAGCGCGCCGGCGCCGCCGATCACTCCCAGGAACCAGGCAGGGAAACTCTTGCGCACCACGGTCAACAGCGCGAGATCGCCATTGGGCATGCCCGGCGCCAGCAACACCGCCGTGAAGCCGGCGAAAAAGACAAAGACGAGCGTGAAGGTGTAGAGGGGCATCACCACGGCGTTGCGGCGCAAGGTGCCGGCGCTTTTCGCGGTGAACGCGGCGGCAAACGCGTGCGGCCACATGTAGAACCCCAGCGACGTCAGAAGCACCGTGGAGATGTACCAGGTGTGGCCCAGGTTGGCGGTGGCGCCGGGCATGGTAAGGTGCGCTGGGCGGGCGTGCAGGAGGGCGGCGAACATCGGCGCGATGCCGCCGTAGTGCAGATACGGTATCCCGATCCCGA
Source organism: Candidatus Sulfopaludibacter sp. SbA3 (assembly GCA_900290315.1). Lineage (GTDB taxonomy): Bacteria > Acidobacteriota > Terriglobia > Bryobacterales > Bryobacteraceae > Sulfopaludibacter. The sequence goes on along the minus strand of OKRF01000227.1, from coordinate 4,043 downwards.
TGGAGAGCGCCGCGAACAGCATCAGCACATCTTTCAGCACGCTGACCCAAGCCACTCCGCGGACGCCGCTGGCAAACACAAATGCACCTAACAGAACCACCGAAATCACCATGGCAGGTGTCCGGCCGATGCCATCGAAGCTGGCGATGGAGACAATGATGCCCAGCCCCGTCAGTTGCAGTTGCAGATAAGGGATCAGGAAAGCGATACCCACCACGCACACAAACGCGGCCAGATACTTGTTGCCGTACCGCGCGCCGAAGTAGTCGGATTGTGTCTGCAGGCCGTGGCGGCGGCCCACTTCCCAGATCTGCGGCAAGATGAAAAACGAAACCACATAGGCCAGGGTGAGGTAGGCCAGTATGTATAGGGTGGGGCCGCCGCGGGAATAGGCCCAGCCGCTGGCTCCCAGAAAGGCGAACGTGGTGTAAACCTCGCCGGCCATCAGCAGATACATCAGGACGGCGCCGAAGCCGCGTCCGCCCACCGTCCACTGTTCCAGGTCCATCTTCTTGCGGAGTCCCGCCAGGAAGCCGATGACGGCGCCCAACGCGACAATCCCGAAGATCGTCGCCAGGGGAACGGTGCTGGGACTCATGGCGCGCCGCTGTCCTTTTTATCCCGCGCGGATTCCACCCGGTACGCGCCCCACAGGCACAGGGAGCTGAGCCCGATCCAGCAGATCAGCCAGAAGAGATTGAAGGGAATGCCCAGGATCATGGGATCGATCCGGTCCCAAAGGGCGACTGAAAAACACATCGCGGCGAAAGGAATCAGGCCGAGGAGAAGGGCGCCGGGCGATGGTTTCTTTACGGTCACCGGCCCTGATTATAGCTTGCTGCCGGGCTTGCAGACCCCGACTGGTAACGCCGGCGATCTTGTCGCCGGCCGGCGAGTGCAACCGGCGGCGAGACCGCCGGCGCTACCATGTTTTCCTGAAGTTTCGCGGGCAGACGATCGTCTGTTCCTACCCGACTATGATTACCGTGATCTGGCCGGGACCATGGACGCCGCGCACCAGGATCTGTTCGATATCGGCGGTACGGCTGGGGCCCGTGATCAGCACCATGGAACTCGATTGTTCCGCCGGCATGGGGAGCACGGTGAACAACTCATCGAGGCCTGTGAGGATGCGCTCGCAAGGTACCACGGCGATGTGGGCGGGCGGCAGCAGCGAAACCATGCGCGCTTCCTGCGGGCTGGCAAGCATGACCAGCGTGCCGGTGTCACCGAGGGCGTAGTCCGCACTGGTGATACCGATATCGACTGTGGTGCAGAGCGCGCGCAGCTCTTCGCGCCGGGTGATGCCGGAGCGAACGCCAGGCAGTCCGGTGATGCCGCATTCGGTGAGAAATGGCGCGTTGGAAGTCACGGCACTCTTGCCCTGCAACGCGGCCGCAACGATGGCGCACGCCTCAGCCGGTGTGGACACGCGATGGGTCTTGCCCGCCAAAGCTTCGATACGCGTCCGCATGGAGGCTATGCGAGCTTCCATCGCGACCTCGGGAACGCGAATCCGCGCCGGCAGCGGATCGGCCGCGGCCTGTCCGGCGCTGCGGCCCAGGGCGGTGCGGACGCGGTGCAGTATGTGGTCGCGGGACATCAGCGCCGCCTCCACAGTTCGCGGAAACTTTTGTCGGGCGGCGGCGGCAGATCGCGCTGACTCAGCCATGCCTTGACCGGCGGGACATTCATGAGTGGAGAGACGCTGCGGATCCATTGGCCATCGCTGCCCGGCGCCATCATGGGCGCCATGCGGCCGGCCAACTCGTAGATGCGCGGATGCGTCATCAGCCAGGCAAACGCCTGGAAGGCCAGTTTTTCCAGGCGATTCTGTTTCTCGCGCGTTTGCGCCTTCTTCACGTCGCTGCGCAACTCCAGCAGGATTTTGGGAATATCGATCTTCACCGGGCAGACTTCGCCGCACGCCCCGCACAGGCTGGAAGCGAATGGCAGGCCGGGCTCGTGAGCCACACCCATAAACTGCGGCGTGATGATTGCGCCGATGGGACCGGAGTAGACCCAGGGGAAGCTGTGGCCGCCGATGCGGCGATACACCGGGCAGGTATTCAGACACGCCCCGCAGCGGATGCAGTAGAGCGATTGGCGCTTGCTTTTGTCCGGCAGCAGCTTGGTGCGGCCGTTATCCAGCAGCACCACGTAGAATTCCTCGGGCCCATCGATTTCGCCTGGGCGGCGCGGACCCGCCAGGAACGAGGTATACACGCTCAGCAGTTGGCCTGTGGCGCTACGGGCCAGCAGCTTCAGGAAAGTGGCCAGGTCCTGCGCGCGCGGAATCACTTTTTCGATACCGGCGATGGCGATGTGAATGCGCGGCGCGGAAGTGGTCAGGCGAGCGTTGCCTTCATTCTCCACCAGCACCACGGCGCCCGAATCGGCCACCAGGAAGTTGGCGCCGCTGATTCCGATATCGGCGGCCAGAAACTTTTCGCGCAGCACGGAACGGGCGATGGCGGTCTGCTTCTCGGGCACCGTCTCGTTGGCCACGTGGAGATTGCGCGTGAAGATATCGGCCACGTCGTAGCGCGTCTTGTGCAGCGCCGGTGCGACGATGTGATACGGCCGCTCATGGGCCAGTTGCAGGATGTATTCGCCCAGGTCCGTCTCCACCGATTCCAGGCCGTGATGTTCCAACCGCTCGTTGAGATCGATCTCCTCGGTGGTCATGGATTTCGATTTCACGATGAGGTGCGCGCCCCGCCGCTTGGCCAGGGCCAGAATGAAGTCGGTGACCTCGGTGCCGTCTTTGCAGTAGACCACCTGGCCGCCGCGCGCCTGCACGTTATGTTCGAATTCTTCCAGATAGTAGTCGAGGTTTTCGATGGCGTGCTTCTTGATGGCGTTGGCCTGGCTGCGCAGTTCCTGGTAGTCGGGCAGCGCCTCCGATGCCACCTGGTCGATGCGGCCCTGCTTCAGCCGGCCGGTGGAAGTGAAGATGGCCAACTGGAGATTGGCATCTTCCAAAGTGGTGTGAATTTTCTGATCGAATTCGACCGACATAGCGTTAGCGGCTGGCCAGAACCTCCGCCAGGTGCATGGTGCGAATCGGCGATCCCGACCGCGACAGCACGCCTTGAATCTGCATCAGGCAACTGGGATCGAGCGAGACCACGGTATTGGCTCCCGTGCGCACGATGGATTCCACTTTGGAACGGCCCATGGCTCCGCTCAGTTCGTCGAACTTCACGGAGAAGGTGCCTCCGAAGCCGCAGCAATCTTCGGCCGGCTGCATTTCGCGCAACTCCAACCCGCGCACATGCGCCAGCAGGCGGCGCGGCGCGCTCTTGACGCCCAATTCGCGCAGGCCGTGACAGCCATCGTGGAACGTCACGATATCCTCGAACCGCGCGCCCACATCTTCCACGCGGGCCACCTGCGTGAGGAAGGTCGAGAACTCGAAGACCCGCTTTTCCAAAGCGTGCACGCGCGCCAGCGAGTCCGGTTCCTTATGGAACAGTTCGGCGAAATGATGCACGATCATGGAGGTGCAGGACCCGGATGGCACCACCACGGTCTCCGACTTCTCGAAGGTGTTCAGAAAATGGCGCGCCACGGTGCGCGCTTCCGCGCGATAGCCGCTATTGAACGCGGGCTGGCCGCAGCAGGTTTGCGCCTCCGGAAAATCCACCTGATATCCCAGGCGCTCCAGCACATCGGCCATCGCCAGGCCGACCTTGGGGAAGAGCTGGTCGACCATGCAGGTAACGAATAATGAGACCCGGTTCCCCATGAAGTTCAAATTGTATCAGGGATGGCGCATGCACACGAATCATGGCCGTGAGTCATGTAGGCGTCCCGCGCTGCCTTTGGGCTCTTACGGGCGAAGCGCTTTACAAAGGAGGGGAACTGTTTTACTCATATAGCTGACGCCGCAGGCATTGGGCAGGTCGAGATCTTCGATCACCGTCTGCAGCTTGCAGGCCAACACGCATTATCCAAAAAACGGCACGTGCCAACGCCAAGGATCGCCATCCTATGTAGACGCGGGCGCCTGCGAGCAGACCGGTTCTCACCCAAACGGT
>OKRF01000108.1 GCA_900290315.1 Candidatus Sulfopaludibacter sp. SbA3 | reverse complement strand
TACAGGAGGGCTTCCGCCGGCGCGCCGCCAAAGTGGCGGGCCGCCTCGCTCTCGATCAAGCCCCCGGCACCGACTTTGGCGGCCAACTGGCGCTATGGCAGGTCATCGCCGGCCTCTTGATCCGAGGCTCGCGTTTCTCGACTGTCAGGCGGAGCGAGTTGTCTGGGCATCCCTTGGTAGCCCTTTTGGGTATGCTTCAACACAGCCAGAGGTGGTGGTTTTCGGCCACCAACCGATCCCAAGAAAATCGCGCAATTGATTGATTCAAAACCAGATTCTGATTGGCAGTCCTCGTGCTTCGACCGCTACGAAGTCATGGGAGGCTCTGCCATGGTACGGAATCGGCTTCGGTTGTTCGCGCTGACAAGCGCGGTGCTCCTGAGCGCCGGCGCTTTTCTGCCGGCCCGCGCGCAGGATCCGGACGATCAGAAACGTGGCGTCGCTCGTATCAGTTTGATGAATGGGGAAGTCTCCGTTCGCCGTGGGGATTCCGGAGACTGGGTGGCGGGTGTCATCAATGCGCCGCTGCTCACCGATGATCGCATCTCTACCGGGCCCAATTCGCGGGCGGAAATCCAATTCGATTCCTCGAATATTCTGCGCATTGGCGGCAATGCCGAAGTCCGGCTGGCCGACCTGGAATACAACCGCTATCAGATGGAACTTGCCAAGGGTACGGCGACATTCCGGGTGCTGAGGGCTATCGGTGGCAATGTTGAAGTGGATACTCCATCTGTCTCTGTAAGACCTTCCAAAATTGGTGTTTATCGTATCGCCGTGAATGAAAATGGCGAAACCGAAGTTATGTCCAGGGCGGGGGACTTGGAGGTGTTCACGCCGCGTGGGTCGCAATGGATCAGCGCCGGACAGATGATGGTTGCCCGTGGCACTGCTGCCGATCCGGAATTCCAGATTGTAGGTGCCCGTCCAGTGGATGAGTGGGACCGCTGGAACGAGGAGCGCGATCAACACTTCATGCAGTCCCCGAGCTATCAGTATGTAGATCCTGGAAACTCTGGGGTTTATGGCACGGAAGATCTGGATTCCTACGGTACCTGGTCGGATGTCCCGAACTATGGCTATGTGTGGCGGCCGACCGTGGGCGTGGATTGGGCTCCTTATCGTTCCGGCCGCTGGGTTTGGGAAGATTGGTATGGCTGGACGTGGGTTAGTTACGACCCTTGGGGTTGGGCTCCGTATCACTACGGGCGATGGTTCTTTGACGCTGGTTTTGGCTGGTGCTGGTATCCCGGAGCCCGCGGTTTCCATAACTTCTGGTCACCGGCTCTGGTGGGCTGGTTCGGCTGGGGCGGCGGGGTCGGCTTCGGATTTGGGTTTGGCCACGTTGGCTGGGTGCCGCTGGCTCCCTTCGAGGTCTTCCATCCTTGGTGGGGCCGTGGGTTCTATGGCGGCGCAGGCTTCGGGCGAAACATTAATATCAGCAACGTAAACGTAACAAATATCTATAGAAACGCTCGAATTGGCAATGGCGTATCGGGCCTCGCTGCGGGCGATTTCCGGGAGGGTCGGTTCACTGGCATAAGCCGTGTACCGGGCGATCAACTTCGGTCGGCGGGAGTGGTCCGCGGGCAGATGCCCATCGCACCCACCAGCGCGAATCTGCATTTCGCGAATCATTCGGCTTCGTTCACGCCGCGGACAAATGAGAACACTCACTTCTTCTCGCATCAGCAGCCGGCGGCAGCGCAGCGCATTCCGTTCAGCCAGCAGCAACGGGCAATGGGCGTGCCGGAAGCGGCGAATCGTTCTGCCGAAGCCGTAAACCGCCCGGCCGGAGCCAATGGCAATAATCGCCCGGCGGAAGCCCGCACTCCCATGGCGTCGGCTCCGCAGGCCGCGCGGCCGAGCCAGAACGGCGCATCTAGCGGCGGTGGGTGGAGGCGCTTTGGCGAACCCGCCACCGGTGGCAATGGAGCGGTGGGATCGCGCAATCCGGCACTCGAAAACACCCGCCCGTCCCAGGCTCCCAGCAATGGCTTGCAGCGCTTCGGCATGCCCAGCAATAATAGCGGGCAGCGCTATAGTGCGCCAGCGAACAACGCTCCCCGGTACAACGCTCCCAGCTACAACGCACCCCGGTCTAACGCGCCGAGTTCCAGCGCTCCACGCAGCGCACCAAGCTACAGTGCACCGCAGCAGCACAACGCGCCGAGCTACAGCGCGCCGAGAGGCGGAGGCGGCGGCAGTTCACGGCCATCGGGAGGTGGAGGCGGTGGCGGGGGCGGGGGCCATTCCTCCGGCGGCAGCAGGGGACACCGCTAAAGAGTTTTCCTTGGCAGCAGTTTCTTCCCATAGGCCCGGTCCCGTTCAGCGGGGGCCGGGCCATTTTTTGAGTTCCGCATAAAATTTGACATAATATCTGTTATCGGAACCACTCCGCACGACCGCGCGCCAGGAGGCCGGCAACCTTGCTACGCCAGGCCGCCACAGACACCCCGGCCACCGCCGCTAACCGAAGCCCATCGATGGTTCCGGGTATGCGCCGCCGTGACTACCCGGCCGAAACCCGGAATCGCGCCACCGTCGATTGAAGCTGCTCGGCCACGTGGGTAAGATCGGCGGCGTTGTCCTGCACTTGCACGCTGCCGGCCGCCATCTGTTCGGCCGCCTCGTCCACCCGAGCGATCTCCCTGGCGATCTCCGCTGCGGCCTGCGAGGTTTCCGCCACGCGCCGGTTGGCATCGTTCACGCCGCCCGATGCCTCCGCGATATTGCGCGCGATGTCTTTGGTTGTCGTGGATTGTTCCTCGATGGCGGCCGCGATGGAAGCTACGATATCGCTCACCTCGTGAATCACCTGCGTCACCTTCCCGATCTCGGCGATCCCACCGCTGGTCGACGATTGTACCCCCGCGATCCTGCTCTTGATGTCTTCGGTAGCAGCGGCGGTCTGCTTGGCCAGTTCCTTGATCTCGTTGGCCACCACGGCAAAGCCCTTACCGGCCGAACCCGCGCGCGCCGCCTCAATGGTGGCGTTGAGCGCCAACAGGTTGGTTTGCGAGGAAATCTCGGTAATGGTCTCCGTCACCTTGCCGATTTCCTGCGCGGCCGCGCCCAAGTGGTTCATCTGTTCCCTTATGCGCGCGGACTGACGAGTGGCCTCCTCGGTGATGCGCCGCGCCTTCTCCGAATTGCTGGCGATCTCGCCGATGGTCGCCGTCATCTGTTCGGTGGCGGTGGCGACGCTGCTCAGATTGGTGGTGGTCAGTTCCATCCCGGACGCCACCGACATCACATTGGCGGTCATCCGCTCGGCGGCCGCGGCCACGGCGTGGGCTTGGCCCGATGCATCCCGCGAGCCGTTCGACATCTGGCTGGAACTGGTGGACAACTCCGTCGACGATGAAGAAAGGACACCAATCCCCTGGTTGATGTCGCCGATCACACCACGAAGGTTGGTTGACATGGTTTGCATGGACCGGGCGAGCAGCCCGATTTCATCTTTGCGCTGTAACTGCTCGGCCGATACCTCGCGCGAAACGTCCCCGCTCGCGATGTGATCCAGGTGGCTCACGGCGATTCCCAGTGGCGTGGAAATGCTGCGCGTGAGCACGGTCCCTAGAACTACCGCCACTACCGCGGAGGCCAGCCCAAAGCCGATCAACACGAGTGTGCTCCGCAGAATCAGAGCTTCCGTTTCCTCATTGATGCGGGCTAACTCCGACTCGCGGTACTTTACGTAGCGGCCAATGGTGACGCCATCTTCGTTGAATTTGGCTACAACCTGGTCCCGGTGAAGATTGGCAGCTTCGGCGGGCTTGTGGGCCTGCAGCAGCGCGATCAGTTTGTTGTCCGCATCGCGCCACTCCGCGGCTGCCTGGACCGCGTCGCCCAGCAGGCGCCGCCCCGCTTCCGTATCCGGCATCTTCTTGAGCTCGTCGAACGTGTCCATATAATGGGCCCGGATCGCCAAGAGCTGGGTCATGATCCCCTGCCCAGCCTCTTTCCCCAAGGTCATGGTGGCCACGCGCTGGGCAATGGCGCCCTGGTCGGCAGAAATTGCCTCGGACAGCGTCATCTTATGGCTATCCAGCTCCGATGCCTTCATCGCTGCATGTATGGCGTAGATTGACCAGAGAGCCAGTCCGGCCAGGCACACCACCAGGAGGACACCACCTCCAAATACAAACCCGAGTTTCTTACCGATTTTGAGGTTCGCGAACTTGTCGATTATCATTGTCCAGTCCTCTATGCCGATCATCGCTGTAGAGCAGGCCTTTCTCTTTCCGTCCTACGGTTTTACGGATACTCTTACTTAACCCGTCCGGAACCCCGCCACCCTCGATTGAAGCCGCCCGGCCACATGGGTAAGACCGGCGGTGTTGTCCTGCACCTGCAGGTACCGGCTGCCATCTTCCGGCCGCCTCTGCTTGGCCAGTTCCTTGATCTCCTTGGCTACCATTGGGGAGTTGGATCCTTCCTTTTCCGGCTCACTGCTCTGCGAATACTCGTAATTAGCTCGTCCTTGTTGAGCTTGACCTGGTACTCATCTACGCCGGCCTCCATACCACGGGCGATGTCCTCTTCTCCCGACAGCGAGGACAACGCGATCACCGGCAATCCGGCAAACCGTCCATCAGCCCGAATTTTCCGCGTCAAGGAGAGTCCGTCCAGACGCGGCATCTCCACGTCGGTAGCAACCATGTCCACTTCATTTGCGTGACGGTCCAGGATCTCCCAGGCATCCTGCCCGTCTGCGGCGGCAAGCACCCGGCAGCCGACGGCTTCCACCAGACGCTGGATCTGGCCGCGGAAGAATTCCGAATCGTCGGCCACCAGCACCGTTGGGACATTGCCTTGCGTATCGCGGCAGGTCTCCAGTGCCGCAGCCGACTTGCCCCCTTCGGGCCGAACAGAGTCGGCCAGTTCGAAGATGTCCAGCAGCAGGATGGTGCGATCCCCGAGTACCGTCGACCCAGCGATGCCCGGCTGCCGCAAGGTAGTCGAATCGACGTTTACCGCCGCCTCCACCATGTCCAACGGCTCGGCGGCCAACAGTCCCAGGGGACGGCCCAGCCTCTCGAAAACGATCACAACCCACGGTTNNTCGTGCAGGGTCACCAGCGGAAGGCTGGCGCCGCAATACAGCATGGTGCGGCGTCCGCCCAGGTTTAGAATCTGCGATGGAAGTACCCGTTCAATGCGCGACACCTGTTCGATCGGGACCGCGCAGGTCTCCGCCGGAGCGTTGTGAAACACCAGCAACGTGTGCAATTCGCCGCGATCGGCGGCCCCCACGACCTTTTGCCGGCTGGCGGCCTCCGCGCCCGGCGTCAGGAGGGACCGCGCCGCCAAACCCGCCACATCCAGAATCACAGCCACGTGCCCGTCTCCCAGGATGGTGGCACCGGCATAATCGTGCAGGCCTTTCAGATGACGGCCCAGCGGCTTAACCACAATCTCGACCGTATCGTGCAGTTCCTGCACCACCAGCCCGTACTCAAAAGCGCCGGTGTTCACCAGGATGACATTCAATGCTTTCAAAGAGTTCTCCGGACGCGGCACTCCCAGGGCGTCCGCCAGATGGAGCAAGGGCACCAGCCGGCCGCGCACGTGGAGAACCTCGGCATCGCCGACTCGATCGATGCGCTCGGACAACTGCGCCAGCGGAATGCGAATCAGCTCTCCTACGCTGACTTGCGGGATGGCGAAACGCTCGCCGCCGTTCGACACCAGTAGGGACGGTATGATGGCCAGAGTCAACGGCAACTTGATGCGGAAATGGGAACCGCGGCCCGGAGCGGAATCGATTTCGATTTTGCCTCCCAGCCGGTCGAGGTTCGTCTTGACCACGTCCATTCCGACGCCGCGTCCCGACACGTCGCTCACTTTCTCAGCGGTGGAGACTCCCGGCAAGAAAATCAGCGCCATCTTCTCGCGCTCCGGCAGGTTCTGCACCTGTTCGCGCGAGACCAGACCCTTGGCCACGGAGGATGCCGCGATCTTGCCGGCCGCCAACCCCTTGCCGTCGTCCGAGATCTCGATCACCACCTGGCCGGCCTGGTGCGAGGCTTTGAGCGTCACGGTCCCAATCGCGGGCTTGCCGCAAGCTGTCCGCTCGGCGGGAGGTTCGATGCCGTGGTCCACCGCATTGCGCACCATGTGGGTGAGGGGGCCGCTCAGCCCTTCCAGGATCGTCTTGTCGATCTCGACTTCGCCGCCATCGAGCTGCAGTTGGGCTTTCTTGCCTAACTCGCGCGCCAGATCGCGCACCAGGCGAGGGAACTTACTGAACAGTCCGCTAATCGGCTGCATGCGCGTCTGGGTGACGATTTCCTGTAACTCCGAGGTCACCAGGCTGACCCGCTGGGCGCCGGAGTGGATGCCCCGATCGTCCTTTCGGGTGATCGACTCGTTCAACTGGTTGCGGCTGAGCACGAGCTCACCGGCCAGGGTCATCAGGGAATCCAGCAGGCTCACGTTCAGACGAATGGTGGTTTCCGCCGCCGCACCCGGAACAACGGCTCCGGCTTTGGGAACACGCTCGACCCGCTTGGTTACAGGCGCGGCGCTGGGCGCAGGTGTGGTGGGCGCTTTGGGGGCATGGGAGACCGGCGTGGCTACCGGTACATTGACCGGCTGGGCCAGGGGCCGGATGACGCCGTTCTTCTCGATCAACCGCACGCGCTCCGGCGCCACATCCACAATCCCTTTCAGCATGGCCGGTTCCAGCACCGTGGCGTACAGCACCTCCAGCATGAGCTGGTTGGACGGTTCGTCATCCAGCGTTCCAGCCGAATCCAGATCGAAAACCGTCTCCAGAATCGCGCCGCACTTGATGAGGTCCTTAAAAACCTCCCAAGGCGTTAGATTCCTCTGCTCGATGTCGTGAACCAGATCGTATTCGATCAAATAGATGTACTTACCGCCCTTGCGCGCCTGGTTCAGGTCGAAGGCCGAGACCTGAACATGCTTGTTGGCATGGGGCACCGGCACCGCAACCCGCTCGGAAAGAGAGCTCCTCTCGTTCTCCGGCAAACTCCCCGCTGCGACCGTTGTCAGGGCCGAGACATACTCGCCAATGTCGGCCTGATTACTCGCCCGGTGATCCCTCAGCAGATCGCGCAACTTGTCGAAGGCCCGCAACAGAATGCTGACCACTTCCGCCGCCGGCGCCAGTTGCCGCGAGCGGACCAGGTCCAGCGCGCTCTCGGTTTTGTGCGCCAGTTCCCGGATCTGGACCAGATCGAAGAAGCCGGCGCCACCCTTGATGGAGTGGGCCGAGCGGAAAACCCGATTGACCAGTTGCTCGTCAATTTCCGCTCCTCCCTGCTCGATTGCCAGCAGGTCCGTTTCGATCGTGGACAGATGCTCATGGCACTCCGCCAGATAGTCCTGCACCAGTTCGTCGTCGAGGTTCACCCTGCCCCTCAGTTTCCTNNGCCGCCAGCCTTTCGCAAAGAGTTGTATGCCGAGATCAGCAGGCCGATTCCGCTGGAATCGACCATGTGAACATCGGTCAAATCAACTACCATGTCGCAGACGCCCTCATCGACGATCCCGCGCATCTTCAAGCGCAATTCAGGTAGGGAGGCGGCCACGATGTCGCCCGCCGGCCGAATGACGGCTTTGTTGCCTTCTCGTGTAATCACTATCATTGATGTATTCCGCTGCAGCACAAACGTTTGATCAGCGCCACCCCGTTGGCGCGTTGGTTATACCGGACGTGGTTGGCGTACGTCCGAAGAATCTCGATACCGCGGCCGGAACAATCCGATGAGTTCGCCGAATTGCCCCAGGCCGCTCGCCAGTCGAAACCGTCGCCATCGTCCTGCACGGCGATAAGTAAACGCCGCCCCTTCAGCCGCAAAACACACTGGACTTCCCTGGACGAATCGGCGTGACAGCCATGCACGACGGCATTGGCCAAGGCCTCGCGTAACAGCAATTCGGCGGTGAAACAGTTGACACTTTTCAACAATTCCCGGTGCCTCAGCCGGAGTTCCTGGAAGAACTCCTCGATTGCCTGCAAGCTTGCAGGCAGCGCCGTCCGCACCTCATAATCGGATCGGGCCGAATGCTTCACTGGCCCACTTCCGCAGCCGCCAGCAAGAAATCGCCTTCCACGGTAGCGGTCGATCCGGCGGGGCGATAAAAGCTCACTTCGCCGGGCATCGGCGCGGCCGGCGGAATGGGTCGTGGCTGTTGGGTGCGGCTCGCGTGGAGGGCGGCAGGGCCGCTGCTGGCGGTCAGTGTGCGGAAGCCCTTTGCCTGGAGCACGCAGGTGACCAACGCCGAGTTGCCCGGCGCGTTGTCCACACCGAGAACTATCGGCGACTCCATGATGGTGGGTTTGCATTCGTCCGGCAAATCCCGGTGCCCATAGACGTCACGGCAGGAGATCTTGTCGACAAGCCCGGACGCCTGTATCACCATACACTGCTCATCGGCAGATCCCCGGTTTTCCTTTATGGCGCCCCGACAGATTCAATTCAAGTCACGCCGGCAAGAATCACAAGTGCACGAAATCACGCCATGGAGAATTTGGCTGTATAGCAGAATCTATGGGCAGGATTGGGGGATCATAGGGGGATTTCGTGCGTGAGAAGCACTCTGCGCCCTCCCGCTGGTCGGGGCTGAGGAGGACGCGTCCCAAGGAGGTTGAACAGAGCTTGCCCGAACTGGCACCGCGGCGGGCAAGACAGCCGGGGAAGGCCAGCCCTTTCGGCACCCTCATCTCATAAATGTGACCCTGCTAGTGCAGGGCGAGGGTCAGTTGGCGGTGGGCCGTTCAGCGTGGTCTATCACGATCATTTCCACCATGGCTCGTCTCGGTACCAGTTTTAGGCCGAGTTGTTCCTGTACGGCGTCGATGATCGCGGACGCCCTGGCATCCTGGGATGGGGCGGAAGGCTCGGCCTCCACGGAATACTGGAGCACGATGTCATAGTCGCCGGCCAAGTTCGTTTCGTCCATCACCAGCCGCCCCGATACCGAAGACAGGGCGCGGCTCAGTCCCTTTAGGTTGAGGGCCATCAACACGGGCTTGCCGGGTGGCGGCGGAGGGGTCGGACGCGACTCGGGGGTCCGGGGCGTCAATTTAGTTCCCTTTGGGCCCACAACGAGCGCATAGATGGACATTTCCTGGGAAACCTTGTGGGTTTTCAATCCGAATCGCTCCGCGAGCAGGACCTGGAGCATCTGATGGAATTGCTCTTCGGAGAGCTTTTGCGGGGCTCCTTCCGCTTTCGCGTCTATGTCGAATCGATCCTTTCCGATCCATCCGCGCGCACCCGAGACCTGCAATGGGTCGACTCCAAAGGCGTGTATCACCAGAGCTTCCAGCGTGGCGGTCGCCTGAAATCGGCCACCCGGCAAACTACCCATCCGCGGGTAACTGTTCGGATTCAGGTTTGGCTTGATTGAGACTAAATTGAAAGAGAGGTCCGCTGCCACCAGCGGTGGCGCAGCACAGAGCGCCATGGCAATGCCAAGGACCCATGGCAGACCGGAAGATACCGGCAGGGCGAACGTCATGCTGGTTTTTTAGCACTTGACGGGTCGGTTGTCAACCGCTACGGCGTCGCCTCGTAGTGGGCGGACTTGCTGTTCAGGGGCCGGTAGAAGCCCAGGTTGCTGCCGGCCAGCATTTTGGTGGCGAACAGCTCCTGGCCGGTATGCTGGAGAAATGCTCCGCCACGCGATAATCGCCTCCATCAACGGTGCCGTGATACCCCTGGATGCTCCGCAATTGGGCCATGTACTACCCCAGAGATTCTGCTGAAGACGTAGTGCGCGGACCATCTGCCGCGGCGGTTGCGCCGAGATTCCCGCTATCTGGCGAACGGGCCCGGCAGCATACAATTCCCAGTCAACTCGCGGAAGGAGGCGATGCGCCAATCCGGCCCCACCTTCTTCATTACGAACAACGCAGGCGTAGTGGGTAGAACCATGCCATACGGAGCGACCAGGGCATCTACGAGCGCCACATCCGGGGTGATAAATCGTACCGCCTTGCTGAAGATCCGCGGAGCTGCCGTCTCGGACCAGGGCCGTCTCATGTCCCCCAGTTGCTTCACCAGGTTGGCTAAGTGTGCTGCTTCGCCGCGATCCGCGTCGGAGGTGAACACCGGCTTCGCGTCGGGCTCGTTGAGAGATCCAATGAGCCTCTCGATCGTGACGCGATCGGCGGCATCCTGGGCCAGACCGCATATGGCAAACAGAAACGGAAAACAGAGAAACGCCTTCATCTCTTAGTGAATGCCCCGAGGCACCCGTTCCTTGCAGTATTACAACTCCTCAGTTCTTACTTTCTTGGTTGCGGCTCCCCTGCCCTGTCGGACAGACGAATCGTTTTCTTGGTGTCTTCGTGCGCTCGATTAGTTCGTCAGGATGATGCGGGCGGGGGCGCATTCGGCGGCGTACTCTGCCATACCTTGGGCCTCCAGCCGCGCTTCGGCGGGGCGCCATTTGCGGACGCTCTGCCGCAGCGCGGCGCGGAAGGACGCGGCGTTCCCGTCGCGGCCCTTGGCCCGGCGAATCAGCACCACTTCGATGTAGTCCGCCAGGGTTTCCGAGGGCGGCGGCCGGAGATCCTCGGCGAATGCCACCATCACCTGGTCGTGCTGATCGTTCCTCACGTGCTTGCGCCTGGTGATGGATGGTGTCGCTACCACCATGCGCGGTTTGCCCGATGGCTGTCGCCCGGGGAATACCGCTACAGAGCCATCGGTGAGCGCCAGGAAGCTCGCTTCGGAGCTCACTGCCGCGTTCGCGGGCCCGCCCTGGATGGCCACGGAGGGAGCGGCGCGCAGCGCGTCCAGTGCCACCGAACTCTGTGCGGCACGCAGTTTCAGGCGCAGCACCGCCTTGTCCCATAGCTTGCGGAAGAGCCGGCCATCGGCCACCGTCCGCGCCAGAAAGCGCAGATAGTTGATTTCCATAATCCGCTGAAGCTCGTCTTCCTTGTAATACCGCGAAGTGGTGGCGCGATGGCGATGCTCCACCACGGCATGGTCCACGTAGACACTGGGCCAGCCGCGCTGCCAGGCGCGGAATCCCACGTCCAGGTCTTCCACATAGGCCGGTTCGTACACTTCGTCCAGATTGCCCAGAGCGTGCAGTTTGGCGGTGTCGTAGAGGNNTTCCGGGCTGCTCTGCGCCATCACCGCCTTGCCAGTCTCCTCGCGCCGGACTCCTGGTGGAAAGTGGATTTGCGCCGTGGCGCAGAACAGGTCGGGGACTTTGTCGAATGCCGCTCCCAGCTCCGCAAAGAAGCCCGGCTCGATGAGCATGTCGTTGTTCAACAGGCAGACCTGCGAGTAGCGCGCGCGGGCGATTCCGCGATTGACGGCACGGGCGAAAGAGAGCGGCTCGGCCGATTCCTCCACCAGGATGGCAGGCCATTCGGCGCGCAAATACTGTGCCGTGCCATCGTCCGATCCGTTGTCCACCACGATGGTTTCAGCGGCTAACTGCGCCAGGTCGGTCTGAATTCCGCACAGTTGCGCGCGCAGCAATTCCTTGCCGTTGCGCGACGGAATGATCACGGAAATTCCCTCCGCCATGGCAGGCCGGGGAATCTGCGCCGCGGGCGCGCCGCGCCTGGGGCGCATCCTTGCGGCGATGCGGGCCAGGTAGTAGCGAAGGGGAATCTCCATGCCGTTAAACTAGCAAGTGCCGCAATGGCACCGTGCTTCCCGCCGCTTCCCACATGGCCAGAGCCTGCAGTGAGAACCCGGTGGAGACTGGATTCACATATGGAAGGAATGCGCCCTCGCGGCGGCCGAAGTAGAAGCCGCCATCGATGCGCGGATCCTCGCTCGTAGCCTGGAACTCCGCCAGGCGCGACGCTTCGAATGCCGCCGCATCGCGGTCCAGAGGGACCGCGCCCGTCGCATCGGCATACAATCGCATGCGCAGTAATTGGGCGCACACGTCGCTGCGTTCAAACTCCGGGGCGATGGCGCGCATGTGGTGCGAGACGCGCTGCAAGCCGTCGCAAAGGGCCGCGGCGCAGCGCCGGTCGGCCGCGCGCGGCAGCAACCCTTCCAGGAAATAGCAGAAGGCATGCAGCCGGTCCGTCACTTTCAAGCGGTCGGGATGGCCCGGCAGGAACTCGCCGTAGCTGCGGAGAGAATCCGCCAGCACGCGGTCGAAGGGCTCGCGGAATTGCGCGTCGCCGGTGGCTTCCCAAAGGTCCCACCACCCCATGGCTGCCTTCAACTGGTAGCAGCCCGCCGATTGCGACCAGCGCTGGGCGTCGCGTTCCGCCGGCAATTTGTCCGGCAGCGACAGCACCGGGTGGAAATCGCCGCTGGGCGAGGCGAAATCGACGGCCATCCGCTCTCCCAGCCCCACAGCCATGTCCAGGAACTGCTCCGTGCCCGAGGCGCGCCACGCCGCCAGCAGGCCGCGCACAATGATGCCGCAATCGAAGAAATAGGTGAAGCGCGCCGGATCGGTCTCAAACGGCATGGCGAGCATGCCGGTGTCCCGGAAAGCGCGCGACAGAAAACACGCTCCCGCCGTGGCGCGTTCCAGGTAACGCTCCTCCCCGGTGAGCGAGTGCAGATAGACCAGAGTGCTGATGGCGTAGCCGCTGATCTCGGTAGAGACCGCGTGATTTCGCTGCAGGTCCGCGCGGTAATAGCGGGCCACACCGCCGTCCGGCTGTTGAATGCCGGAATGGACAAACCACTTCCCGGCGTGATGAATCTGTGGGGTCAACACTCATCTTAACATCCAGACTCCCGCAGCCAAGGTCAGAATGGTCAGGGGAATTCCCGCCCGGGCGTATTCCCAGAAGGAAATTCGCGCCGCGTGGCGGGATTTTTGCACCACGATCAGGTTAGCCACCGACCCCAGCACGGTGAGATTGCCGGCCAGCGTGGACGACATGGCCAGCGTCAGCCAGGCGCGAGAGGCGTTGGCCAGATGCGGCACGAAGCCCTTGAACACCAGCACCGCAGGGACGTTGCTCACCAGGTTGGACAGCAGCGCGGCGAACGCCGTCATGGGTCCGATCCGTTCCAGGTGATAGCGCGAGGCGGCCGCAAACAGGTCCTCGGGGACGGAAGTCTTTTCCAGGCCCGCGATGACGATGAACAGCCCGATGAACATCACCAGCAGGCTCCAATCGATTTCGCGGTAAACCCGTTCGGGCTTGAGCCGGCGCGTCACCAGCAGCAGGGCTCCAGCAATCACCGCGACTTTCGGCACCGGCCATCCGGCGAAGAAGAACACGATCATCCCCACGGAGACCGCCAGGCTCTTCCACAGCAGCGCGCGATGGACACGCACCGGAATCGCGGCCACCTCCAGCGCCGTTTTCTTGCGGAACTCACCGCGGTATACCAGCGCAACCACGGCCACCGTCAGCACCAGTCCTACTGACGCTACCGGCGCCAGCGCCGCGGCGAAGGTGCCGTACCGTATGTGCGAAAAGCTGCCGATCATCATGTTCTGCGGGTTTCCGGTGATGGTAGCGACACTGCCGAAGTTGGCCGCCATGGCCACCGCCAGCAGATACGGTACGGGATTGCGGCGCAGGCGGCCGGTGATCTCGACCACCAGCGGCGTCAGCACCAGGCACATGGTGTCATTGACGAAGAAGGCAGAAAACACACCCGAAACCAGCACGATTCCGCAAAGTAGGGGCAGGGGCCGGTGGGCGTGGCGCACCACCCAAGCGCTTACCACTTCGAAGAATCCCGAGAGCCGGAGATTGGCCACCACAATCATCATGCCGAACAACAACAGGATGGTGTCATAGTTGATAGCCGCCCAGGCTTCTTCCACAGTGAGGACATTGAACGCCAGCATCAGGCTGGCGCCGATGATGGTGGCGCCGGTGCGGTCCACGCGGAATCCCGGAAGGCGTCCGACGGCCAGCACCAGATATGTTGCCGTGAAAATGAGAATCGGGGCCAGCACGAATGCATTTCATTGTCGCATCCGCGAGAGTAGAGTCCGGAAGATGCCAGGATCGAAAATCCCGAGCCGTGTGTCCGCCGCAAACCGTGCCAGGCTCGAAATTCGCCGCCTTTTGNNTAACGCCGGCGATCTTGTCGCCGGTCGGCGAGTGCAACCGGCGGCGCTACCGCCGGTTTCTCATCCCGTTTTGGGGCCGTCCGCCCCTAATTGACAGACGACAAACTACGATCGTCTGTCCCACTCGGCGCAGGTGCTCTGAGGCGAACCTGTGCCAGCAGATATAATTGAAGTACAGGGCTCGCTTATGACCGAAACCGAAAAAGAAAGAGTGAAAGCCACAGCCGCCGCCAGTGTCGGCGCCGGCGTGGGCGGCGCGGGCGGCGCGTCAGTCGGCGTCTTAGAACTGGCTGCCGCTCAAGGAACCGTGACCGGACTCACTGCCGGCCTCGCGATTGGTGTCGGAGCGCTCGCCGGCGCGCTGCTCGGCCTGGCGGGGTACAGCGCCTATCGACGTCTGATGAAGGCGAGAGACTAAGTCGGCCATTCCAGGGATTCGGTAACGCCGGCGATCTTGTCGCCGGTGAGCCATGAACGCCTGACCGACACCGGCGCTACCACGTCCATTGGTCGCTTTGGAATAAGCCTCAGTTCGCAAGAATGACTGCGCCCGTACCCTGAATCTGATAGATGGTGACGCCGCCCTTCACCGAAGCCGGGTCGAATTTCTTGCCCTTGTCCTTGGCTTCTTCCTCGGCGCGGGCGAGTGCCTGTTCGCGGGTCAGCTCCAGTTTGCTGAACCTGCCTTCGGCCACTACCATTTTTCCCGGCGAGTCTTTCGGGAATTCGATCTCGCCATCTTCCACTTTGATGCGGATCTTCTGGCCGTCTTCATTGGTGAGATCGAGCCAGCATCCCATCATCTGGCAGACTTCCACGATCTTGCCCTTCACCTGAACGGTCTTGCCCACATAGTCCGCGGGACTGGCGAGCAGAGTGGCCAGCGCCACCGGTTCCTTTGCCGTGAGCGGCTTGCCAAGTTTGAGATCGGCCGCTGAGATCAGACCTGCAACGGCCGCCAGGGCCAACAGAAGTTTCATGAATCTCATTATAGGACTACGCCACTGCCAGCTCGGGCGCACCCAGAGGCACCCCGGCCTGCTGGGCCATGCTCAAAGGCACCTGGCGCAGGTGCAGCGGGTCGAGTCCGCGGGCAGGGTGACGGCGATCCCACCCGTTCTCAGCTTTGGGAAACGCCACCCAGCCCGTTCCGGGAACATAAGCAATCCAATGGTTCGGATAGTCCATACTCTTGTAAAGCTTCATTGATTTCGATCCCCCTTTCGGATCCAGTTCAGGTTAAAAATATCCGAAACTGGGGGAATATTCAACAGGTCTTGTGAGGGTGTGCTGGAAATACCCACGCAGGCGGGTATTTCTACGCGAAACTCAGGACCAGGGCTTCCCCTCGCCGCACCAGGTGCGGGGTGCGGGCCCCTACGTCTGCCAGGAAGAGATCCATTTTCGCCGGTGCGATGTGCAACTGGGAGGCCAAGCCGTAACGGATGGTCACGCCGTCGCTATACCAGGACCAGCGTCCGCGATTTTCTTCGCTGGGGCCTACAAACGTGATCACTTCATAGGGAATCAGGATCTTCATGCAAAACACGCGCACCAGCAAACCGTGCGGCGTGGTGTGGTACGACTGCGGGTAGGCACAAATCATCAGAATCATCAGGACTGGCCCGACGATCCAGTAGTTGCCGCCGAGCAGAAGCACGGCCAGCGCGAACACGATGGCTGCGGCGAGCCGCCAATCGAATTTTGCGTCGTAGCTCATATAGAAGAGAGTGGGCAAAGCGGTACTTCAGTAGGACAGACGATCGGTTTGTGTCGTCTGTCATCTTCGGTCACCGCTTTGCCTGTTGTTACCTAGCCAGCCTTCCTTTTGTTCTTGAGTTCGGCCAGCAGACGGTCCACTTCTTCGGCCTTTTCGAGTGCCGCGAACTGATCGTCCACGTTATCGGCCACCAGTTCGCTCTTGGCCTGCGCGGTGGCTTCGGAATGCTGCACCTTGTGTTTCATGCGGTCGAAAGCCGCCGCATGGGAATCGTCGCCCATCGCCAGGCCGGCATCGGTGGCCTTGCCGAGGGCGCGCGAGCGGCGATGCTGGGCGATCAGCATGTCACTTTTGGATTGGGCTTCGGCCAGCTTCTGCTGCAGTTTGAGGAGTGCCGACTTCAGGTTCTCCACCTGGGTCTTCTGATCCTCCACCTGCTGGCGGAAGCTCTCGGTCATGGATTTGTAGCTCATGCTCCGCTCCACGGCGGCGCGCGCCAGGGCGTCGTCTTTCTTATCGACGGCGAGTTCAGCCCGCCGTATCCATTGCGCTGCGTTCTCCTGGTTCTCCTGCAGTTTCTTCTCCAGCACATGCTGGTCTGCGATAGAGATAGCGACTTGCGTTTTCACCTGGAGCAACTGGTTTTCCATGTCCAGGATGACTTGCTTGATCATTTTTTCCGGGTTCTCGGCCTTATCCACCAGGTCGTTGATGTTCGCCCGGACCAGTGTTGCGACTCGTTCCAAAAGTGCCATTGCGATTCTCCTTATCGGTTATGAGGCCGACGGGGTCTTACCCTTGTCGTCCGGTTTGGGGGATTGGTCGCCGATCAGGCGCACCTTCGAAAGCAGGTCCTGCAGCGGCATGCCGCTGAGGGCCTCGAAGAGCGCGGGAATCTGCGCCGCCATTTGAGTAATATCTCCAGTGACCTTGTGCATGCCCGCGGTGGGGCCGTTGCCTGTGGATACGATGGTGATCTTGTCCACGTTGGCCAGCGGCGCGGCCAGGGCCCTGACAATATCCGGCATGCCGCTGATCAGCTTGTCGAAGATGGCCGCCTGGTTGAACTGCTTGTAGGCCTCGGCCTTCACGTTCATGGCCTTGGCTTCGGCTTCGCCCTTCTTAAAGATGATCTCGGCTTCGGCTTCGCCCTGGGCGCGGATGGACGAGGCCTTTCCTTCAGCTTCCGTAATCAGCCGCAGCTTTTCGGCTTCGGCCATGGTTTCAATGCGCTTGCGTTCGTACTCGGCGGCCTTGAGGACCGTGGCGATCAGTTCGTTCTCGCGGCGCCGGATTTCGGCCTCCTGCACCAGGACTTCATGCTCCTTCTCCACCTGGTGAATGGTGACTTCTTCGGCACGCACCTGCTGCTGCATCACGTTGCCCTGAATCTCGTAGGCCTTATCCGCGGTGGCCTGCTGCTTCTTCACGCTCTCCAGGTATTCGGCCTTTTTCACTTCCAGATCGCGCTGCGCTTCGGACTGCTTGGCCATGGACTGAGTCTCGGCCAACACGCGTTCCTGATCGGCCTGGGCCTTGGCAACGGCGGATTCCCGCGATGCCACGGCGCGCTTGATGGCCGTATCGCGATCGGCTTCGGCGGCGGCCACGTCGGCGTCGCGCTTAATCCGCGCCACATCGGGACGGCCCATGTTGCTGATGTATTCGTTCTTGTCGCGGACTTCTTTAATGGTGAAGGAAATGACTTCCAGCCCCATCTTGTTGATATCGTCGGCGCAGGTGGAGCGCATGCGATCGCCCACCATTTCCGGCTGTTTCACAATCTCTTCCACGGTGAGCTGGCCGATGATGCCTCGCAGGTGGCCTTCCATCACCAGGCGGATGAGCCCTTCACGCTCCGATGGCGGCTTGGTAAGGAACTGCTCGGCCGCGGTCAGGATCGATTCCGGGTCGGACTTCACTTTGATCTGCGCCACCGCTTCCACCGTGACTGCTACGCCCTGCTTGGTGTAGAGGTCCTGCTGCGGGGCGACGTCGAACGACATCAACTCCCGGGGCGACGTCGAACGACATCAACTCCAGCGACAGCCCACGGTAGCTTTCCACCATGGGGAAAATTACGGTGCCGCGGCCCTTGACGACGCGAGTGCCACGGAAACCGTACACGATGATCGCCTCATGTGGTCCGGCCTTCCGGAACAGTTTGGCGAACATTGCCATCAGGAACAGGATCGCCAAAACCATCAGGGCGGCGATCGTTATCATTTGGTTGTCCATAAACGTTTTTTGAAACTACTCTCCTTGGGCGAGGCATGCCTCGCACCGCTTGCGACCCCTACAACTCCCCGGCGGGATCGCTCCACCGGCGCACGTACGCGATTCCTTTTTCATAGCGGGCGACCATCACTTCGCAGCCTTTGGGAAGAGGCTCGCCCTCCTCCGAGCGCGCTCCAGTGACGCGGCGTGTGCCCTCCTGCGAATAGATCAGCTCACCGGTGCCTCCTGTACGGATGGGAATACTCAACTTGCCGAGCACCCCGACCATGTCGTAGTCGGCCGGGTCCAATTCGGCTTCCCGGCCCATCAGGAACTTCGCCAGGAACCAGAACACCAGGGCGCCCGCACCCAGGCCGCTGAACACCGCTACTCCCAGGACCACCGGGAACCACACGTGGTAGAAATGCTCCAGCAAATACCCCGTACCGCCGAACCACGCCAGGAATGCGGCGATGGTTCCGAAGTTGAACCACGACAAATCCGCGTGGCTGCCGTGACCCGCCCCGCCGTGCATCGAGACGTGAACTCCGTGATGAACGTGCAGGTGCGGCAAATGCAGGTGCGCGCTGCCGGCCAACAGCGACAACGCGCTGAGACCGAAACCCACGCAGAAACAGACGAAATAGAATTCCGACCAGGTCATGAACGCTTCCTCTTCTGGTTGGCCGCCGGCGCCTTGAGTACTTCAATCAGCCGCTCGGCCAACCCCGGGTTATCCAGAATGGTCCCCAGCAACACAATGCACATGCGCGAATCGGCATGCTTGGCGATGGTCAGCAAGGTGCACATGCGCGAATCGGCATGCTTGGCGATGGTCAGCAAGGCGCTGGCCAGCTCCGGTTCGCGGCGGAACCGCTCTGCCCCGCTCACCAGCCACAGGTCCAGCTTGTCTTCCAGCGCCCCCACATCAGAGATCAGCTCGTTCTGAAAGCCTTCCGGGTCGTCCACCAGGTACCCCGGATGCACCTTGAAAAACCGCGCCAGCAGCATGCGCGACGAATTGGTCAAATGCGGACGCGCGCCGCTCTCAATCTGCGATAAGTAGCTCTGGCTGATGGATTTGCCGAGCTCCTTTTGAATCAGCCGCGCCATCTCCTGCTGTGAGAGGTCGCGGTTGAACCCACGGAGAGTACCTTCCACTTCCCGCAGGTATCGAAGCTTTTCGCCAAGTTTCATATTGCAATTTGTAATCACTATATGGCAATCCGTGATAACTGTCAAGAGCTAAATTCGTCCTGTTTTCAGTGGGCGGGATTGTCGAAATGGGCGGATTTGTCAAAAAACAGCCTCATTTCGCTCATTCAGACCCCGAAGTCTCATAAATTCAGCAAAACCTGCCGATNNTTGGTTTGAAGCGCACAACGGTTGGCACCACGATCTGGCTTCTGGTCGGCCTCACATGGAGTGTAGGCACCGGCGCCGCCGGTTTCCTGATCTACCGGTCTAACACCATCGCCGCGAACTACGATCGCATGCTCGAACGCGAGGTCTATATCCAGGATTCCGCCCGCCAGATGCAGGTGCGGTTCAAAATTCAAGTCCAGGACTGGAAAGACATTCTCCTGCGCGGCTACGACCCAGCCGCCCTGGCGAAATATTCGCAGGCATTCCATGAGGACGAAAAAGCGGTAAGGGACCAGGCCGAAATCCTCACGCGCGATGCACCCGACCCGCAGATTCGCGGTGTGGCTGAAACCTTCGCCCAAGCTCACGCGGAACTGGGCAGCCATTACGCCGCTGCCATGCAATCGTTCATTCGGGCAAAAGGCAACAACCCGCGAGACGTGGACAAGATGGTGAAGGGGCAAGACCGGGCTCCCACCGCCCTGGTTGACAAGCTTGTAGACCTGCTGCACCAGCGCACCAAAGCCGAACGTGCGTCTCAAAAACAGGCCTTGGCGTCGCAGTCCTGGGCAGTGAGCATCACTTTGCTGTTGGCGTTTGCCGGGATCGGAACGGGCTCAGGCTTCGCGATCCGAAGCATGTCCGGAACACTGCGACGGACGGCATGCGAGTTACGGGAAACTGCGGAACAGGTGGCCAGCGCGGCGGGCCAGGTCGCGGTGGCCAGCCAGTCGCTGGCGCAAGGTTCCTCCCAGCAGGCGGCGTCGCTCGAAGAGACCTCTGCATCGAGTGCCGAAATCGACTCCATGGCCACCAGAAGCACGGAAAGTTCGCGGTCCGCTGCCGGCCTGGTAACGCAATCGCAGCGGACATTCGCACAAACCGCGGAGGCCCTGGCTCAGATGGTGGCGTCCATGGAAGACATCAGCGCGCAGAGCGGCAAAATCTCCAAGATCATCAAAGTGATCGATGAAATATCGTTCCAAACCAACATCCTGGCCCTGAACGCCGCGGTGGAGGCGGCGCGCGCCGGCGAGGCCGGCATGGGTTTCGCGGTAGTCGCGGACGAAGTTCGTAACCTTTCGCAGCGCTGTGCGCAAGCCGCCCGGGACACCACTTCGCTGATTGAGGAATCGATCGCCAAGTCCACCGGCGGGAAGGCGAAGGTGGACCAGGTTGCCGCGGCGATCCGCATGCTTGCCGAAGAGTCGGCCAAGGTGAAGATGCTGGTAGACGAAGTGAACCAGGGCAGCCAGGAGCAATCCCGTGGTATTGGAGAAGTGAGCAAAGCCATCGCCCAAATGCAGCAGGTGACCCAGGGCACGGCAGCCAGCGCCGAAGAAAGCGCGGCGGCCGCCGAGGAGCTGAGTGCGCAGTCGCAAATGCTGAGGGGCACGGTAAGGCAGTTGGCTGCCATGGTGGACGGAGAGCAGCAGGCGTTGCGCGGGGAAGTCGCGCCGGTGACGGCGAGGAGGCTCTATGGCCTCTCGCAAGACCGCGCGGCTTGACGGAGACAGGGTCAAAAAAACACCCCCGCCTCACGCTCGGAGGCCCGTCGGAAGGGTCCTTCCACTACCTGATAGCCGAGCTTTTTGAGTTCTCTGATCCTCCGCACAGCGCGGGCGCGTTTGGACTTGGCGCCGACTGCCGGTCCCCGTTCCTCGTGGCATACCCCTTTGTGCAGAATCAGCCAAATCAGCCGGCGCAGTCGATGGGCGATGGCCCAGATGGCTTGTTTGTATCCCAGTCGCGGCAGCGATCGCTTAAATGTCATGTCAAATGTGCTTCCTTTCAGCGCGTGCTTCGTTCCCAGGACACACCCCCACCCAGCTTGACAGCGCTTTTCTCCGACGGGAATGCCGCTGCTTGGGGTCCCACTGAATCCCTTCTGCCACCCGTTGCACCGCATTGGGATGCTCCTGCATGAGCACTGAAGCCACCCGTTCCAGTTGCCCGATGTGCGTCTCGATGATCTGCAACTCTTCCAACGCTGCCGGATCGGTTTCCCCATTCCGCCAGGGCCTTCAACATACGCCGCCCACTGACACCACGCCACGGCCGCTGTTCCGGATCCGGCACGAAGCTCAAAACCAGTTCCTGCGCAACCAGTCGCTTGATCAACCGTCCGGCGTCGGCGAAGTCGTTCTTTCTCCCGCACCGCGCGCGGTTGCTCTTGGCTTGGCACAGGTGCAATGTGCCGCTCTTGTTGCGGGCCCCTCCCGGTTTTGGCGTGCCAGCTTCCAGTACCGCGCGGTAGATTCCATCACGACTTCTTCGACCTCTTGTTTCACCTTCAAACTGAAACTCCCCTTCCACGGCGGCGTCAGCCACTACTACGGCTAACATGTTCTTGTGAGCATCGATTGCTGCGATGTTGTCGGCGGTTAGCGAGTGCAACCGGCGGCAAGACCGCCGGCGTGACCAACCCGGTTTTTCATCCCGTTTTGCGGGGCGTCCCGCCCCTAATTGACAGACGACATTA
Organism: Candidatus Sulfopaludibacter sp. SbA3; assembly: GCA_900290315.1. Classification (GTDB taxonomy): domain Bacteria; phylum Acidobacteriota; class Terriglobia; order Bryobacterales; family Bryobacteraceae; genus Sulfopaludibacter. The sequence goes on along the minus strand of OKRF01000108.1, from coordinate 5,626 downwards.
CTGCGCCCGCTCGCCGGCCTCCAACTCGTGGAGGAACGCGACCAGCAGGCGATTCACTTCGGCCGGCCGCTCCTGCTGGATCCAGTGCCCCGCCCCCGGAATCAGCGCTTTCTTCCAGAGGTTCGGGACGTTCACTTCCAGGTCCGCGAATTCTTCCTCCAGAAACTGCAGCACGGGGTCCTCGGAACCGGCCACGAACAGTGTCCGCTGGAGCAGTTTCGCTCCGTCCAGAAACGGTGTCAGAGACCAATTGCGATCCATGTTCCGGTAATAGTTCAGGCCGCCGGTGAACCCTGTGCGCTGGTACTCGCTCACCAGAAAACTGAGATCCTCGTCAGCCAGCCACGGCGGCAGGCCCAAGTACGACGGCGGCGCCACCAGCGGCGCATCTTTGTCCCGTGTGGGCTTCCAGCGCCGATCCGGCGCCGCGTCGCCGGAGAGAGCCCACAAGCCGCNNNCCCAGCGCCGATCCGGCGCCGCGTCGCCGGAGAGAGCCCACAAGCCGCTCAGCAGGCGTGCGCGCACATCCGAGCTGAAGAACGGCTCCGCCACGGGAGACCGTAGGGTGGCCTGATAAAACACCTTGCCGGGATACTTCTGCTCTTCCCACTGGCTCTGGTTGACCGGGCGGCGCGGCACGAAGGGCACGCTCAACAGCGCCACCGCGCGAAACAGCTCGGGCCGCAACAGGGCGCAATGGGGCGCGATCCAGGCGCCCCAATCGTGTCCAACAATCACGGCCGGTGCGCCGGCCAGGGCATTCACCAGCCCCACAATATCGCCGGCGAGTTGGAAGATGTCGTAGGCTGCGAGCGCCTCCGGCCGATCGGTTTGGCCGTAGCCGCGCAAGTCGGGAGCCACCACGTGATAGCCTTCGGCGGCCAACGCCTCCAGTTGGCGCCGCCACGAATTCCACGATTCCGGAAAGCCGTGGAGCAGCAGCACCAGGGGCCCGGCGCCGGCCTCGGCGATGTGCATGCGGATGCCGTTGGTTTCCACGAAGCGATGGCGCAGTTCGCCGTCCCATGGCTCGGGAGGCTCCACTTCCTCGGCTTCCATGGCCTCCAGCACTTCGCGGGCGCGGTCCAGAAAGGCGGCAGGCACCATCACGTGCGCTCCCTTGCCCATCTGGAGATACACCAGATGTTCGGCATCCACAAAGCAGGGAATGCGCTCACCGCGCAACAGGGAGCGCGCCAGCAGGGCGCCTTGCGGATAACTGAAGAATCCGGCCGATACCGGCTCCTCGGTCACCTCACCGGACTCGGGCTCCGAGATCTCCACCTCCTCTGCCCGCAACGCAACGCGCCGCAGAGTCGCCCCACGGCGCTTCACTTCCGCGTCGTAGCAATCCCGCGCCAGGTCCACCAACTCGCTCCGGTCCAGCGACAGAAGCTCTTCGTCCGCCATCTCCGCATACCGTTTCCGGAAATCATCCGCCGTAAGCTTCACGGTAGCGATAGTATCAAACGGCGCTCACAGCAGGTGGAACCCCACATAGATATCGGCGTACACGGCGATCGGCTTGCCATCCTTCAGGGCCGGTTTGAAGCGCCAGATGGCGACGGTCTTGAGCGCCTGTTCGTCCAGTCCCAGGCCCAGCGATTGAATGACCTTGGGGTGGCTGGTCTTGCCGTTCGGTTCGACGACGAGTTCCACAATCACGGTGCCTGTAAGGTGTGCGCGGCGGGCTTCGTCGGAATACTCGGGGTCCGGATAGTAGGTCGCGACCGGTTTGGTCACGCCGCCGCCGATGCTGTACACCCCACCGCCGAATCCCCCGCCCTCGCCCGGCCCGACTCCGCCGCCAGTGCCCGAGCCGACGCCGCCGCCCTTGCCGCTCCCAATGCCGCCGCCCGAGCCGGTACCGTTGGAAGGCGGCCCGATCTTGCCCAGCGGGTCGCCATAGTTCGGCATGTTGACGTTGGGCAGCACCACATCAGGCGGCGCCAGGATGGCCGGTTCCATGGTCAAGCGCGGCGCGGCGTTGGCCATCACGGCAGAAGGTGGAACGAATTCGCGCAGCGCCGTTTTCGGCAGGCGGCCCTTGCTGGCGGGCAGCAGGGACCGGTCGCCGCCTCCACCCCCGCCTTTGATGACGGCCGGTTTGGGCAGCGGAGCGGAGACCAGGTCCAGCGGCATCACCAGGGTGACCGCGTGCTTCACCTGTTCCTGCACCGTCCGGTTGGACAGGGCCGTGAAGAGCAGCGCGACCACACTGGCTTGCAAGAGCGTGGACATGAGAAACGAACGGAAGAGCGAGCGATACCAGGGTAATCCCACATCTGAAAGAGAAAGGAGTTTGGGTAAGTAGATTTCGGCGTCATTCGGCACGGCGTCCCTCCTGCTGGTTTTTTAGCACATACCTGCTATTTTTTTAGCACCAACGGAATGGCCCTGTCAAGCCGGAGTACAATATTCCAATCCATGAGACCCTGGCCGCTCCCCTTGCGCATGCTGTTTCGGTTCCTCTTCTGCTATTACGTGCTGTACGCTCTCCCCGCGCACGGCACGGCCAACCTGCTGGAGGTTCTCCCCGGCACCTCGTGGATGGCCAGCCCGTACACGAAATTCTGGGACGCCGTGGAGACCTGGCTGGCCATCCACGCGTTTCATTTGAGCGGACACGTTACCACCCGATTCCTCACAGGGAGTGGCGATACCACGCTGGATTACATCCAGACGCTGTGCAACGTGGTGGTGGCGCTGGCGGTGGCGCTGGTGTGGTCCATGGCGGCACGCCGGCGCGAGTACGGCCGGCTGCACGCCTGGCTTTGCGTGCTGGTCCGCTACACCCTGGGAGTCACGATGCTTTCCTACGGGTTTGCCAAGGTGTTCCCGCTGCAGTTTGCGACTCCGGGTTTCGCCCGGCTGCTGGAGCCTTATGGCGAATTCTCGCCGATGGGGGCGCTGTGGTGGTTCATGGGCGCGTCCACGCCGTACGTGATCTTCTCCGGATCGATGGAGGTGCTGGGCGGACTGCTCCTCTTCTTCCGGCGCACCACCACACTGGGGGCCATGGTCTCCGCGGTGGTGCTGACGAACATCGCAGCGCTCAACTACTTTTACGACGTGCCGGTGAAGCTCTATTCCACCAACCTGCTGCTCATGGCCGTCTTCCTGATCGCTCGCGATCTGCGGCGGCTGGTCCGCTTCCTGGTGCTCAACCAGGCGACGGAACCCGCGGACCTTTCGGCGCCGCAATTCCAGAACCGCAAACTCCGCATCGCCGCCGTGGTGCTGCAGGTGTTGTTTGTGGGATACGTGCTGTACGACAACGTGCACGGCGGCTGGCAAGGTTACCAGGCGAGCCGGGTTCATCCGAAGCGGCCGCCCTTGTACGGCGCCTACGATGTGGAGGCGCCGCCGGCCGGCGATCGCCTCCGCTGGAGGAAAGTCGCGATCGATTTTCCCACCGCAATTTTGGTAAGGCTGACGGACGACACCGTCCAGCGCTTCGGCGCTAAGTACGATGAAGCCAAAAACACCGTGACGCTCACGTTAGGTAGCGGATCGCCGTCCACCCTGGCTTACTCCCGGCCCGACCCGGATCACCTGCTGCTGACCGGCAACCTGGGCCCGGATGCGGTTTCACTGCGGCTGCGAAAGCTGGACCCATCGAAGTTCCTGCTCCTCAATCGCGGCTTCCACTGGATCAACGAATACCCGTTGAATCGGTAAGGCCGGCGCTCTTGCCACCGGTATCCTACAGCATGGCGAGCGGGGTGTCGCGGGACGGCGCGGGAAAGGCGCGATCGATGGCGGCCCCATCTTCTTCCGGCAGAGTCCATCCGGTGGCGCCGGCGTTTTCGCGTGTGTGCTCCGGGTTGCCCGCTTTCGGAATGGTGAACACGTTCGGCAGGCGCGTCAGGAAATTGAGAATCACCTGGCGCACCGTGCGTCCATTGCGTTCAGCAACTGACGCCAGCGCCTTGCCGCCCGTGGAATTCGGGGGCGGAAACGCCCCGCGTCCAAAGGGCGTGTAACCCACCACGGCGATTTCCTGTGACTGACAGTAGGGAATCAGCTTGCGCTCGATGCCCCGCCCTTTCAAGTGGTAAAACACCTGGTTGGCGGCCAACCGATGGTGCGGCAGCGCCGCCTGGGCCGCCTTTACCTGGGCCACATCGAAATTGCTGACGCCGGCGAACCGGATACGCCCGTCGTCAACCAGCTTTTCCATGGCGCGCATGGTCTCGCGGATGGGGTAGCTGCTTTCCCAGTGCAGGAGGTACAGATCCAGATGGTCCGTGCCCAGCCGTTGCAGACTGCGTTCGCAGGCGCGCAGCGTTCCGTCATAGCTGGCGTTGGCCGGGAGCACCTTGCTCACCAGGAACACCTGGTCGCGGCGCCTGGCAATGGCCTTTCCGGCCAACTCTTCCGCCCGTCCGCTGCCGTACATCTCGGCGGTGTCCAGGTGGGTGAGTCCCAGGTCCAGCCCCGTGCGGATGGCGTCGATGGCCCGTAGTTCGCTTTCACGCGAGCCCTCGATCATCCAGGTGCCCTGGCCGATCAACGGCACTTCCACGCCCGTAAATCCGAATGGCCGTTTCGTCACAAGATTATTATGCCTTGGGTACACTACACGCGCGGTGCTGGGAGCAATGCTTTAAGTTGTCAAAGACCGGTAGCGGTGGACGGAAGAAAACGGCTCAGGCAGCCCGGCGGAAGGACTGCTTGGCGGCGGGAGCGGCCTTTTTCGCGGCGGCGAGGCGGAGGTTGTGGGTCACACGGCGAGCGATCTGGGGGAGTGAAAAAGCAAATTGCGGGGGAAGGGCTTCGGGGGGGAAGTCCGATTCCACGTTGTAGGGTTCTCCCTGGCTGACAGCGTGTTGGGTGAGCAGGGTGGCCTCTTCCACGGCCTGGTCGAACGCGGCTTTGCGGCCGGCCTGGAGCTGTTGGAGGATGGCGAGGTTCCGTTCCATGCGGCGCTGGGCGCGGCTTTCGTAGAGGGACATCAGGTTGAGGTTACTGGCTTCGGAGGCCCAGGTGACGGCTTGGGCCAACGAGGCGTCGACTTCGGGATGGTGGGCGAAGTACTTGTCGGGTTCGGACATGCCCATGGAGAAGCGGGTGTGCTCGATGGTGGCGCAGCGCTGGAGGCGCCATAAGTCATCGGCAACGGAGTGAGCGAGGCTTTTTTCCAATTGACCTTCGACGGCAAGGGATGCGAGGATGCCCTGGCAGTGCGTGGTGTAGGCCAGCTCGTCGGCTGGGGTCATGATCAGCACCTGGCCTGTCAGGCCGTGCCGGTACGAATTAAAGGCGCGGGGATCGCGCGGTTTGGGACTTTCTTGTGTTGGACTCATAGAAATGCTCTGCACACGTTTTATTAGTAGCAGGCGAGTGGTGAAAATCGCGGGTAGGTAGTCGGGGTAAGTCAGGGTAAGTCCTTTGGGGTGTCAGGCTTGGCGATATTTTCAAGATTTGTGACCGTTTACCGGACGAAAGACAGAAACTCACCGCAGAGGCGCGGAGACGCGGAGCAAAACGCGGAGAAGTGCAATCACCCTCGAGGCACCCCGGCACTGCGACTTAGACGCTGCTTCCGCCTCAAACGGGAGTGTGCCAATGTTGGGGGCGGCTTCCGCTCGGCGCGGGTTTTGAGGCCGCAGAGAACACACCA
>OKRF01000148.1:13956-42470 GCA_900290315.1 Candidatus Sulfopaludibacter sp. SbA3 | reverse complement strand
GAACAGGTGCGGCGGGGTTGTGCCGGCTCGATTCCGATGGAGTCGTTGATCGCATTCCGAAGCGGCTGCTTGCATCCCAAATAACGCTCGGCCGTCTGTACGCTGAATCTGCTCCAGTTCTCCGCCAGCCTCATGGCACAAACGGCGGACGTGCGACGAAGGTCATGGGGCGCCACACCGGCGAGGTTGCAAACGGAGCAAGCTTGCTTCACGACGCCCCATCCGCGCGCGCAAACCTGTTTCGATCCAGAACGGAACAGGCACGGTCCTGGCTCTCCACCAAGCGCCACATTAAGCTCTATCGACCTTTTATACCGTAACTCCTGGCCGAGAAACAGAACAGCCGAAAAACCACGGCAACCGATGGCCTCAGCCCGCCCTACTGAAGCCCCACCCCGGAGGTGGCCGGGGCGAAGTCTATCCCAAATGCACCCATTTCGCGACAGAAACTAGCTAAAATTACCGTTACGGGACCGCGGAGCGCGTGTTACATTTGGGGCTTGCGTGGTGGATCGGAAGGGAGTCTGTAGGATGTTGGAAGCGTTCGCCCTCTCGGATAAGGGCTGCGTCAGAACGAACAATGAAGACTACTGTCTGATCGAACCGGAACTCGGCCTGTACGTGCTGGCGNNGCATCCCGGATGGCGGTGGAAACGGTAGCCGAGCGAGTGTTTTTCGCCCAGCAGCGGGATTCCCAGGTGCTGCTCTCGGCAGTGGAAGAAGCCAACCGGCGGGTTCTGGAGGCGGCGCAGAACGATTCCTCACTGGAAGGCATGGGCACCACCCTGGTGGCGGCGCTGGAAGTGGATGACCAGTTGTCCATTGCCAGCGTGGGCGACAGCCGCGCGTATGTTCTGGATGACGATGGCTTCCGGGTAATCACCGATGATCAGACCTGGGTCAACGAGGTGGGGCGTCCGCTGGGTCTGGACGAGGAGAGTCTGAAGAACCATCCCATGCGGCACGTTCTGACCATGGCAATCGGCGCCAGTTCTCCGCTTACTGTGAATTACTATTCGGTGCCCCTTCAACTAGGGGCCCTGGTGCTGATCTGCAGCGATGGCTTGCATGGCGTGCTGGAAGCGCCGCAACTGGAGCAGATTCTGCGCGGTGGCCGAAGCGGCGAGACGCTCGAGGCGAGCTGCCGCCACCTGGTTCAGGCTGCCAAAGAAGCGGGCGGTCCGGATAATGTGACCGTCGTGCTGGTAAGGAAAGAGAATCGTATTTAGCGTCCACGGCGATTACTTGTAAATCTTAGTAGCCGACACCTTTGTTTGATCGCGAGTCTTTTGAGGAATACCCCGTTGCCGCCAACAGATGCTTCCGTTGGCCGTCCGCACAAAAGTCATCGCTTTACAGACGGCATTCTCCAGGCAGGCATTCGAGCAGGCCCGGGCCCGCCACGCCGGCGAGCATCCATCTTACCGGCGCAACTGTTGGCGCCGCACCGGGTGTCTTCCACCAGGCCAGATTGCGCGGCGCCCGTTCGCTGGCCACCCGGACCACAGTTACGTCCCGCGTCTCCTCCGGATTCCAGTTCTCTCCGTTGTACACGCGTGCGAACCGGAGCGCCCATTCTCCACCGTATAGTCCGCTCCCAGCAGCACCGAGGCGCCGAGGGTTAGGTGGTCAAGACGCCGGGATATCGTAGAGGAGCCTCAGCCGCCCTGATGGAGACTCGTTAGCCCCAGTGGGACAGACGGGACAGGCGATCGTTTTTGTCGCCTGTCAATTAGGGGCGGACGGCCCCAAAAGACGGGATGAAAAACCGGCGGTTGGTAGCGCCGGCGGTCTCGCCGCCGGTTGCACTGGCCGACCGGCGACAAGATCGCCGGCGTTACCCAGTCGCTCGACCGGTTTTTCGACCGTGTCATCTTCCGGGCGATGCGGCCGTTTTCGAGAGAGAGGCAACCAAATTCGCCAAAGCGGCGAAATTCAGGCGTGCATGTTTTTGCCGCTGATCTGGACGTCGAAGCCGTCGGGGTCTTTGGTGTGGAAGCTGTCTTCGGTGTCGGGGCGGACGGGCAGGTTGCGGCGCTTGAGTTCGGCCTCGACGGCGTTCTTGTCCCAATCTTCGATAGTGTAGGCCATGTGGTCGATGCGGGGGACGGTGGCGCCGGCGCGGGCGTTGCGGGCCAGCAGGAAGGTGTCTCCGAAGGCAAGGTAGCACTGGCGCCCATCGTCATGCGATACCTGCATGCCGAGGAGATCGGCGTAGAAGTCGCGGGTCTTGGCGTAGTCGGCCACCTGGTACGAAATGTGGTTGACGGCCACAGCTTTGAAGCCTTTGCCCCCGGCGGCCCGTGCGGCGGCGGCAGCGGATGCCGCCAGGGCGAGACTCTGGATAAGCTGGCGGCGATTCACCTTTCCCTGTTCGAAATCGTAGAGCAGTCTGGCGATGATATGTTCCATGTTGGGTCCCCCTCAGTGACCGTCCATCTATGATATGCTGCCGCGTGACGCCGGAGGGGTCGAAAGATGCGTTTAGCGGCTTTGGTAGTCTGTCTGTTTGCTGTGGGCGGGTGGGCGCAGACCAGGAGTACGGTGGACCTGGAGATGATGACGTGGCCGGAACTGAAGGCGGCCATACAGGGCGGTAAGACCACCGTGCTGGTGTATAACGGCGGGACGGAGACGCGGGGTCCGCAGAATGTGAATGGCGGCCACACGCTGATGGGACACGCGACCGTGGTGGCGATCGCCGAGAAACTGGGAAACGCCATCGCCGCGCCGGTGATGCCGTTCTCCGTGAACAATGCCAATGCCAATCTGCCGGGGACGATCGGGCTGACGGGTCCGGTGTTTGCGGCGGTGAACGAACAGGTCTCCGAGCAACTGATCAAGAACGGGTTCAAGACGGTCGTTCTGATGGGCGATCACGGCGGGGGGCAGAAGGAACTGGGCGATACGGCGAAGCAACTGGATGAGAAGTACGCGCCCCAGGGCATCCACGTCTATTTCTGCGAGGACGTATATAAGGCCAACGACGAATTCGACAAGTATCTGACATCAAAGAATCTGCCGCTGAGCTCGCACGCGGGCATTCCGGATACGTCGGAGATGATGTACCTCGGCGGCGACAAGGGTTGGGTGCGGATGGAACTGGTGGCCACCGCGCTGGGCGACCCGATGCGCAAGCCGGGAGAAAAGCGGGACCCCAATGCACCCCGGATGAACAACGGGATCAGCGGCGATGCGCGGCCTTCCACGGTGGCACTGGGGAAAATGATTTTCGATATGAAGGTGGATGCCGCGGTGAAGGAGATCCGCCGGTTGCAAAGCCAGGGGACGGCGACCCAGCAATGACGAAAACGCTGGTGGTACTCTCCGCCGCCGCCTGCGTGGCGGCGGCACAATCGAAACACCTGGATGACATCCGCCAGCTCACGCATGGCGGGCAGAACGCGGAAGCGTATTGGGCGCCGGATGGCAAGCGGCTGATCTTTCAGACCACGCGGCCGCCATTCGACTGCGACCAGATGTTCGTGATGAACGCCGACGGCAGCGATCAGCACCTGGTATCGACGGGCAAAGGCCGCACCACCTGCGGATACTTCCTGGCGGACAACAAGCACATTGTTTATGCCTCCACGCACATGGCGGACGCCGCGTGCCCGGCGAATCCGGATCGCAGCAAGGGTTATCTGTGGGGTGTATTCGCCGGCTATGACATTTATCTGGCCACGGACGACGGCAAGATCGAGAAGCGGCTGACGGAAATGCCAGGTTACGATCCGGAGGCCACGGTCAACTGGAAGACGGGGAACATAGTGTACACATCGCTGGCGTCGGGGGACTTGGATTTGTGGACCATGAAGAGCGACGGCTCGGGCAAGAAGCAGGTGACGAAATCGCCGGGGTATGACGGAGGCGCGGTGTTTTCGCGCGATGGGAAGAAACTGGTGTGGCGCGCGAACTATCCTAAGACGCCGGCGGATATGGACAAGTACAAGTCGCTGCTGGCGGAGAATCTGACTGCGCCAATGAAGATGGAGATCATGGTGGCGAACGCGGATGGCAGCGGCGCCCATGCCATCACCGGCTTCGGCTGCGCCAGCTTTGCGCCCACGTTTACGCCGGACGGGAAGAAGATTCTGTTCTCGTCAAACAAGCACGATTGCGACAGCCGGCACTTCGAACTGTACCTGATCAACGTGGATGGCACGGGGCTAGAGCAGGTGACGAATACCGGCGGCTTTACTTCGTTCCCGGAGTTTTCGCCGGATGGCAAGACGCTGGTCTTCTGTTCGGATCTGGACGCCAAGGAGCGGTACGAGTTCAATATCTTCACCGCGCGCTGGAAGTAGGTCAATCCAGAAAGGACGATGGGTGAAAGACGTCGCTTGAGGGGCGCGCGGGTGTGGTGTGCTTTCTGCCGGTGGGCTTGGCGGCGGGCGGCGGACGGCGGATCACCGGCGTTGGTTTTGGAACTGGCTTCGGCATGCGCATGTACTTCCTATATCTCTAGAAGCGTAAACGGCTGCTCAAAGACACCCCTGGGAAAGTCCCTTACACTGGTAGAGTGCTGAGGATTGCGGTGGTGTTATTGATGTGCGGCGTGGGGCAGGGTGCCACGCTGAGGTATTGGGTGCAGGCGTGCGCCAACATGGAAAGCGGGTGTCGCATCAGCGACCCGGAGTTGGCGCAGTGGGCCATGGAGGCGTGGCAGACGGCGTCGGGCGGCAAGCTCAGGGTGGAACGGACGATGGATCGCGAGAGGGCGCAAATCCGCATCAACTGGGCCAGTGGGAGGGGCGGCCTGTACGGCGAGGCTCGTCCGATTCTGGTGGATGGCGTGCCCGGAGCGGAGGTGTATGTGCTGGCTCCCGCGGCCAATGCGGCAGGCGGTGACGCCCTGTTGCGGGAAACGATTCTGTATCTGACCTGCCTGCACGAAACGGGGCATGCGCTGGGCTTGGCGCACAGTGCGGAGTTCGCCGACATCATGTATGACTTTCAGCATGGCGGGGATATTCCGGAGTACTTCGGACGATACCGCAGACAACTGAAGGTGCGGGACGACATTCGCAAGCATTCGGGCATCTCGGCCGACGACCGGAAGCATTTGCTGGAGAGGGTGCACTAGTTTCTAGGCAGGGCTTCACTCTTAGGAAGCGTCTGGGTGAGGACGCGGCGATGAAAGGGCGGGAGCCAGGTGCGGAAGGCGACCGGCGGGAAGTCGGAGTCGCGCAACCCTTCGACCGGCGAGTAGACGATGCAGTAAAGCGGGTCGATGACGGGAGTCATTTTCCAGAACCAGTACGGATCCGGCAGGGGAAAGGTGCGGGCATCGCGCTTCCGCTCGGCTAGGGGCGGAATTCGGCCGGTGCTCTCGAGTTGGGTCCAGCCATCGAACTCGAGTCCGGCGGAGACGCGGGTTCGCGGGACTCCGGAAGCGGTGACGGCGGACGCGGCCTGGAGGCGGGCGCGGGCGGCCGCGATGTAGTCGTGAGTGGCGGCGACTCCGTAGACGGCGAAGAGAGTGAGCACGATCCAGCCCAGGCGGGAAGGCGAGGGGCGGATGCGAGTCTGGTACAGCCATAGCAGGGAGATCACGAGCGGCGGCGTCACGAAAATGAGATAGCGGTCGAAGAGGATCCCATCGCTGGCGTAGCGGACGGCGACTGCAAAAACGTAGAGCGCGCAGGAAGGCGCGGTGAGAAAGAGAAATCGGCGCAGGGGCGAGGAGCCGTCCTCCCATTCGGTGCGGCAGCGCCAGGCGCGGAAGAGGGACGCGCCGGCGAATCCGGCGCCCAGGCAGAGTGCAGCGCCCAGGGCAGCAAGAATGGGACCGCTCAGAATTACGGGCCTCGCTCCCATGGCCTCGGAGCCTTCCCACAGCATCCCGTTGGGAGTCACCAGGTTGCCGAGAAGGAGATCGTCCTGAAACCACCACAGGCAGGCCGCCAGGAATGCCCCGGCGGCGAGCGACCCGAGGACGGGCGCGGCCGGCACCGGCAGCCATCGCTTCCATGCGGTGAGGTAGAGTAGCAGGACTGGCAGAATGGCGAGCAGGGAGGCGACGAGCATCAGGCGGAGCGGCTCGGCAATGCCCTGCAGGACGTCCATCCAGGGCTGCACGGTGACAGGTTGGTGTCCTGGTTGCGCCTGATACCAGAAGACGCATGCAGCCGCGGCGGCCGCGGTGGCGCACCAGAGGGAAGCTGCCGCGATGGCCAGGCGTGGCTCCCGGCGGCGCAGCCAAACGACGGACGGAATCGCCAGGAATGGAGCAATCCAGACCACCTGGCGGATGGTGCCGCCGGCGAATCCGGCGATGGCGGCGGCGGCCAGCCAAAGAGAGGAGCGCGTTGCGCCGCGGGCGTCCACCGCGCGTAGGGCGCAGAAGAAACAGGCGATCCAGCACAAGAGCGCCGGCACGTCCGTCATGTAAGAAGCGGCCAGCGGGATGAAGACGGGGGACAGCACGACGGTGAGGGCGCCAAATGTGGCGAGCGAGTGGTTGAGGCCGGTGCGTCGGCCCAGGGAGTAGAGCAGCCATGCGCATCCCGCGGAAAAGGGCAGTGTGGAGAGACGCAGCAGGGTGAAGGAGTATCCGAAGATGNNACCAGCCGTTGTAGGCTATGTGGCCGGTACGGGCGAATCCAAGAGCGATGAAGGCGAACGACCAATCGTCGTTCAGTCCCATTTCGAGCACTGGTGCGGTGCTCCATACGGCGACGACGAGGACGAGCACGCAAAGCGTAGGGCCGCGGCGGAGAGTCGGGGTCAAACCCTATTGTAAGAGCGGGGGCTGGCACGGATCATCGGCGTCCGGTGCTGGTTCCGGCGAGGCCCAAGCCGATTACGGCGATGGCGGTCACGGAGAGCGGCTCCCGGCAGTTGTTCCGCCGGCGGCAGCAGCCGCCAGCGCGGCGACTTGCGCCACCTGGATCGCCTGGACCGCATCGCTGGTGGGCTTGTCGCCAGCCAGAGGTGAGCCGGTGACCTGGACTCGCTTGCCCGCAAAGGTCTCGAACAGCGAGTCGCGCAGTTCCACCTTCACCTTCGCGGTCTCATCGGTGAGGAAGAGCCCGTCCCCCTGAACCAGCAGAATCCCGGTGAGGCAGGAGGGCCTCACCGGCGCGGCACGGATTTGCGGCGCCGTGCCGGGGAGAATGCGAGCGACTCCGAGCGGCCAGCATCCCTTGCGAGTTGCGGACTTCGACGAGCGAGGCGACACTCGCCCGTTCCGGATCGAGCGCCACCCGGACCGAAGTTCCGGAACCGGCCGCGCCGAGTTCCAGGCTGCGAGCTTCGCCGCGATTGGCCGATACGTAGTTCAATTCCGCCACGCCGGCTTCCAGCACCAGCCTGTCCTGGTGAACGCGGGCTGTCCACGCGGACGCCAGGGTGAAGCGCTGGCCGCCTTTCCGGCTGAGGTCGCTCGATGCGGCGGTGGTTTGGACGGCGGCGCCGTCCAGCAAGGTGACCGTGCCCGGGAGGGAGGATGGTTGACCAGGAACGCTCGGCGCGAGTGGGCCACTGCAATGACGGGAGTGGACGCTGCAAGCGTCAGAAGGCCCCGCACCGGAATACAACGAACATCCGGTTGCGCAGGGTGATTCAGTTGAACTGCTCGTTGGGCGGTGATTTCAGTGCTTCGTTTGGGCTAGCGGCTCGTCGGCGCGGGCCGGGTCCGGGTCGTTCGGCCGCGCCTCGGCGCGGGAAAGGTAAATCATGAAGGGCGTGACTTCGAACGGCAGCTTGTCGCGAGAGGAGATGAGGGGAACGGGTTTGGTCTTCAATAGCGAGATTTCGTTCGACCAGGGGTCCAGATGTATGCGGGAGCCGAGCGGTAAGGCGACGATCTGTTCCAGCTTTTCGCGGCCTGCCTCGGGCGTCGGATCTGCAAGNNAAGACAGGTGCGCGAGTTTGCCGGCGCCCGCCAGCGGATTGCCCAGATTGGCGCGGATCAGGCTGGGTAGCTGCCCCGCCCGATCCGCCAGCGCCTTCAGAAAGAGGCCGGCGTTGGACAGGTTTGCATGATAGGGGGACTTGGAAAGCAACTCCGCGGCTTTGGCCCCGGCTTCGGCAATTTCGGCATCCGGCCGGGCCAGTTGCAGGTGCTGCAGCAACTCGCCATCGCCCAGCATGGTCTGGTCGGAAAACGCAAAGTGCGTGTCGGTGCGGTGGCCCAGCGCAATGTGCGCCAGTTCTGTGGAAAGCACCATCGCCAGGCTGGCCTCGTCCGGCAATACGTCGACCAATCCGCGGCTGATGACGATGGTCTGGCCGACAGAAAAAGTCTCGATCGGCGTGGTCAACAGGACGCGGCATTTGGCTTCGACGCCAAGCTCGTTGGTGACGATGAGGTTGTTCACGACGGTGTTCAGCACCTCATCGACAGGTCCCGGGGGTGCCAGCAGCCCGGATTTCTGCAGCCGTTCGAGGATGTTGGATTCCGCCTGCCGTTCCCAGAAACGCTGGCTCTCCAAAGGTGAAATCTCGGTTGCTTTCGCGCCGTCCTTTACGGGCCCATCCGCTTCCACGGCGATGGAAGCGAGTTCCTCAAGTGGTCCACCGGTGGCGATGTGATACCCCCAGAGACGTGTTTGCGCCTTGAATCTGGGGATCGCGGCCCTGTCCGAACCGCCGGATTCCTCGATGTAGACGAAGGCGGGCACCCAGCGGCCGGGCGCCACATTGGTCCGCCAGCTATCGAAGTGAAAGTACATGCGGGACGCCGAGCCGTTGGTGTAAGTTCCGTTGAAGCGGACAATCCGGAAGTCCTGGTCTTCCACCCAAATTCTGCCTTTGAATTTGCCGACAGCCTTTTTGTCGAGCGGCGCCACATCGAAGAGCAGGCAGCGCACCTCACCGAGGAACTCCCGGCGAACGAAATCCATGTGGTAGCTTCGGCGATCCAGGCCGGTGGCGTCGGGTAGGACCATCTGGGCGAACCCGGTAGGGACGAACGCCGTGGAGCGGTTCTTCAAGAAGAATAACGCGCGCGACGTCTTGAGGGGATCCCCATGGGCCGCCATGGGTGTGTATTCGAGCCCTTTGGCGAAATCGAGCTTTCCCAGAAAATAGTGATCGCGCACGACTTCTCCGGTGTCGCTGGCAGGATCCGGAGTCTCCTGAATGTAGGTTTCCAAAAGGGCGCTGCGCATTCGCAACTCCCGGATGAATTGCTGCTCCTGTTGCGCAATCCGGTCCAGGAGCTTGTCGACCACCTCGCGGCCGTCGACAGCATGACCAGGAGTGACGAGGACGCCCAAGAGCAGGAGCCAGTTGGTTATGGTTCTTCGCATCGGTTTTCCTTCATACATGGCTAATACGCCAGTTGAAACTCAATTCGCACGGACGCCACCGTATCCACAGGTCTGCCGTGCTCGACGGCCGGGCGGTATCGAATCGCCATGGCGGCTTGCAGGGCATTTTCATCGAGCCCGTGACCCAGGCCGCGGAGGATCCGTAAGACGCGCACCTGCCCGGCCGCGCTGAAAGACATCTCGAGCAATACCACGCCTTCAAGCTTCAATCTGCGCGCTTCCTCGGAATAGGCGGGCTGGGGCTTATCGAGAATTTCCAGGGCTGCGGATCGATCATCGGCGTGCGCCTGCCTGGCGAAGCTTGCGGGGCGGGCATCCACATTGCTGAACTCGGTTTTTGAGACGCGCACCAGAGAGGCGGCATGCGTCGGGGCGACTTCGGCCGATCCGAACGCGCCGGGCAAGGAGGCACCAGGCGGAATCTTCTCAGGCAGCCGATTTCCCGTCGTGGCTGCGTCGAAGCCCGCGGAGGCGACTGCAACATGATTTGCGTTACTCGACGCCGTGGCTCTCGGCCGTTCGAGCGTTCCCGTCTGCACCACGGATGCGTTGGGAGCGCGACGGAGCTCTGGCGCCGCGGGGGAATCGAACGACCCGATTCGTGGGACCGTCGCCGGCCGCGTTACCTGCGTTTGCGGCAGCGGTGGCTCAAAAGTGGTGGTCCACCCATCCACTGCCGGCGGTGGCGCGGGCGGGGCTGGCGGTCGTGGGACTTCCGGGAGCATCACCCGGACGGCCTCGGAAACGGGGACCGGTGGAATGAGCGTCGGGGGCGGCGGAAGTGGTTCACGGAGCACGCGTGCGGAGGACGGGAGCAGCAGCGCCCGGCGCGGCCGGGGAGCGGGTCCGGGCCTTCGGATGGCCGTCGCCGGAACATACACCGGCACGATGCGGAGTCCCAACCGCCGCCCAGCTTGCGGAAGCGCTAAATTGAAGAGGATCAGCGCGAGCGCAAAGTGAACCAGTACGCTCCCTGTGAAAGCTACCGGCGACCGGAGACCCTGCGATTCCGTGAGTAGTCTTTCAAACATGGCCGGTCAGTGTCCTCCTATGTGGTCCGGCACGAGGGAAAGGCGGGAACCCTCGTCCAGGTCCAACCTCACGCGGCGGAGCAGAAGGGTGCCTTCGTGACGTGTGGATCCGCTGGCCCGGCGATAGGCCAGGACGAGTTGTCCAGCAGGTNNGAGGAACGAAACTTATAGTCTTCGTCCGTTCCGAGCGACCAGAACAAACCTGTCGGGTCCGGTAATTCCGTCGTCCGGTACTGGAATCGCAACACGTAACGTGCTTCAGCGGCGAAGCGGAGAAATTGGTGGTAGACCTCGCAGCTCTCAGGCCGTTTGTCGGAGAGAAACAACTCCAGAGCGGCACCATCGGTATTCGTCTGGGCCGCCAGCGCACAGCCAGGCGCGGCTGCCCGCCAGTCAAATCCGCGATTCAGAATAGGCTGGCTGAAGTCTCCATTCACGAGCATCCCGGGAAGCGATGGCGGATAGGGCACCAGCCGGCGATGACAAAGCTCGTTCCAAACTGCTGCGGCGCCCTCAAACCGGCCAGCTTCGATGGCATGGTCCACATAATCCAGGAGGGAATCGCGATCGTCGACGCCAGCGTGCGCGGCTATGCGGAGCGCGGCTGCGTGAGCATCGGAAAGGCGGTGCCGCTCGATCAGGAATGCGAGATATTCCCGCTCTACCAGTCGCCGAGGCACTACTACCCGCTCCAGCACAGCGGAGGCATCATCGGTGAGGGCGAAGCAAAGGTCGAACAGAGGGCGCATCCCGCCGGGAGAACGTTGAGCCGCGGTTCGGGCCCATTGCCAGAATCGGTCCGGCCGGCCGGCGCGGAAATAGTAATTGGCCAGGGCCCATGCGGGGGCATACTGCCGGTCGAACCGGGCAAGTTCAACCAGGATCGCCTCGCTGCCGGTCGAGTCGCCCTCCACCTCCAACTGCGACGCCAGGCGCATCCGGGCATCTGTCAGAAATGGATTCAAGACGATGGCGCGCTGCAAATGCCGAATCGAATGATCGGGGTCCGTCTCAGCGAGCGCAAACTGGTACTCGGCTCGGTCGGGGCGCAACTCCGCGGCTCGGGCTACTGAATCGGGGGTGGCTTCCCGGTAAAGGCTGTCGGCCCAACCTGTTCGAAACGCCTGGTACGCGGCGATTGCGAGGATGGGAACAGACGCCAGCGCGAGGCCCCGTACCACCAGTCCTGGTAGCGGAGGCGGGCTGAAGTCACCTCGCTCCAGGCGGCTCCGTTCCCGGCTGTATCCGGCTAATACCCCGATGAACACGAAGATCCACGCCGCCAGCCCCATTCTGACGAACGGGTAGTCCACCAGCGAGTGCAGAAAGACGGCGAGAATTCCGAGCCCCCAAATCGAGCGGATGGCGGCGGGCGCGCAAAACGCCACTACCGCCAGCATGCAAACGAGAGCCGGAAGCCCACCCTCGGCGGCGAATTGAACCCATTCGTTGTGCGCGTGATTCACGGGCACGCCGGTATCGATGACCGCGTACTGGCGGTAGACCCAAGGCCAGGTGCCGAATCCGAAGCCGTGTAGAGGCTCGGCACGCACCATGGCCACTGACGATTCCACGAACTCGCGCCGGAACTCGAAAGGATCCTGGTCGCTGAACCGCTCCCAAACATATTGGTAGCCCACAATCAAGGTGAAGGCCGGTAGGAGGACTGCAAACCAGATCCAGCGGCGGCCCATGCGGCTTCGGCCCGTTTGTATCTGGAGCAGGAAGGCTTGTATCTGGAGCAGGAAGGCCAGAGCCACCTCTCCCAAGGCTATCGCTGTGCCGGCCCGGGATCCGCTGGCAATCACCGAAGCTACCAGGGCAGCCGCCAGCCCCAGATAGACTTTGGCCTGCAGCCGGTGTTGAAAAGCCAACCACAGAGTCGTCGGAAGAAGCAATTCCACCAACGCGGCGAAGTTGTTACGAGAGATAAAAGGACCTATTACTCCTGAATTATAGCCCGACGGAAACAGCCAGAAGACCTTTCCGTCCGACGTAAAAAGTTGTATCAGACCAAGCAGGCAGACCGTGGATCCGGCCGCTACCGCGACTTTCAGGAACGCCTGCCGCCGGTCGCGGTTGGCGCATGCTTCCAGACCCATCCAGGTGAGACAGGCGGCTGCGAACCAGTACAGAACAGCGTCCGCGGTATCGGCGGGCACCGCAGTCCAGTGCGCCGTTAGTTGTGCAATACCCCAAAGGCCCATGCCGGTGAATAAGGCGGGGACGACTCCGCTGGCGGCCGCTTGCCGCCGCATGGCCACCCGCACCAGCAACCAAGCAGCGATCAGGAATACCGCCGCTTCCACCGCGCACGCAGCCCATCGCTCCCGTATCCATACGGTCGCGACTGCGTAGAGCAAGATTCCTGTCAGAATTGGACGAAGGGCTCCCACGGGCTTCTAGATGCCTGTCGACCGCACCGGAACAGTCCGACCGGCGGGCACCAGCCACCCGGTGTCTGGACCGGGAGCCGCCTGCACGCGACTGAACCACAAAATCGCACCCATGATGAACACGATGGCGGCCGCCATGGTGACCGTCAGATAGAATTTCCGGGAAACTCCACACAGGTCGCCGGTGCGGAGCATCGATCCGCCCAGGCGGGCGTAACGCGCGTGGCAATCATGACAGCGGCGCATGTCGCCGCCCAGAATCGCAACCGCGCGCTCGATAGCGTGGCGCCGCCGCGACCGGTAGATGCGTGAGGAACCGCAACTCGGACAAACTGTTGTTGTCATAAACCTCCGTCCAGAACCGTGGTTATGCTCCCGCCACGGGTGAAAAACCAGCCTCAACGGGCGCTCGTCCCCTTNNCTCCCGCCACGGGTGAAAAACCAGCCTCAACGGGCGCTCGTCCCCGATCCTGGCTCACGGCTTCGCTCATCCGGGCCAAGCCCGGCTCGATGATTCTATGCAGCAGCTCTTTGCTGGGGTTATAGTCCGGAACCATGTCCTTGAGTTCGAACATCAACGCACGCAGGTCCCGGGTTTCACAGGCGTTGCGGAGTGCTGCGAGGTGGCGGATGGCCTGTTCGAAGGGCAAACAGGCGCCGGCAAAGGCCTTGATTTTTTCGTGGTGCGTCGGTACCGTCTGTTCGTCCGCCAGGTTGAGTTCTTCGCACAGCTTTTCCCCGGGACGCAATCCGGAGTAGGCGATAAGTATGTCTTTGTCCGGACGTAAACCGGAGAGAGCAATGAGTTGGCGCGCCAGATCCACGATGAGAACTGGCTTCCCCATATCCAGTACGAAGATCTCGCCGCCGCTCCCCATACTGGATGCCTGCAAGACCAATTGTGCGGCTTCCGGAATCGTCATGAAATACCGCCGCATTTCAGGATGCGTGACCGTCACGGGCCCGCCGGAGGCGATCTGTTTTTTGAAGATCGGCACCACGCTGCCGTTACTGCCGAGCACGTTGCCGAAGCGAACCGACACATAACGAGGTCCGCCGTTTTGCAGCGAGCGAATCAGCAATTCCGCCACGCGCTTGGTGACCCCCATAATGTTTGTGGGCCGCACCGCCTTATCCGAGGAGATCATCACGAAATCTTCCACACCGAATTCTGCGGCGACGGTGGCTAGGTGATACGTGCCGAACACGTTGTTCTCCACGGCTTCAAAGGCGTGTGCTTCCATCAGCGGGACGTGCTTGTAGGCAGCGGCGTGATAAACCACTGCGGGACTGTACCACCGGAAGATGTCGCGCAGACGCTGCCGGTTCTGAATGCTTCCGATTTCCGCATGAAACTCCAGACGGGGTCTCTTCTGCCGGATCTCCTGCTCCAGATGGAACAGGGCCGTTTCGGACATGTCCAGAGCTACGAGCTTGGCGGGCTCGAAGCGCGCAATCTGGCGGCAGAGTTCCGATCCGATAGAGCCCGCCGCTCCCGTAACCAGCGCCACCTTGTCGCGCAGTTTTTGATTGATCCGTCCCTGGTCCAGTTCAACTGTACTCCGGCCGAGGACGTCCTCCACAGCCACATCGCGGATTTGGGAGACGACACCTCGATCCGCAAGCAACTCGCTGATGGCGGGGATAGTCCGGAAAGCGACGCCAGCACGCTGGCAATGCTCGATGATCCGGCTCATTTGGGCGCCGGTGGCACTGGGAATAGCGATCAGCACCTCGCGGATGCGCTGCGCCGTGACTAGGTCCCGCAAGTCCGCTCCGGCTCCGCGGACGGGAACGCCGTTGACGAGCATGTGCAACTTATTCGGTGCGTCGTCGATGAACCCGCAGATCAGGTGATTGAACCTCCCGTTGGAGCGGGCTTCATTCAAGAGCAGCGACCCAGCCGCGCCGGCGCCGTAAATGAAGGCCCGGCTTTGAGCGCTCGCCGGCGTCCGCGACGCCACCTCCAGCAACACGCGGGTTGCCGCGCGCACACCGGTAGTAAGCAGCAGCGTCAGCAGGAAATCGATAATCAGGACGCTCCTTGGGAAGGGCCGCGGACTGGCCACCAGCAGAACTATCGAAGCCAGGGCCGATGCGACGACATTGGTCACGGCGACCCGCTCCAGGTCCTGAGTGGCGAAGTATCGCCACATCCCTCGTCCCAGACCGAACCCATGAAAGACCGCGATTTTGGCCACTACTCCCATGCACAGACAGGCCCATAGCGCAGCTTTCATCTCCACCGGAATTGCAAAATCGAAGCGCAGACGAAATGCGGCAATTCCACTCACCACAAACAGACAGAGCTGAATGGTCCGAATGCTCCAGACGTAAACGAACCTGCTCCGTAGCGCCACGGGCAAGACAACCGGCAACTTGTATCGGGACGGCATGAAATGCACCTGCAAATAAAATCGGATCGATTGGGCTATTACTTTAGGCCGACCGGCGAATCGGCACAGCCGCAGCGAGGCGAACCTGGTCGATGACGTGCGACTGTTCGGCGGGCGTCAAGCTGCTGGAACTCGGAAGACAGATACCGCAGCGGTACAGATCTTTCGCCACGGCGCCTCCATAGCAACGGGCGCCTGCGTAGAGAGGCTGAAGGTGCATCGGCTTCCATACCGGCCGCGACTCGATCCCGGCGCGATCCAAAGCGGCGATTAGTTGATTGCGCGAAAGGCCGAACTCTTCCTCATCGATCAGGAAGGTGCTCAGCCAGTTGGTATGCAGGCCATAGGCCGCCTGTGGCATCAAAGTGATACCGGGCAGATCGTCGAAGGCATCGCGGTAGCGGAAGGCGATGGCCCGGCGTTGTTTGACGCGCAGATCCAGCACGTGCAGTTGTCCCCGGCCGATACCGGCGAGAACGTTGCTGATGCGATAGTTGTAGCCCAGTTCGGAATGCTCGTAGGCAATGCCCGGATCGCGGGCCTGCGTAGCCCAAAAACGGGCCTTGTCGACCCAGGCCCGGTTAGCGGACACCAGCATTCCGCCTCCCGTGGTAGTGATAATCTTGTTGCCATTGAACGAAAATGCCGCCAGGTGGCCGAGGGTTCCGGCCGGCCGGCCTCGATAGGTCGCGCCGAGGGCTTCTGCAGCGTCTTCCAATACCGGCACCCGGTAGCGGTTGCAGGCTTCCAGGATCGGATCCATGTCGGCGCACTGGCCGTACAGATGCACTACCACAAGCGCGCGCGGAAGGGTCTTTGTGCCAGCACGATGCTCCAGCGCCCGCCGTAACACCGCCGGGTCGAGATTCCATGTCCGGCAGTCGCTATCGAGAAAGACGGGCTCGGCCCCCAGGTACCGGATTGGGTTGGCGCTGGCAGCGAAAGTCAGGGTCGAGCAGAAGACCTCGTCACCGGCCTGGACCCCCAGTAGCCGCAAGCCCAGATGGATGGCCGATGTGCCGCTGGCCGTGGCCACCGCAGGCACTCCTAAGCGCGCCTCGAACTCCCGCTCGAAGCCAGCGATATTCGGACCCACTGTGGACAACCAGTTGGCGGAGAATGCTTCGTCGATGAATTGCTGTTCCGTCCCTCCCATGTGGGGCACGGACAACGGAATGCGGTTCATGTTGTCACCACCAAAGGACAGCGCAGGCTTGGACCTCGGCTGGCGTTGCCCCCTACGCCGATCACCAAAAGGCGCCGATCTTTCATACTGTTGCAGACCCCCGAAACCGCCCCAACTTCTCGATCGCCTGGATACCACCGTCCCCGCGCAGCACCGAGCCTATCGTGCGCAGAATAATTGAGCAGTCGAGCGCAAAGCTGTGGTGATCGACGTAGTGAACGTCGAGTTCCAGGCGCCTTGACCAGGTGGTGACGTTACGCCCGGAAATCTGCGCCAGGCCGGTGATGCCAGGCCGGACGTCGTGCCGCCGGCTCTGCTCGGCGGAGTAACAGCGAAGGTATTCCACCAGAAGCGGCCGCGGTCCCACCAGACTCATGTCGCCGCACAGGACGTTCCAGAGCTCTGGCAATTCGTCCAGACTGGCGGCGCGGAGAATACGGCCTATGCGGCTCACGCGTTGGCCATCGGGTAGCGGGGCTCCCTTGGCATCACGATCCTCTCTCATGGTCCTGAATTTATACAGAGTCAGAGGTCTGCCATCCTTGCCTGGCCGGGCCTGCCGAAACAGGATCGGCCGGCCCATGGCAATCCGGATCACTATGCCGATTGCGGCCAGCACCGGCAAGAGCAGCACGAGTGCGGAGCCACTCACCACGACATCCAGGAGTCTCTTTCCATAACGCCTGTAGATTTGGCCTCGCACCACAATCCGCGCCGTACGGCGCGCACTCTGGAACACGGCTTCGAACTTCTCCACCGCGCGGTCGATGGCCAGTTCGGCATGGTAGAACTGCTGCCCCGCCCTGCCCATCCCTGCAAGCTCGACTTCCGGCATTTCCGCAAGCTGCCGCACCGCTTCGGCGATGCTCTCGGGATCGCCGGGTTGCGCCGGGATGCCGGCTCCCGCCTGCGCGACGAGGTCCGCCGCATCGCCCCGCACAGCCATGACGATGGGCCGCCCGGCCGCCAGATATGCCTGCGTTTTCGACGGAACGGTGACAGCAAACAGTGGGTCGTCCTTCAAATGCACCAGCAGCGCTCCGGCTTCGGAGAGAATCGCCTGCGCAATCGGCAAGGGCTGCCGCCCCAGAAACTCCACGTTGGCGAGTCCCATCTCTGCCGCCTTCTGTTTCAGGCGGCGCGAGTCGACACCATCTCCCAGGAAAACGAATCGTGCGGAAGGAACCGTGGCGGCGCACTTTGCCGCCGCCTCCAGAACCGCATCGAGTTGCTGGGCCAACCCCAAGGTCCCGGCATACACCACCGTGAAATTTCCGCCGCCCGGACCGTAGGTCCAGACACGTTGATGCAAGGCCGGTCGATGCCACGGCGCCCAGTTGTAAATGAGCTCGACTCTGTCGGCGGACACCCCACGCGCCACGAGCGCCTTTCGAAACCCCGGCGAAAGTACGACTGCCCGGTCCACATGACGGTACACGTAGCCGCAAAACCTGTCGAGCAGCCATATCGCCAGCCCGCGCCGCAGCATTCCCGTTGAGACGATGGTGTCCGGCCAGAGATCCTGCACGTCGTAAACCACCGGAGCGGAGAACCAGAGTCCGAGAGCGAGCGCCGGGAGCCCTATCGTGCCTGGCGGGTGGTAAACGTAGATCACATCGGGAGGCTGCGCTAATGCCGGGCCCAATAACGTGGCCGCAAGCGCGAAGCTGATGTAAGTCATTGCGCGGCGCGCGGCGGACCGGTCGTGGCTGGGGTAAAGCGGCACCCGGATGATCCTAACGCCGTCCAGCGATTCACGCTGCCAGATCTTGAGCCGGTATCCAGCATAGAGCCTGCCTTCCGGATAGTTTGGGAAGCCGGTCAGCACCTCCACCTCGTGGCCCCGCCCAACCAGTTTCCGGGCGAATTCCAAGCCCTTGAAGGCGGGTTCGGGGTCAAACCACTGGGTCAACATCAGGATGCGCACGATGCGGCCCTCCACAAGGTTTCCGCCGCGTCCGGTACGCGGAATCCTAACACCAGGCGGCAGACCGTTTCGGCGACTCCTGGCTCGAGATACTCCTGCGGCGGGCGCCAGGCGCGCCCCTCGGAGGTGACTAGACGGACCGCTCGCGCGATCGACTCGGGGTCAACACCCGCCAGAATATTGGACCCGCACTCCAGCGTCTCGGGCCGTTCCGTCACATCGCGCAGGGTTACGTTCGGCACGCCGAAGAGGCTTGCCTCCTCCTGAACCGTCCCGCTGTCGGACAAGATACAGAAGGCATTCTGTTCCAGCCGGATGAAATCGAAGAAGCCGAGCGGGGGGATCGCCCGGACGCCTTTTCGGCCGATTTCCAAGTTCGCGGCCTCCGCCCGCGACCGTGTACGCGGATGCAGCGGGTACACCACCGGGTAGCCGTATTCCTCATGGAGCCCATGCAGACCGGCCAATAGACTGCGCAAACGTGCGCCATCGTCGACGTTTTCGCTGCGGTGAGCCGTCACCAGGAAGTACTTGCCGGCCGTGACTCCACAATGCTCCAGCGCGCCGCTGGCCGCGATCTGCGGCGCAAAACGGTCGATCACCTGGCGGATCGGGTTTCCGGTGACGTAGATTCGATGGCCCGGGATGCCCTCGGCCAGGAGATTTGCGCGGCTTCTTTTGGTGTACGGCAGGAGCACCGTGCTGGAGTGATCGATGACGCGCCGGTTCACCTCTTCCGGCACGCGGTCGTCGTAGCAGCGATTCCCGGCTTCCATGTGGTAGACCGGGATGCCCAACCGGCGCGCCACCAGCGCGCCACCAGCGCCGCCAGCCCGCTGTTCGTGTCTCCCAAAATCAGCACGCGATCCGGGTGATGGCGCACGAAAAGCTCGTGGCTGCGTTCCAGGATCTGGCCCATCTGGCCGGCGAAGGAAGGCGATCTCACTCCCAGAAATTCATCGGGGGCGCGCATCCCCAACTCGTCGAAAAACACCCGGCTCAACCGGTCGTCATAATTCTGCCCGGTATGCACCAGGGTATGATCGGCATGTGCGTCCAATAGACGGGTAACCACACTCAGGCGGATGATCTCCGGCCTCGTCCCCAGTATGGTCATGACCTTCATCGCAGCAACTCTTGCCCATGCGCCTGCGCGTACCCTGGAATCGACACGATATCGTCGCCTTCCAAAAGCAGCCCGTTGCGCTCCAGCAGAGACCGGGTCTCTTCCAGGTTCATGACCTTGCCCGCAGAACTGAACTCTCCCTGCAGACACCCTTCGTCGCAACTGTCGGGCTGCAACTCGGGAAGCATCGGCAGAATGGCATACCACTTGCCGCGATCCACTGTCCGGACGGCTTCCTCATCGCTGACCATGATCTCGTGGATTTTTTCTCCGGGGCGGATGCCGGTGATCGCGGTTTCCACCGGCCGGCGGCCGACGAGCGCTCGCGCCACATCCACCATCCGCGCGGCCGGCGCGCGCGGCACGAATATCTCACCTGGCCTCGCCCGGGTGAGGGCGGCAAAGACCGTATCGACAGCGTCGTCGAGACTGATCAGGAACCGGGTCATCTCGGGAGTCGTCACGGTGACCGGACCGCCATTGCGGATTTGTTCGTGGAACAACGGGATGACCGAACCCCGCGACGCCAGCACATTGCCGTACCGCACGCAGACAAAACGGGTGCCGGGGCAGCGCAGGTTGCCGTGGATGAAGATACGTTCCTGCAGCGCCTTGGTCATACCCATGGCGTTCACCGGCTTGCAAGCCTTGTCGGTGGAAATGCCCACCACCGTTTCCACCAGCAGAGTATGCTCCTGAATGGCGCGAACGATGTTTTCGGCACCCAGGATATTCGTGCGCACTGCCTCGGAGGGAAAATACTCGCAGGCCGGCACCTGCTTCATGGCGGCTGCGTTGATCACCACGTCGGCGTCGCGCAGGGCTGACGCGATGCTGCCGAAATCGCGGATGTCGCCGATCCGGAACTCGAGCAACTGCTGGAAATTGTGATATGTGATTTCGTCCGTGGCGGCTTTGCGGTTTTGATAGTCGAGGCGCATGAAATACTGTTTCGCCTCATCGCGGGAAAACACCATGATCTTGGCCGGCTGTCCCATTTCCCCGTGCAGCAGCCTCTTTACCAGTGTCTTTCCCAGGGAACCAGTTCCCCCGGTAATCAGAACGCGTTTGCTTTGTAGCGGCCTCATTGCGGCAACCAACTTTCGTAAGGTGTGGGATCAGATGCGAGTTCACAAATCAGTTCCGGCCAGGACGGCGCCCTGTATCCGATCGCTCGGCGCAGCTTCTCGCCGCTCATGCTCCTGTCGGAGGATTCGGCATCATCGGGGACAATCTCAATTGCGAGCGCATAGGCTTTGCGCAGGAGAAACAGAAGCTCCAATTTGGAGAGTGGCTGAGAGGCCACATGGTACAAACCCGAAAGACCGGGGTGTTTGCAGATGATCTCCGCGACCAGGCGTGCAGCGTGATTGGTGGTTATGCCGGACCAGATGACGCGGCGAAAGCCCGGCACGGAGCCACCGCGCTGCGCCAGAAACCACTCCAGCAGTGACCGGCGCCCTTTGAGTTCCCGGCCGATGATAGAAGTCCGGAGTATGAGCGCGTTTCCCATGTCAACCTCGCCGAGAAACTTGGTGCGTCCGTAAAAGTCAAGGGCGTCGCACGGATCGTGCTCGTCGTAGCCGCCGCGCGCCCCGGAGAAGACGCAGTCCGTGGAAAAATGGATCAATCGCCCCCCCCAGCCTGCGGCCAGTTCGGCCAGGCGGTGGGGCAAGAGGGCATTGATCGAAATGGCGGCGATCGGATCCTTTGCTTCGGGACGCTGCTTGATAATCCCAACGCAGTTGACGATATAATCGGGGCGGATCTTCTGCAGCACCCGAGCGAGTTCGGCAAAGTCAGCCGCGTCCAACCCGGTCATCAGTTCCCCCGTCTGCCAATCGGCAGCTTGCGGGCCCCGCATGATTCCGATCGTGGCCGGGAAAGCGCCCTGCAGCACCTGGAACATCTTGTGCCCCAACATGCCTCCAGCGCCGAGCACCACGGTCTTAGCCGGCATGGCATCCCACCTCCTGACGGGCCCATGCGACATACTCGCTCAGCCCCTGATGCAACGGGACGGAGGGGGCAAATCCGAACGTCCGCCGGGCTGCGGATATGTCCGCCAGACTGTCACGCACGTCACCGGGCCGCGGAAGCGCGTAACTCACTTCCGGTTCCAGGGCGCCGCACGTTTTGAGTTGGCGCACCAAGTCGTTGATGGTGACTCGCGAGCCGCTGCCGATATTGAATGCTCCGCGGGCTCCAGGGGTCGCGGCGGCACGTAGGTTGGCCTGCACAACGTCCAAAACGTTCACGAAATCCCGCGTCTGCTCACCGTCTCCGAAGATCGTGAGTTTCTCCCCCCGCAGCATTTGGAATACAAAGATCGGAATGACGTTGCCGTATGCATCGAACCGCTGATTCGGCCCATAGACATTGAAGTACCTCAGACACACGGTCTCCATCCCATAGAGCCGGCCGTAGGCCAGCGTCTCCTTTTCGGCACAGAGCTTGCTCGCGCCGTAGGGAGTATCCGGATCCACCGGATGATTCTCGCGGATCGGAACGCTCTTCAGTTCTCCGAAGATGCCCGCCGAGGAAGACAGGACAAATTTCCGCACCCCGCGGCGCCGCGCTGCTTCAAGCAGACGCACCGTTCCAATGACGTTAACCTCGGCATCCCGCACGGGACCATCGATGGACCTCTTGTTTCCGACAGAGGCCGCCAGGTGGAATACGACCTCGACGGCCTCGATGGCATCCTCCACCGCATTTTGGTCGCAAACGTCTCCTTCAATGAATCGCAGCGCCAGTCCCCTGAGGTTGCTTAAGTGCCCGGAAGACAGGTCATCCAGCACGGTGACCCGATGGCCGTCCTGGGCCAGACAACGCACCAGGTTCGACCCGATAAACCCCGCTCCGCCGGTGACCATCGCGTTCATCGGCCGTCCCCAACGCCAACGCTTTGCAGCAATGCCTTGCGGTCCAAGGCGCGAGCGAACAGTCTCTGGTTCTGCCGGATGATCTCCGGATCCTTGGCTAGGTTGAAACCGTACTCGTAGGCGCGCACGGCCCACTTTGCGAAAACCTCGGGGTGCATATCGATACAGCTTTGAATCGCAGTTCGGAAACGTTCGATGTCTGTCAGAGGCACGTCCCAACCCACCCCCAGAGCCTCCAGTCCGCGCCACGGAGTCTGGTCGCTGACAATCACCGGACAACCCGCCGAAAGCGCCTCACGGATGACGTGACCGTAGTTTTCGCCATGCGTCGGAAGGAACAGAACGTCGTACTCGGACAGGACCCTATGGACCAGATCGTGATGGGTTTCGCCGCGATATGTCACGTGAACGTTAGCCGGCAGTTGAGGCATCAGACCCTGGCAAGCTTTCCAATAGGCGTGGTCTTCGATGGGACCGTAGATGTCGAATTGGATGTCGCCGTAAAGTTCCCGCAGCATGGATATGGCGCCGTCGAGGTTCTTCTTCCGGCTGATGCGCGACAGAAACACCAGCCGGATGCTGCCGGCCGCCTTGGCGCGTTTCTGAGAGTCACACCTGGCGCAAGCCGCTCCAGGCAGGTCGAGCGCCGTCATGATCCGAAGCTTCCGCCCGGCCTCCCCGGTCTGAGCGGCGATGGGCCCCGCTACAGCAATGCTGCAGAAGGCATGGTGAATATCCCGCTCCTCGAATTGGCTCGATGCGTGCCATAGGACGTTGGAATAGAGGCCGGCTGTTCTTGCCAGGGCGATGTACGCGCGTTTCCTCCAACTCTTGATCTTCAGCGCCCCCACTGAGAATTCACCCCTGGGCGCGAGCAGGACCGATTTGGGCCGGAAGAGCCAGAGCCTGCGCAGAAACAGCGCCAGCATGGAATAGCGTCTGGCGAAGAAGCTGTTCAGATACAGGAGATCGGCCGGCGTGACAATCAGGGTCCGCACCAGCGTCCAGAGCGCCCGCCAGGTGTTGGGCAAGTAACACACGCTGGCCTTGCCAACGGAAACCCACTGGCAGGTTTCGACCTCGCTGAAGGGCGCACTCGCACCGATGTCCCGGTCGCTGCTCACGACGCGGAAGTCCATTTCCTCGCCCAGGGCCTCGATCATATTGGCGATGCTGCGTATGGGCCCCCCAGCCCTGTATCCGGGCAGATAATGGCCGAGAAGAACCAGCACCACCGGCTTTCGCGCCGCCGTGTCTCCGGCAGTGACAGGTGCGTCCGCTATCTGCACGAGTCGCGCCCTTCCGCAACTTCGCCTGCCAAGCCCTCCAACAAGGCGCTGATACGCCCCGTCTGGGCTTGCCAGGTCTTATGTTCCAGCATGAATGCCCGCGCCCTTTTCCCCATCTCCCGGCGGATTTCCAATCCGGCCGTCTCCACCTTCCGGATAGCCGCCGCAAGGCCTTCCGGTGTTTCGCGTTTCAGGGGAAACAGGAAGTCGCCGAATTCCTCCTCGACCTGTGCGGGGCAGGTGGAAATGACTGGAGTGCCGGATGCCAAAAGCTCCATCAGCTTGGAAGGGAAAAAGTACCTCGTCCGCAGAGCCTTCGTCAGTCGCATATTGATCAGCACGTCCGCCTGCTTATAGATCGGCAGAAGATCGGACACCTTTAGGCATCCGTGGTACTCAATGCGGGAGTCCTCGCTCGCGGCGCGCCAAACAGCCTCGGCCAAAGGGCCATCGCCGGCAAATACAAACCGATAATGCTCCCCTTTGAGCTGGGCGATCGCTTGTAGCATGACGTCGACTCCGTTGGCCGCTTTCATGCGGCCGGCAAATACAACGGAAAAGCAGTTCGACTTCCTTGCCCCCTCCAAGTGTGCTTCGGCCGCCATTTCGGGGAGGATGCCTCCTTCCACACACACGTAGCGTGAACGGGGAGCGAAGTCGTCGATGATCGCGCCGTTGACCACCACCAGCGCGTCGAAGCGGGGGAGAAGGATCTTGTGAAGGGCGTAGTCCAATCGCCAGGGCCACGTCCGCGGGACATTTGCCCCCGGCTCGTTGATGTCATTCACCGAGGCCACTGCCCTAGCCCCTATGCACCGGGCGGCAAGCCAGGTGAATAGCGCCGGCGGCACGGTCAGATTAAAGGTGTAGACGATACGGGTTTTGGCGGCCCTGTGGACCCAGCCCCACCAGAGCAGACGCAGGAAGACCACCACGCCAAGCAGCAGTTGCTTGGCGGGGCTGATGTTTATGAACGGGACCAGACTGAGCGGAATTCCGCAGGACAGGCGGCCCCGGGAGCATCGCACCGCAAGCCTGGAGGACCGGGGAAAGGCTGGCATGGGGCGGCAACTGAGTACCAGTGATGGTGGCGTGCCCGCGGCCTGCAAGCCGGCCAGGAGATTCTCCTGGAACATGTTGCCCGCCGGGCTGAATGCTTCGTTGTGGTACTCGGAGTCGTCGGGAACGACACTTCCTACATAGGCAAGTTGGATGAATTCGTTCACAGGTTGCCCCACTCAGGGGTATGTTTGTCCCGCTTTCTGCAGAGCGAGATTCCTGATTGAACGGCCTCGCAGCGCCACAGGATTGCTGGACTTGTGCAGTTCGATGGCTTCCTCAAAAAGGCGTCGGTACTGCGTCGCCACGATCGGAGGTGCAAAGGTAGCGTGATAGCGCTGCCAAGCTCCGACCGCCAGTTTGGTACGCAGGTCCCGGTCGACAATCAGAGACTCTATGGTGCTGGCCAGCGCCTCCGTACGCGCTGGATTCACCATCATTCCGGCCCGGCCGTGGTCGAGAATCCATGACTGAGGTTGCGCATTCGGACCAATGATCGCACACCCATTGGCCATGGCTTCGAGATAGACAAAACCGAAAGTGTCGGAGAGTGTGGGCATGGCGAATATGTGGCTCTCGGCCATATGTGCCATCACCTCGTGCACCGTCAGGGGGCCCTGCTTGATCACCGCGCTGGTGGGCCCAAAAGCCTCGCCGAGGGTAAGCCTGCCGCCGGAAATTACCTGGGCACCGATCCCGGCCGTGTCTACGGCGCCATCCAGGAACTGGCTGACGATTGTGACGTCCAGCAGTGACGCCGTCTCCTTGGGCAATCTGCGGATCGCCGCTACCAGGATGGGCAATCCCTTCCTGCGCGCGTCGTTCCCTACAAATAGAAGCTTGATCCTCTTGGCAGCGAGGTGCTTGTCAACCGCGCGCTCGTACGGCAATGAAGAGATGTATTCGAGGAAAGGCGGAACCGTCCGCACCTTGTGCGCCAACTCTGGAAACTGCGATCTGAATTTGTCGGCGCCAAATGGCTCGCGAATGTTCACCAACGTGGCCTGCGAGGCGGCGCGATATTTCGCGCGTGTGTTCAGACGGATGAAGGCCTGAACCTTTTCGGGCGTGTAAAAGGATCGATAATGCCGCATCTCGCTTGTGAGCGCGGCGGTTTCAAACACCACTGGAAGATCCCGGGAACTCAAGTTGAATGGCAGATACTCATGCCCAAAGAGAAGGTCCGGTTTGAGCGCGCGAACCAAGCTGCGCGGCAGCCAGTTGAACGTGGTCGCGGCATGATAAAGATAGCTTCGATGAAGTAGGCTGCGTCCGATCGACAGGCGGTCCAGGGCGTATTGCGTCAGCCACGCAGCGTTACCCAGGACCGTTGCGGGGACACTGCGGGCTAATGAGAACCTCATCTCGGGATAGGTTGCGCTGAGTCCCATGAGATCCAGGTGGGTTCGCAACTCCCGGTTCCTGCGTGGCAGATACCACGGATATAGATTCAATAGGATGTGCATATTTCCTTCACCGTCCCTCACCGACTCATCGCCATGATTCCTGAAGCACGCGCCGCAGCACGCGGATATCCGCCCGTTGTGGCGCCATGAGTCGCGATGTGGTGATCGCGCCCATGCGGGCAGCGCATACGATCAACACAATAGACGTCACACCATAACTGATCACGGAAGCGCAGCTTGCACCGACCAGAGGCCAACGAGGCAGAAGGACAAGCAGCAAGCCACCGGTGGCCCCAAAGCCCGCGAGTTCGGCGTACATGGGATACTTTGGCATCCCGAGCGCCCGAAATCCTTCCGAGAGAACATTATTCAACGACAAAAAAACTGTTCCCAGGGTGAGAATGCACGCCGGCAGCGACGCATCCGCGAAAGCTTTGCCGTAAACAAACGGAATGGCAAAGGGAGTGCAAAGAATGAGCGCTCCGGCGCAGGCCGCGGCAGCCAGCGTACTGAGGCGAAATGACCTTCCCAAAAGTTCGTATTGCCTGCTGGTGTCTTTCAAAGCCATGATTAGCGGGAACAGCACCTGCGACGATCCATTGAGCACCGGCATGACGAGTCCGCTCCAGGCCACTGCAGTGACGTAGAGGCCCAGGACTCGCGGCGGCACGAGCGCGGCCATCAGAACTTGATCCAGTCGCAGGTTGAGAAACTGCGGCATACTTCCCAGCGTTAGCGGCATGCCGTAACGGAACAATCTGCGGGCAATACCAGCCTGGAGTTTTCCGATTACCCGGAAACGGGCGACGAAGACAAGCAGCCATGTCAGATTGTGCAGGGAGGTGACGATGATGTAGCCCCAGACGTAGAACGCCAGATCGGTTCGTCTGAGAGCATATCCCGTCACGTGCATAGCCAGCCACAGAACAGGCTGATCGGTTCGTCTGAGAGCATATCCCGTCACGTGCATAGCCAGCCACAGAACAGGCTGTTGCAGGCGCACCAGATTCCAGGTGTGAAGCCGGTTCAAGCCTTGCAGCACATAGTGGGGAAGGGATCCAAGGTAAAGCATGGGCAAAAGCGCGATGCACCAGCGCGCATACATGGCGACTGAGCCGGGTTGGCTGGCCGTCAATAGCGGCATGGAAACATACAGGATCAGGGCGCTCAAAGCCGCGCTGGCGATAAGGGCGAGAGTGCCCGTGGTGACGATGTCCGCGCCGGAATACCGGTTCTTCCCCATGTAGTAGGTCGCAGCCCTCGGGAGGCCCAGTGTCCCTAACCCTGCCGCAAGGATAGGCCACATCTGAATGGCCGAGAAGGCCCCGCGCCCGCGTGGCCCCAGCATCCTCGCGCAAATCACCGAAGCGCATACGTTCATCGCCATGGCTGCGACATTGGTGAGAACTGTATTTCGCAGACTCACGCCTGGTCCGCGTGATTCACTGTGTGCCATTCTCATGCCGAGTTGGTGCCGCGGGCACCCGGGGCAGAGATCTGCGTCCGGGATCCTTCGCGGGCAGCCACACCCAGAGTGGCGCCTAGCGTGAAATAGACATAACACTGGAACATCGGGTCTACGGCGAAGCCGGCATGCTTGTGCGAAATTCCCAGATAGAGAAACAACAGAACGGGCGCGAGCGCCGCCGTGAGACCATCGGTCCATGACCTCCGGCGGGCTCGCAGAGTCTGTAGTGTCACCCGCCAGGCGAATCGGGAAGCGATGACAAGGTAGAGCAGAAGCCCGGGTATACCAAGTTCTAAGGTCAAGCGGACCCACTCACTGTCGGCCTGGCCATCTCCGCTCCTCTGCACATCAAAAACGGGTTGCGCCTCCGCATTAACGTAAACGGCACCGTTGGTGACGAGACCAAGACCACGGCCGAACGGGCCGACTTCAGCAAGAGACAACTCGATTCCGTGCAGGATATCGATCCCAACTCAGCAAGAGACAACTCGATTCCGTGCAGGATATCGATCCCGATGACGGAGTAGCGCGAACCGTGGACGTCCGGGCCGGGGGCATCCAGAAGGCCCGAAAAGAAGGACGTCAGCGCCCGGAACGGGTCCGCCAGAACGTCAGAGGTGCTTGCGGTGTGATAGGCTCCTGTGATCATCAAGGCTAATACCGTAATCACACCCGTTCGCGCGAGGAATCGGAAGCTGTGCCGCCCTCCCTCGCTGACAAAGAGAATGGCGGCG
This sequence comes from Candidatus Sulfopaludibacter sp. SbA3, assembly GCA_900290315.1. Lineage (GTDB taxonomy): Bacteria > Acidobacteriota > Terriglobia > Bryobacterales > Bryobacteraceae > Sulfopaludibacter. The sequence goes on along the minus strand of OKRF01000148.1, from coordinate 14,289 downwards.
GAGACGAGGGACAGCCCGACTGCGGTGCGGTTGGCCGAGACAAAGAGAGCGACCAAGACGCAGGCAAGTGTGATGTAAAGATAGGGCAGTCGCATCATTAATTTTTTGGTCTGGTCTGTGAGGCACAACACGATCATTATCGGCAGCCAAACCGCAGCAAATACAGCCAGGCGTCCGCCATATAACGTCGACGCGACGGTCGCGATCAGGGTGCCGTCAATGTTATTTCGGAGGGTGCCGCCTCCGCTAGCCGCCCAGGTTTCCGAATCCACAGTCCCGGTCGGCGATACGTAGGCGTTGAAATGGCCAAAGAACACCTGCCAGATCGCGACA
>OKRF01000148.1:8818-13946 GCA_900290315.1 Candidatus Sulfopaludibacter sp. SbA3 | reverse complement strand
CACCTGCCAGATCGCGACACAGGCCACAGGGACCAGAAGCCACGCCAGGCGGTACCAAAAATGCCGTATCTGCCGGTAGGAGGCAAAATAGCGGCGTCCGATGAAGAAGATCGGTACATACCAGAAATTCGCTTTCAATCCAATGATCACCGGAATGATCGAGTAGTCTCTCGCCGTCTTCACCAGGGCGATTGCGTTCACCACGGTGAACAGCACAGCCAGCAAAACCAGCGGTTTGTCCCCGTCTCGCCATTTCGGCAGAGTGGGGTGCACACAGAGCAGGTAATAAGCATAGAAGACAAATAAGGCCGCGTCTTTGAGCAACAGAATCTGCAGATTGTAAGCCGGTATGCTCCGCCGGAAGAGACCTTCAAACGTCATATAGATGAACAGGAAGTATATGAAGCGACGCCAGCCATGCTGGCTCGGATCGCCGGCATTGCGACGCGGCAGGAAGCCCGGACCACGCTGTGTACTGATCGTGAAAGTATCAGCTCGCTCGGTCGCCGGAATTGGCTGTTGCGGCGGCATGTAAGAGTGGCTCCTTCCGGTCATGCGCGTGCGGGTGCCAGCAGTCGCTTGATGCGGCGCAGCGGGGAGAGGAACCACCCCGGGAAATGCCGATACGTCATGGTTTTTAGCCAAAGCTGCGATTCTAGTCGGCCGATCGGTATGTGGCCGCCCCCGGGCATGCTGCCAAATGTGCGAATCGCCCAGATACAACCGATCGGCTGGTCGAGTGGGCCATGCTGGTCAGCGACGTGATAGTCCCGGCAGCCGATGATCTCCCAATCCTCGGAAAAATCGTCAGGGGTCCAGCCGGATCGGTGCGTTTGCCAGTACCCGCCGTGCATGCCCCAGCGGTCCTTCGCCTCGGCACCCTCGTAGGATTGCGCGATGTAGCCCAAGGGCGTGAACAGGACCACCTGCCGCCGCGCTATGCGTTCGGCCTGCGCGAGGAAGGTCCATCCATCGTCTTTGGACAGGTGCTCGATAAAATCCAGTGCGATCACCGAGTCCACAGACTTCGACGCCATGGTTCGGAGGGCATCTTCCCACGGCGAGTGAACGACCAGGTAACGGGGCGATCCCGACAACCGCTCGCACAGGTATTTCACATATTCGTCGTGGACCTCGACGCAGATATGAACCCTGGGCCAGACAAGCGTCTGCGGCCGTATGCCCGATCCGACATCCATGACAACCTGGGCGGGCATCACCTTCCGCCGGATCAGCCCGGGAAGTTCGCCCTTCGCCACCCATTGGACGATCCGTCGTTCCTCGGCACATTGACTCCCCGGCATATCGAGTTCCGGCCTATGCCGTCTCGGTTTTGTGATTGTAGTAGCGGGCATATTTTCCGTAGTATCCGTGATAGTAGTAGCTGTCGCCGATATCCTTGGTCACTTCGTTCAGCGCTACCCCGACCACATTGGCTCTCAGCCTCTGCAGCATGCTCACTACGGAGGCCAGGGCTTTGCGGTCGGTCTGCCCAGCCAGCGCGATCAGTGCCACGCCATCCACAGCGGTAGCCATTTGCAGAGGCTCCGGGAAGCCCAGGGCTGGCGGAGAATCCACCATCACCAAGTCGTAATCCCCGGCAGCTTCCTCCAGAATCTGGGGCAGCGCCCTGCCGATCAGATCGGAGGCCCGCCGCGAAGTAGGACCTGCCGGCAAAACATCCAGATTGGGAACTCCCGGGGCCTGCATGACACAGTCACGCCACGCCAGGCCGTGCAGCAGGACCGCAGACAGTCCCGTCTCCGAAGTCAGACCGAGTCTGCGGTGGACACTAGGCCGGCGGAGATCGCAGTCAATCAGCAAGGTCCTGTGATTCTGCTGCGCGTGGGCCATGGCCAGGTGAACGCAGACCGTGCTTTTGCCCTCGCCTGGCGTCGCACTGGTTACCATAAGAGACTTGATCTGACGGTCAAAACTGCTCAGCAGGATGGAATTGCGAAGCGTTCGAACAGCCTCACCGAAACCGGCAAGCAGACGATCGTCATCCGGATGCCGCAATAACACTGGTGTGCTCGCTGCGCCGCCAGCGGCCACGAGCGCGGGACGGCTTTTCCAGGACTTCACTTGCGGGAGACCGCCGATCACTTCGGCCTTCACAATGCGGGCCACCTGTTCGGTGTTCCGAATGGTATTGTCCAGAGTGTCACTCAGTACTGCCGCGCCGACTGCCAGGATGGCGGCGAAGAGCAGAGCCAGGCCAACATTGAGCGGAACGTTCGGGAACACGGGACTCAAGCCCGGCCGCGCGTTGTCTGCAATGCGCACCGTATTGCTCTGAAAGCCCGCGTTGATCTCGGCCTCACGGATTTTGGTGATCAACTCCTCGTACAGTTTCTTGTCGGCTTCCGCTTCGTGCTTCAACGATTCGTATTCAAAGGATCGGGCATTCAGCCGGTCGAACTCGGCTTTGGTTTCGGTGACGGCCTTCTTCAGCATTTCTTCGCGGTTGACGCCTTCGCGGAACTCCACTTCCACGCGTCGCATTACGCTGCCGCGCGTGGCGTCAAATTGAGCCTGGACCTGGTCGAGCTGTGTTTGCGCCTTGTGAAACTCGGGATGATTGGGCCCATAGTGCGTCTTGACCTCGGCAAACTTCTCCTGGGCCTGCTCCAAGCGCTCGGCAATGGTCTTCAGAGCGTCGCCCTGGGTGGAAGCCTGGGCCGATTCCAGACTGCCAGTGCTTACGGACTTGTAGGCCGCCTCCTTTTTCACACGCTCCGTCTCGGCATTGGTGTAGTCTGTGTTCAATTGCAGCAGCCGCGCGGATAGGATATTGGTTTTTTCCTCCGGATTGATGACGTTGAGTTCCTTTTCGAACTGTGCGAGAGCGGTGTCCGAGCGCTCCATCTTGGCCCTTAGCTCTTCGAGTTGCTTCTCCATGAAGGTGGAAAGGCTCGCCGAGGATCGGAAGCGGATATCGTAGGTGTGCTCCACGAAAGACCGGGCGATCGCGTTGGCCACGTCGGCGGCCAGTCGCCGATCCGGGGAACGGTAACTGATCAACAGCAGGTACGTGTTGACCGGGCGCGTCACTTTCAGTTGCTTGAGCAGCACCGGCGCATCGATCAACAGCCCCTGATCGGACCCTGCACGCGCCTTGCGCTCCAGATCCCGCAGATGGTACTGATCGGCGACCGGCCGTAGAACCGCGTCCGATTGAATTAACTTGATCTGCGTAGCGAGGAACTGGTCGGCATCGTTCAGCCCCGTTTGCGTGGAGTCCTGGCCTACCACCGCGGTGGGCACCTTGCGGTCTACGTCTACGGTCACGGTGGCTTCGTACATGGGTGTCAGGCGCGCTGAAACAATCAGTGTGGCAATAGCGCTGACACCGATGAAGGAAAGGATCTTCCAACGATGGCGCCGCAAAACCCACAGGTAGTGGGAAAGCGGCAGCGTTTGTTCTTCCGGCTCCAGGTCCCAGCTCGCCGGCTGGGCAGGACCGAACCCCGCAGCTACCGGCAGACTGCGCGGCCCGCGCTCCTCAACAATCGTCAGCTCTTGCAGTGATGTATTCATTCCCTTTAGTGAACCCCCGCGTAGATCAGAGCCGACATCGCCCCGCTTCCGAACAGCAGCACTTTCTCCAACATCGCCATGCCGGCCCGTGTGCCCTTGGCGTCCGGAACATACAGGATGTCGTTGGCTATCAGAGGAATGTCGGGCACCTTGCGGTCCATCATTTTTCCTAAGTCAATGGGCATATCGCTCCTGCTGCCCGATGCCTCCTGGCGATAGATGTAAGCCCGCTTCGCAGAGTAAGGCAGCAACCCTTCCGCCATGGCGAGGGCCTTCAGCACCGAAGTCTCCGGATTCGCTTGCGCAATGAAAGCGCCCGGCTTCTTGACGTTCCCCAGTACATAGACTTTGCCAACCTCCGGGACGCGGATCTCTTCGCCGCCCGTCAGCCGGAGATTCAGGTCTGAGTCGGCTCCATCGATTAAGGCTTTCACAGGAATCCGCTGGGTTAAGGACGCAGCCTTACTGTCCTTGGCAGACGGCTGGTGGGTCACCAGGATTTCCGAACCGGCTTCGGGAGCCAGTCCTTCCGCCCGAGCGAGAGCGTCCAGCAGGGTCACTTGGCCCATCGCCTGAAAAGTCAGGGGGCGCTTCACGGCACCCATGACGGCGATGGGACGGCTGTTGTATTCGGCGACTGTAACGGTGACGAAAGGATCGACGATCAAGCCTTCCTCGCGGAGAGCTCCGGCGATAGTTGTCTCCAGTTCGGCGGGCATCAGACTCGCCGCCTGGATGCGCTGTTTCAACATAGGCAGGCGGACAAACCCGTCGGGNNTGAATTCCGGCGCGTCGTAGACCGACACGGCCACCAGGTCGTTGGGTCCGATGGGTTGGATAGGCAGATTACTGCCAGGCATTTCGCCGGTGGTTGCCGGCCGGATCTGGCCGCTGGCATACACGGCCGCCACTAACAAAGACACCAGTAGAGCTTTCATAGTTTTTCGTTTCCGTCTCGCATTGGGTTATTGAACGGCCACCCAGGCCGGGTCCAGTTCCACTGAAATGGAGCGCTGCAGAAGAGTAAGCCCTACCAACAGACTTTGACGGCCCTTGACGCTTTCAAGGATGCCTCGTACTCCGCGTAACGGGCCATGTTTCACCTGCACGGTGTCGCCTTGGTGCATGAACGGCCAGGGCTGGCACGGCAGTCCCGAGTGGATTACCGCCCGGATGGCGTCAATTTCCCGTTCCTCGATGGGCACGGGCACTTTCCCCACTCCCACGATGCCGACCACCCCTGTCGACGTCAGCACGGCAAGGCGATGGGCTGGATCCATGCGGCAGAATACATATCCCGGGAAAAGGGGTAATTCCGTCTCCCTGATGCGATCCGTCCATTGGCGACGCACTTTGTACGTCGGTACGAACGGCTCGAATCCTTTTCCCTTCAACACAGTAGAAGCGACCTGCTCGCCCTTGGACCGGATTCGTAATCCATACCAGGGCAGAGGATTTGCCACGGAGTTGCACACAGGAGGGGTGTTCATGCGTGATCCTCGTTGGCGAGCCCAAGGTCCCGCAAGGATTGGACGCACCGAGCCAATTGGCTCGACATAGCCTCCAGGCTCGACAGGCGTTGCTCCAG
>OKRF01000148.1:0-8808 GCA_900290315.1 Candidatus Sulfopaludibacter sp. SbA3 | reverse complement strand
AAGCCAATTGGCTCGACATAGCCTCCAGGCTCGACAGGCGTTGCTCCAGTGCCCCTGCCATATCCCACATAGGTGCGATCTGTGCGTAACGGGCTGGGTTGAGCCCAACCTTGCCCCTGTGATGCCTCAGGTCCATGCCGAAAAACCGTGGATTGGGCAAGCTACCGCCCTTTTAGCCACATTCACCTTTCTTTGGAAGTTGAGACTGTTAACGGTTCAGCGCTGCAAACCGCACACTACTATCATCGGAGTGCGGCACGAAAAGCTTTACACCTGAGGGGAAGAACGGGTTGCTGGAAGTGCGGATTGTATGACCAGGGGCGAGGTTGTGGGCAGAGGCTGGGTGGTGGGAAACGGTCTATTTCTTATCGTGATCGCGCTCACGTTCGTGTTGTTTGCGGGCGGCGTCGTGTTCGGCCATGACCTTATCGTAAAGAACGACCTGATCGGGCCGGAGGATGGCCCTGACCTTATTACGCTGCTCATCCCAAATGGCCCGGTTGGCGGCGTTGTATTGTTTGTGGGTCTGGTCGAAGGAGTTCTTGGTCTGGTCGAGAATCTGGTTAAAGGCAGCCATCTGGGAGTCATCTAACTTGACCCGGTCGCGCATCTCATCGACCTGACGCTTGCGAAATTCTTCCGGAGTAGGCCGCTTGGCGACGCCGCTCATGACCGAGTTCACCATGTAGAGGCGATGGGCGACGGCACCCAACACGGCCCCACTGGCAAACACAAGTAGCAGAGTCAGAAATGCGGTCAGTCTCGATTTGGACATGGTTCCACTCATCTACCTGGATCAGTTAGATCCAGGTGAGCCGGTGCAACGTAATCCGGAGCATCCAGGGGCCGAGCCTCTGCCAGTGCCTCGATATAGCTCTGGGGCATGTTGGGATTGGCGTGGGGGATAGCCATGTAGATTCCCATGGCGATAGTCAAAGCCAGTGCAGCGGTCACGAACCCACTGGCCATGCGGCGGAATGAAAACGTAAAAGTCTGACGCGATTCGATGCGCTTCCACAGTTCGGGCATGAAGTTCACACCAGGATCCCGATCTGGACACGCAGCTCGATACGCCCGGAACAGGGCGTCCAGCTTTTCGTCGTTGCTGCCGCGCAATGGAAACATATTCTTCAGCCTTCTGCTCCTACCGGCCAGAACCGGTCTGGTACTCCTACTTCTTCTCGGCCGCCCCAAAAGCCTTCAGCACCCGTTGCCGGGCCCTGAACAATCTTACCTTAAGAGCATTTTCGTTGACCTTATAAATCTTTTCAAGCTCTTTCAGCGAAAGTCCCTCGACTTCCTTCTGAACCAGCAGAATCCTGTCCGCCTCCGAAACTGCCCCGAGAAGGGCATCCACGGACTCCCGGATCTTCTTCTGGTGCTGCTCTTCGTGTTCCGCCTTACCGCCTGCGGTAGCATCGGCCATCATGACCTGCTGCTCCGACAGGTCGGACATGCGGAACTCCTGACGTCTCTTTTGCTTACGCAGATAATCGTAGGCGGCGTTCGACGTCAGCCGGTACAACCAAGGTTCAAAGACCTGTGCCGTCCTGAGCTGATCGAGAGAAAAATACAATCGCACGAAAACTTCCTGCGCGACGTCCTCGACATCTTCCGGACGAGAGATCAACCGGGTGATCTGCCCTAGAATCCGCTTCCGGTAGGCTAGTACGATTTCGTTGAAAGCTACAGCGTCGCCCTTCTGGGCGCGCTCAATCAGCTCGAAATCAACCAGCATGCCGCACCAGGATCCGTGCCGGCATCCGAACGCGTTCCAAGCTCTGTTTGCATAGGCGTCGCGGCACGTAGACAGGTTACAAAGGATTGAAGACAAACGCAAAAGCGGATTCGGGAAACGAAAACCGGAGTTAGCCCTTTCGAGCCATGACTGGCGTGAAGCCCCCACCGCTTGAGAGTCATGTGAATCTCCCATTATTACAGATATTTCGTTCGAAGCTGTCTAAATCCAGTGGATTACAAGGAAGAAGGACGGCTCTCTTTGGTTCCCGCAGCCGAGGCACATCAGGGAAAAACCTGAATAAGCGATCTCGGATCTCCCGCTCCTCCCGGAACAAGGCGCGAATGGTAGCCTGAAATTATGCAGTTTAGCGGTTCCATTTTCGCAACTCGCTTCAACATCACCAGGGGCGACCTGGAGAATTATCTGGGTGAAGCCCTATCGCAAGGCGGGGACTATGCCGATCTTTACTTTGAGTACTTGCTCACCAGTTCTATCAGCATTGACGAGTCCATGGTGAAGAGTGCCGCCCAAGGGGTGTCCATGGGCGTAGGAGTGAGAGTCATCTCCGCCGAACGGACGGGGTACGCCTACAGCGACGACCTCTCACCGGAGAAGATCCGCAAAGCTGCCCGGGTGGCCGCCTGCATCGCCGCCGGACCCGCCAAAGTGGATAAAGTCGATCTCAACGAGGGGAAACGGCACAATTTGTATCCGGTGGTGACCGCCCCCACCGAAACCGCCTTTGCCGTGCGTGTGGACCTGGTCAAACGTGCAGACCGCGCCGCCCGCGCTTACGATTCGCGCATCTTCCAGGTGCAAGCCGTGTATGCCGACAACCTGCGCCACGTGATGGTCGCTACCAGCGATGGTGTCCTTACATTGGACCGCCAGCCGCTGGCGCGCATGAGCGTGTTCGCACTGGCGCGGCAAGGTTCCGGGACGCCCCAGCGCGGCCAGGCAGGCGGCGGCGGGCGTGTCGAACTGGATTTCTTCCTGAACGAAAAGCCGCCCGAGCATTTCGCCACGGAAGCTGCCCGGGAAGCCGTCACCATGCTGGACGCGATAAACGCGCCGGCGGGCGAAATGACAGTGGTGCTGGGTCCGGGATGGCCGGGCATTCTGCTACACGAAGCGGTAGGCCATGGGCTGGAGGCCGATTTCAACCGCAAGGGTGTATCGGCGTTCAGCGGGCGCATCGGCCAGAAAGTGGCGAGCGAACTGTGCACCGTGATCGACGACGGAACCATCAACAGCCGCCGGGGATCGCTCAACGTCGATGACGAAGGGCACGCCACGCAGCGAAACGTGCTGATCGACAAGGGCGTGCTGCGCGGCTACCTGCAGGACAAGCTTTCCAGTACTCTGCTGCGCTCCGAATCCACCGGGAGCGGGCGGCGCGAGAGCTACGCGCACATTCCCATGCCGCGCATGACCAATACGTTCATGCTGGCGGGGGAGAGCGACCCCGCGGACATCATCCGCAGCGTGCCGAAGGGCATTTACTGCGTGAACTTCGGCGGGGGCCAGGTGGACATCACGAGCGGCAACTTCGTGTTTTCAGCTTCGGAGAGCTACCTGATTGAGGACGGCAAGCTGACTCGCCCGGTGCGCAATGCCACCCTCATCGGCAATGGTCCGGAAGCACTGAAATACGTGAGCATGGTGGGCAACGATTTGAGGTTGGATGAAGGCATCGGGGTGTGTGGCAAGGAAGGGCAAAGCGTACCGGTGGGAGTCGGCATTCCCACCATCAGGATCGACCGTATGACCGTGGGAGGCACCGCTTGAGCAAGAATCACCTGTTGGAACTGGCCGCGGACGTGGTGAAGCTCGCGCAGGATGCCGGCGCCACCGATGCCGAGTGCACCATTGCGGAAGGCGAAGAGTTTTCCGCTAACGTGCGCATGCGGGAATTGGAGAATCTGAAAGAGGCAGGGTCGCGGGCGGCCGGGCTGCGCATTCTGATCGGCCGGAAGACGGGATCTTCCTACACCTCCGATCTTTCGCCAGAGGGAATTGCGCATCTGGTGAAATCGGCAGTGGAACTGGCGGACATCACCACCGACGACCCGCACGCCGATCTGCCCGAAGCGGGCGAACTGGGGACGATCGGCGGCGATTTGCGGCTCTATTCAGAGGACGTGGAAGGGCTCGAAACGGTCCTGAAGGTGGCGACGGCCAAGCGTGCCGAAGAGGCTGCCCTCTCGGCCGATCCACGTATTTCCAACTCGGAAGGCGCGAGTTTCGATACCCACATCGGGCGCCACATCTTCGCCAATTCGCGCGGTTTTGCCGGAGAGTATCGCTCCAGTTATTGTGGATTGTCGACCGTTCCGGTGGCGCGCGAAGGCGATTCGATGGAGCGCGATTACTGGGACAGCTCCGCGCGCTGTTTCGCGGGACTGGAGGCGCCGGAGGCGGTGGGCCGAAAAGCGGCCGCGCGTGCGCTGCGTCGACTGAATGCCATAAAGGTAGACACGCGCAAAGTGCCCGTGGTGTTTGAACCGCGCACGGCACGGTCGCTGCTGGATAACCTGTTCGAAGCAGTCCACGGCATGCTGATCTACCGGCACGAATCGTTCCTGGCGGGCAAACTGGGAGAGAAAGTCGCCAGCGAGAACGTGACTGTGGTGGACGATGGCACGATCCCGGGACTGTTCGGTACTTCGCCCTTCGACGATGAGGGCGTGCCTTCGCGGCGCACGCCGGTGATCGAGCGGGGCGTGCTGAAAAGCTACCTGTTGAACTCCTATGCGGCGCGCAAGCTGGGCATGAAGACCACCGGCAACGCTTCGCGCGGGCTTACCGGGAATGCCGGAATCGGGCACGGGAACTTTTACCTGGAAAATGGTGTCCAAACGCCGGAGCAGATGCTTGCGGGTATCTCAGACGGTTTCTATGTCACGGAGCTGATCGGCATGGGCGTCAACATCGTAACCGGCGACTATTCCCGTGGGGCGGCAGGAATCTGGATTCACAACGGCGAACTGACCTATGCCGTGTCGGAAGTGACCATTGCGGGAAAACTGCAAGAGATGCTGCTGAATCTGGAAGCGGCAAACGACCTGGAGTTTCGCAATTCGATTGCGTCGCCTACACTGAAGATTGGAGAAATGACCGTTGGCGGCAAATAAGACGGCACCCTTGCAGCAACAGAGGCAGGCGTCCATCCCTCCGGTAGCCATTGTAATTGGCCTGGTTTTGGTGGTGGGCGCGGTGGGATTCTGGTATTTGAACCGCGCGGCACAGCGTCCTCCGGCGCCGCTGCCTCCGCTGACCGGCGACGCCCGGCAGTATGTGCGGGACGGCCACTTGCCGATCAGTGAAGTGGCCATGGAAGCACACGAGAGCTACCTGAAGCAGCAGGTAGTGGAGATCACCGGGAAGATCGGGAACACCGGGAATCGCGTGATCGATACCGCCGAAATCTATTGCGTGTTCTACGACAGCTACAACCAGGTGGTTCTGCGGCAGCGAGTGCCCATCGTCACCAGGAAGATGGGCGGCCTGGCGCCCGGCGAGACGAAGACGTTCCGGCTTCCGTTCGACAACATTCCGGAGGGTTGGAGCCAGGCCTTGCCGCAGATTGTGATCGCGCGCATCGAGTTCGCGTAGGACTTAGCACCGACTACACAGTGTTGACTGCATTCGCCAAGCGGACGGCGTCCAGGAGGCCGCCCCGAAAGAGAAACAACCTCCAGCGGTATCGTTTACGGAGCGCCGACCCCTCAACAACGAATCGTAGGCACCGATTTTCGCCCTTCTGAATGCGGGCGGCGACGATGCCAGCACAATTGTCGCGCACTAAATACAGGTTCTCGTCGAGGCTAAGTAATCCATTTGTCAGGGGGAGATGGACGACGTCCGGCTTCAGGTGATCCGGACAAAACGTGATGGGTTCTTCCTCACACGCGCTCGGACAATATGCGATGAGCGGCGGAACGTGGGGAAACTCTATGCCGCATATCGTCTCCTTTGAAAACCAAGCCTCGCAAATCTGGAGATTGTCTGCAATCTGGATGCAGGAGAATTCGCCGTCTGACCCCGGAATCTGTCGTCGGCCGCCCACCCGCAACTTCTTACAGCTACTCAATAGCCGGAATTCCCAACTTTGATGGACACCTAATCAGGGCTAGTAGCGCAACAAGATCAACCAGACCAGGTAGCCTAGAACCATTGGCAGCCCCCCGAGTATTGCGTTCCTTTTTGTTGGCCTGGAGAGGACCAAGTAGATAATATAACTCGCCAGAAAGAAGATCCCAGTTCCTACATAATTTGGATGTTTCGAGATGCCCGCGCCAGCGTGATCACGCCCGAACGCGACTAGCAACCCCAGGAACACGGCTACGAGGGTCAATACGGCCCAAAACACTCCCGCCTTCGTGTTTGAATTCATTGAACAACCATCCTATGCCATCTTATAATAACACCAGCGACCAGAGAACAAGCCACTCGTACGACTCACCGCCCGGCTCGGCAGGCGTTCCATGCGCCACCTACTCAGATAGAATGCTTAAGGCAACTGCCCCCTGAATCCATAGGTGACGAACGCGAAAACGATGGAGAGTACGTCGTCGATCCGATACGAGCAAGAAGATCTGGCGGAGTTGTCGTGGCGCGAATTTGGCTGCGAATGCCCTTTAGCCGTTCTATATGTCGACCGAGCATGTCCCCTAGCTGCTGGCTTTCGTCCCGCCAAATGTGCAGCAAACGGTCCGCATTGTCAGAATATTCCTCGAGAAACTCGCGACTGAGGTGAGCGCGAGTTTCGTTGAATGCGTCGAGCCGTTTAGCCACATCATCCATATCTGTCAACGCCACATTGCAATTCATGGATTTGCACATTGGCGCCGTCTTTTGAAGAGCGTCTCTTATGGCACCGCTCTTCAAGGGCGGAAGTGGTGGTCGGTCGTCATCAGGTACTGCCTGAGCCGGGCCTGCGCTAGACGCTAGACGTCGACCGCAAGTCTCCAGTAAATGCGAAAGTGGTGAAAAAATAGCACGTGACGATGGATGTTCAGCCACGGCGTGTGTTACGTCTGAGACCGCTCATGCGGTTGAATGCGGTTGATACCTCCGTAAATGCTCTCTTTCAGTCATGNNAAGTGGCGTCTGAAGCTCTGCTTATCTCGCAGAACGTATACTCCTATACGGGCTCCCTAGACCTAGAGGTCGGTCAATCAGCCAGGATTGGAGTTTAGACAAACCACTAACCCGGATTCCTGCTGCTTCACGTTGGATCCTATCTTCGGATTGCCCGGTTGAGGGACTGACTGCGAGCCACTTCAGTCAAGTCCGCTCAACTGGACCTTTTAGCAGGAATGCTCAGCCTCGGAGCACGGGCCGACGCCTCGCCCTGCGCGCCCGGTAGCGGGCCAATTGCGGGTTCAGAGCGACTCCAAGGCCGATTGCATAGCAGTTGGAGAGTGTCATTGCTGCGGGTCGGCACCCCGATGCCGCCGACCTGTTGAAGAGGTTAAAGGCATACTTCGGATAACTGAAGATTCCTGGTCCGCCCCCCCATGCAACCGGCGTAAATTGACCCCAGCCTGTACGCACCCACACAATCGTTCCGTTCCACGGCCAGACTGAGCAGCCGTTTCGCTTCCGCGGCCGGCTTGGTGCCTTTCACCTTTCTCATATAGAGCGTGGCGAGGTCTACTACCATCGCAGTCGTCTCGCCTACATCGGCGGCATCGCTGAACAGAGTGATCGCCTCGTCATGCTTCTGCGCCTTGCAGAGCATCTCGCCCAAGTAGGTTTTACCAAAGCGAAATGCGGCGCCGCGACCGTGTTAAAGCCTTGGGGACGTTAGGATCGGAGTGACAAGCTGCCAGACCCCGCTCATGTACTCGCCCGAGCAGCGCCTCCTGAGAGCCTACCGCGGAAGGTCGGCGGCCTGGCACATCGTAGCACCCTCATGCAGCATCTCCGCAAGTGCGGCGGCCGACCCTTCAGCCGTGAGGCAAGCTACCGCATCGCGCACCACCGTCACCTGTTTCCCCAGCCGGAGTAGCCCGCGCACCGCCCAAAGCACGCAGATCTCGGTAACCACACCGTAGACCACGAACTTCTCTCCGCCTAGTTTCTCGATGACGCGCTGCAAATTGGGTGCCTGGAATACGTCCACCGTCTGCTTTTCAATCACGATCTGCTGTACCCCTTCCAACTGCAAATCGCAGGGGCGATTCGGCACCACCACGCGGAGCCCCAGCAGAGTGGCCTCCGCCTTGTGCTGACCGGTGGTGCCGGCGACGCAATGGTGCGGCCAGGTAGAGAACTCCGGATCGTTCTCGGTGTGCGCGTCGGTGGTAGAAATGACCGGGATCGTGTATTCGGCGGCGTAGCGGTTCAGCCGCCCGATGGTTCCGGCGATCCGCTCCGCCCCCGGCACGTACAATGCGCCGCTGGGATAGAGAAAGTCGAGCTGCGAGTCAATATCCAGGAAAATCGTTTTCATCGCATCAGGTTGTGGCGTGTGTTGTCGATCAATTCGCGCAGTTCGCGGCTGTAGATCACCGGCCAGGGCTCTGCCGGTTCCAGGCCGCGCAGCGGTTCCGGCAGCTTCGCCACCATAGCTGCGGCGCGCGCGCGGGATTGTTCCAGCGAAGGCAGCGGCTCCACCAGTTGTCCCCCCAACATTACGGGACGCAGCAGGGCTTCCCCGTTGCCGCATTCCCCGGAGCGCGCAATCACGTCGCGCGCTTCGGCGCGGAATACCTGCTTGGACCCGGGGATGGTGGTCTTCTCGTCGCTGTACTTAGCCGTGAATCGCTTGATCCCGTGGATGTCCAGCTCCACCAGCTTGTAGACGGCTCCCATCACCGGAGCATCGGCGGACGTTGCCAGTTGCGTGCCCACGCCGAAGGAATCGATGGGAGCGCCGGATTGCACCAGGTCCCGAATCTTGTATTCGTCCAGATCGCCGCTCGCCATGATGCGGGCGTCCTGCAGGCCAGCCTCGTCCAAGATCGCCCGCACCTGGCGCGACAGCGCCGCGAAATCGCCGCTATCCAGCCGGACGCCCCACAGCGGCTTGCCCAATTTGGCGGCGTGGCGCGCGCCTT
>OKRF01000111.1 GCA_900290315.1 Candidatus Sulfopaludibacter sp. SbA3 | reverse complement strand
CCGTTTTTCATGAAATTCCGCGGGCCGCAGGCCCCAATAAACAGACGACAAAAAACGATCGTCAGTCCCACGGGGCTAACGAATTTTCATCGGGCGGGTGAAACTTCGCCTCGTTGCGTCATCGGCTTGAACTCGCCGCCGTTCTGGATGACACCGAGCACTTCCTTGGAGCGGGCGACATACTCGCCCTGCTTTTGAGGTGTCCTGTTGTTGTGGTCGGATTCCACGGTGGCGCCGTGGTATCGATGAAGCCGCTGGCCGCCAAAACGGGCGCTTTGATCCGCGACGCGAAATTCACCGTGTCGAAATAGAGGGCCGTCTCCATGACCTTCGGGTCCTTGGACGGCCAGTTCGGGTAGCCTGCCTTGCGCCCGTGCAGATCGCCGTTGGAATCGGCGCCGGAAGGCTCGTTCACAATCACCGCCGTCACTTGGGGCCTCAGACCGGCGGTGACCAGGCTCTGCTGGCCGCCCATGCTGGTGCCCATAATCACGATCGTTTTGCCGTCCCAATCGGGGCGGGTCTGAATGTAGTCGATGGCGCGCGCATCCCGGAGGTACATGTTCAGGAAGTACGACTTACGACGTCTCCCTGTCGGTATTGCCGATCGCCTGGTAGTTGTTGGCGACTCCGGTTGCCTGGCCGGGCTGGATATCGTGCGAATCCACATCGAACGCGAGCCGGCCTTCGGCAGCGCGATCCGTCACCGAATTCGGCTGGAGCGCATAGACGCCCGCGCACTGGTAGATCACCAACGCGGGAAGCTTACCCTCTTTCGCAGGCTTGGCCAGGTACCCTTGCACGTGCGATCCCAGACTGTCCAGTTGGACCGTGTAGAACTCCACGCCGGCCTTGTTCGTTGTGCCGGGCGTGAGTACGGGATTGATCGGAATCTCGGCGAGCGCTTTCAATTTGGCGTCCCAGAAGCTGTCGAAATCGGGCGGCCGCGGAACGGCCTGCTTCAACTGCGTCGGAGCAATCGCCGCACCGAGATGGAGCGGAGGGTCTCCGGCGCTGTCCTTCACCTCTACATACAGCATGGACGGCTCGCTGAGTGTGGTTTCAATCGTGGCGCTGCCGTTCGAGAAATCCAGCGTGCCCGCTGTGATGGTATCGAGGTTGTTCTTCTTGATCGTGTAGTTATACGCGGCCGGAGTCGTCCCCGGCGGAAGCGTCAGCGTCCAGCCGGCCTTTTCCCCCAGATCGTAAATCCCGCTCTGGTGAAACGGCGTGAAACTCAACTGCTGGGAAAAGGCCAGCGACGCGGCAGCCAGCAGCACCAGACCACTGAAGAGAGAATTGCATTTCATTCGTGCACAGAATAGCACTATCCTCAATATGTATGAGATCTGCAATTCTGCTGTTCGCCGCCGGATGCCTCTTCGCGCAGCCGCAGCTCGTTCCAGCCGATCGACCCGTTTCACGGACCGATCAGAACTCCCTGACTGCGCATGCGCAGTTATTGGACAAAGCCAAAGCCGGCGGCATCGATATCTACTTCGAGGGCGACTCCATCACGCGCCGCTGGGGAGCCACCGACTACCCGGAACTGCTCGCGAACTGGAAACAGAATTTCTTCGGATGGAATGCCGCCGATTTTGGATGGGGCGCCGATGCCACTCAGAACATTCTCTGGCGCCTGAACAACGGCGAGTTGGACGGCGTCAACCCGAAGGTCATTGTCCTGTTGGCAGGTACCAATAACGTGGGCAGTCGAATTGCGCCCGGCAGCGAGGCGGCGAAGATCGCGGACGTGAGCAGGGGGCTCGAAGCTATCGGCCGCGTCATGCAAGCCAAGGCGCCAAACGCCACCATCATCGTGACTGGCATCTTCCCCCGCAACGACAATATGGCGGCGATCCCGGTGATCAATGGAGTCAATCGCAATCTGGCTCAACTTGCCGATGGGAAGAAGATCCGCTATCTCAGCGTGAACGACAAACTCGCCGATCCGGAAGGCAAGCTGCTCGAAGGGATGATGAATCCCGACAGACTCCATCCCGCGCTCAAAGGCTACCAGGTGTGGGCGGATGCGCTGAAGTCGATCTTCACCGAACTGCTCGGCCCGCCAGCGAAGGAAGATCATGCGCCGCCTCCGACAGGCGACCCGAGCGCGCGGCCGCGCCTCTAATTCATCCGCTTGCGCGGGACGTTCTTGGGCAGATCGAAGGTGGATGCAGGCAGAGTCGGATTGAGTTGCACGCCCAGGAAGGTCACCTTGCGGTATCCCCCGTCGGGATAGTGGAATGTCTGCTGCACGGGGCATTGAGTGCCTTCGGCGATCCACAACTCGACTCTGTTGACCTGTTTCCGGACCTCGACCGATTTCGGAATCAGTTCCAGGTGGCTCGCAGGCTGTGACTCCATGCTGTCGCGCCCCAGTTCGCGAACCTCGTAGCTGGCGGCGATGTCGCGGCCGGCCGTCCCGAATCCTAACAGGAGCAGCTTTTGGACAAGGTCCCGGTACTTGCTCGTGTTGTATTCCTGAATCTCGGGGATCTTGGGGTAGTAGATCTGAGCGAGTTGATCGTCGATCACCACCGTCTTGGCATTCTCTCCGGTGAAGGCGATCAGGAATCGCAGTTTGCCGGGCGCATATCGCTTGACGGCGAAGGTGCCCAATTCCGTCTCGTCCTCGTCGATGACGGCGGTGTGGGTAACGGACCGGATAGACGCCTTGGCCGCCAGGAAAGTGGGGGCGAAGCGATCCAGCCGCGCGAGGACTTCCCGTGCCTGTTGGGCGGGCGCTGGAATCGCGGCCACGCTCAGAACCAGCAGTGCTCTCCTCCAGAAAGTGGGCATCATCCTTTCAGGGTAATATAATGCCCTTTGATCAATCGACTGGTCCTTGAGAACCTGAAGCATCGTCCTGTCCGAACGTTCGTGAGCGCCGTCGCGATTGGCGTACAAGTCACCATGGTGTTGACCCTGGTCGGCCTGAGCCGGGGCATCGTGGAGGATGGTCAACAGCGCGCCCGCGGAGTCGGCGCCGACATCATCATCCGGCCGCCTAACAGTTCGCTGTTTTCGTTCAGCGGCACCTTCCCCGCAGGCATCCTCGAGTACGTCCGCAAGGAGCCTGGTATTGCGATGGCGACGGGCACATTTGTCTATTCCACTGGGGGTGTCGATTCGATTACGGGCATCGACCTGGAGAGCTTCAACGCCATGAGCGGCGGCTTCCGTTATCTACAAGGCAAGCGATTTCAACAGCCGGATGACATTCTGGTAGACGACTACTATGCGCGGGCCAACCATCTGCACGCCGGGGATTGGCACGAGTTGATTCACCGCAAATGGCGGCTTGCGGGAATCGTGGAGCCGGGCAAGATGTCGCGGATGTTCATGGACCTGGCACGTTTGCAAGACCTCACAGCTAACGTGGGGCGGCTTTCCTGCATCTACGCGAAAGCGGCCGACCCGGCGAACGCGAACGCCATCATCGCGTCCCTGAAGGCCCATGGCATGTCGCAGTATCAGATCTACTCGTTGCAGGATCTGCTCTCGCAGATGACCGTCACCAATGTCCCGATGCTCCAGAAGTTCACCGTGGTGATCATCGGCATTGGCATGTTCGTCGGCTTTCTGATCGTGTTCTTATCCATGTACACGGCAGTTCTGGAAAGAACGCGCGAGATCGGCATTCTGAAAGCGCTAGGCGCATCTCCCTTGTTCATTCTGAATATTCTGCTGCGTGAGACGGTGCTGCTGGCTCTTTCGGGCTCGGTACTCGGAATCGGCATGAGTTACGGCTCGCGGTGGCTCATCATGACCTTGGAGCCCACCATGATGCAGGCCATCGTGCCGGACTGGTGGCCCATCGCGATGGCCATCTCGATTGGCGGCGCACTGGGCGGCGCGCTCTACCCCGGATTCAAAGCTGCGCTGCAGGACGTGATTGACGCGCTGGCCTACGAGTGATTTGCTACCCTCGTTATTTCATGCTCCATGCAGAGTTCGACCTTGCCGCCGCCGCTCGACAGGAAATGATCGAGCACGGCTTTGAGCCGGATTTTCCGCCCGATGCCGAACGGCAGCTTGCGGCCCTCACACTCAAACCGGACCCTGGGCTGCGCGATCTCACGTCCCTGCTCTGGTCTTCCATCGATAACGACGATTCGCGCGACCTGGACCAGATCGAGTGGGCCGAACGGACGGACGGCGGAATCCGCGTGTTGGTGGGGGTTTCCGATGTCGATTCTGCGGTCGTCAAGAGCACCCCGATCGACGCGCATGCGCAGCGCGAAACCACCACGGTGTACACCGGGATCCGCACGTTTCCCATGCTGCCGGAGCGGCTCTCCACCGACCTCACTTCACTCAACGAAGACCAGGACCGCGCCGCCATCGTGATTGAAATGACGGTCGCCGCCGATGGCAGCATCGCATCGACCAACATATATTGCGCGCAGGTCCGCAATCGCGCGCAACTCACCTACAGTGCGGTGGGAGCGTGGCTGGAAGGCACGGCTGGCCCGCCTCCCAAAGTGGCCGCCTCGGAGGACTTGGCGGCGCAACTCAAGTTGCAGGACGAAGCCGCGCAGGCCCTGCGCGAAGCCCGTCACAAACTGGGCGCCCTCACTTTCGACCGGCAGGAGTTGCAGGCAACCGTCGTGAACGGCAAGGTGCAGGACCTGAGCTCCCGCAACTCCAACCGCGCCGCCCACCTGATTGAAGACTTCATGATCGGCGCCAACGAGGTGATGGCGCGCACCCTGCGTGACGCCGGCGTCTCTTCCATCCGCCGCGTGGTCAAAGCGCCGGAGCGCTGGGCGCGCATGGTGGACTTGGCCCGTCAGCATGGCGACCACCTGCCGGCGGAGCCCGACCCCGGCGCCCTCAACGCGTTTCTGATGCGGCGCAAGCAGGCGGATCCGGTTCATTACGCCGATGTCTCGCTGACCGTACTCAAGCTGATGGGTCCCGGCGAGTATGTGCTGATGCGGCCCGGCGACACCGAACAGGGACACTTCGGCTTGGCGGCGCACGATTACACCCATTCCACCGCGCCGAATCGCCGGTTCGCAGACTTGGTGACGCAGCGGCTGCTGAAAGCACTGAAGGGTCCGGCCCCTTACAGCGATCCGGAGTTGGACGCCATCGCGCGCAACTGCACGTTGAAGGAAGATGCCGCCCGCAAGGTGCAGCGCGACATGAACAAACGGCTCGCCGCGGTGGCACTGCAGCACCGCATCGGGCAACATTTCTCCGCCGTGGTCACTGGCGTGACGCCCAAAGGCGTGTTCGTGCGCATTGTGGATCCGCCGGTGGAAGGCCGCGTGATGCGTGGCGAACAGGGACTGGACGTGGGCGACCGCGTACACGTCACCCTGATCGGCGCGGACCCGGCTCGCGGCTTTATCGATTTTGGGAGGGACGCATGAGTCAAGACCTTTTACGTCACACGCTGGCCGCACTGGCCTATCGCGCCGGCAAAGCATTGCGCGGCGCGCCGCCGGAGTTCGCGGCCTACCGTACAGACCCGACGGGCCGCACTCCTGTCGAGATTCTGGCGCATATGGCCGACCTGTTCGATTGGGCGCTCTCCATCGTCAACGGGAACCAGACGTGGCACATCGCGGAACCGCTGCCGTGGGACCAGGAAGTAGCGCGTTTCTTCGCCGCGCTACAGGCGTTCGATGCCCGTCTTGCTAGCGAAGAGCCGCTGGGTGCGCCAGCCGAGCGGCTGTTCCAAGGCCCGATTGCCGACGCCATCAACCACGTCGGGCAAATTGCCATGCTGCGGCGCATGGCGGGATGCGCCATGAGCGGCGAGAACTACTTCGTGGCGGATATCACGGTGGGACGCGTGGGGATGGATCAGGCGGCCCCGCGGCGCGAGTTCTGACCTTGATATACTGCCATTTCCCATGACGAAATGGTTTTGCTTCACCCTTTTCGCCCTACCGCTTCTGGCGCAGGAGCCCGTCCGCTATGAATTGAAGTTCCCCAACGCCGCCCATCACGAGGCGGAGGTGCGCGCCACGTTTTCCGGGGTCCGCCAGCCCGTGTTGGAAGTGTTGATGAGCCGCTCTTCGCCGGGCCGCTACGCGCTGCACGAATTCGCCAAGAACGTCTATCACTTTCAGGCCACGGATGGGCAGGGCCACGCTTTGGAAGTGACACAGCCCTCGCCGTACCAGTGGAATGTTACTGGCCACAAGGGCACGGTGGTGGTGGAATACACGGTCTTCGGCGATCGCGCCGACGGCACGTACAACGGAATCGACCCGACCCACGCGCACCTGAATCTTCCCGCGACAGTGGTGTGGGCGCACGGTTTCGAGAAGGCGCCCGTCTCCTTGAAGTTCGAACTGCCGGCGGGCAGCGATTGGAAGATCGCCACGCAACTGGCGCAGCACGACGACGGCACCTGGACGGCACCCAACATGGACCGCATGATGGACAGCCCGGTGGAAATCAGCCATTACTACATGGCCGAATGGAAAGTGGGCGGTTCGCAATTCCGCATGGCGCTGCACCATCGCGGCACCGATGAAGAGGCCGCGGCGTTTGCCAGGCTGTGCCAGGTGGTGGTCACCGAAGAGGAGGGTGTTTTCGGCGCATTCCCCAAGTACGACAACGGCAATTACACCTTCCTGCTGGACTACCTGCCTTACGCCAGCGGCGATGGCATGGAGCATCGCAACTCCACGGTGATCGCCGGCACGCGCGATTTGAAGGATGCCGCGGCGCAGATGATCGGCACGGTGTCGCACGAGTTTTTCCACTCCTGGAACGTCAAGCGCATCCGGCCGAAGACGCTGGAGCCTTTCGATTTCGAGCGCGCCGACATGTCCGGCGAGCTGTGGTTCGCCGAGGGCTTTACCAACTACTACGGACCGCTGACACTGAAACGGGCGGGCCTGATGGACGTGGATCGCTTCGCGCGCAGTATGGGCGGCGCGGTGAGCACCGTCCTCAACGCTCCCGGGCGGCTCGTCTTCAACGTGATCGATATGAGCCGGCGCGCGCCGTTTGTGGACGCGGCCACGGCGAACGACCCGGTCAACACCGGCAACACCTTCATCTCCTACTACACCTATGGACAAGCCCTGGCTCTGGGGATCGACCTTTCCATCCGCACGCGCTTCCCTGGCAAAACGCTGGACGATTGGATGCGCGCCATGTGGCGCGAGCATCCCGATACGCAGAAGCCCTACACGCTCGACGACCTGCAGAGGACGCTGGGCGAAGTTACCAGCAAGGAATTCGCCGGCGATATTTTCCAACGGCATATCTACGGCAAGGAGCCGATGGATTACGAAAAGCTGCTGGCGCGCGCCGGACTGCTGCTGGAGAAGCGAACGGGTGCGGCCGCCAGATCGTATCTGGGAGCACAAGGGTTGTGGACCGATCGCGGCATGGAGATCGCCGCGCCGACCCTGATCGGATCGCCCTTTTATAACGCCGGCATCGATCGCGGCGACATCATCACCGATTGGGATCGCGGCGCGCCCCGCACGCAGCGCGACCTGGATGCGCTGCTGGAGAAGCACAAAGCCGGCGACAAGATTCACCTGAAAGTGGATAGCCGCGGCGGCAAGAAGGAAGTGGACATCACGCTGGCCGACTCGCCGGCGATGCAGCTCGTGCCGTATGAACTGGCCGATAAGCAGCTCACGCCGGAAATGACGGCGTTCCGCGAGGCATGGCTTTCGTCGAAAGCAGTTCACCCGCTCCCCAAGGTGATGAAGTACTGCCCCCTGTGCCGGCGCAGTCACCCATTCGAATTCGACAACTGCCCTTACGACGGGACGGCCCTGCGCATCACGGCGCTGAAGCCGGGCGAGGAGTACATTCCGGACACGCCGGGCGGCAGGGGCGCTCCCGCGGCGGCGCCCGCAACGGGAGGCCGCGGCGGACGTCGCGGTGGCGGCGGGCAGTAGGCTCATGCCGCTGTGGCTCAGCGAAGCGGATGTGCGGGCGTCGCTCACCATGCCCGCGGTGATGCAGGCGATGGAGGCGGCGCTGGCGTCGTTCTCTGCCGGCCGGGTGGTGCAGCCTGTGCGTACCGCCTTCGAACTGCGCGAGCGGACGTTTTTCGCCCTGATGCCGGCGTACGATCGGGAGCAGGCCATTCTGGGAGCCAAGCTGGTCTCGGTGGTTCCCGGGAACGCGGTCCGGGCGCTGCCCACGCACCTGGCCGCGATTTCGCTCTTCGATCCGGAAACTGGTGAGCTAATTTCGGTGATGGACGGCCGTCTTATTACCGAGATGCGGACGGCTGCCGCTTCCGCCCTTTCCGTGAAGTTCCTGGCGCGCCGGAATGCGAGCGTTCTGGCGATTCTGGGGTCGGGTGTGCAGGCCCGCAGCCATGTGGAGGCACTGCCGCTGGCGATGGCATTCGAGGACATGCGGGCATGGAGTCCTAACGCGGAGCATCTGGCGGAGTTTGCCGAGGAATCCGGCGTGCGCGCTGCCTGCTCGGCGGAAGAAGCAGTGCGCGATGCCGACGTGGTGGTGCTGGCGACCAATTCGGTTACGCCTGCCATCAAAAGCGACTGGGTGCGGCCGGGAGCGCATGTGATCGCCATCGGAGCGTGCAGGCCTTCGCAGCGGGAGATCGAACCGGAACTGGTAGCGCGTGCCCGCCTGGTGGTAGATTCGCGCGATGCCGCGCTGCAGGAATCCGGTGACGTGGTGCAGACGATTCGGGAGGGGCGCATGACGAGCGAACAGGCGCAACTGGAGCTTGGCGAAGTGATCGCCGGCACAAAGTCCGGCAGGCAAAGCGAAGAGGAGGTGACGCTCTTCAAGTCGCTGGGGCTCGCGGTGGAAGATCTGGCTACGGCGGCTTTGGCGTATCGCGCGGCGTGTGCCGCGGGGCGCGGTGTGAGGGTGGAGTTGTAAATGGGCCGGGGATGACGAACGATCAAAAAGATCGTCTGTCCAACGACGCTTCACTGTACGAAATCTCACTAATAGAAAAGTAACCTGTGCCGTGATCTAATGTTTGCAGTTACTCCCAGGGCTTGCTTAACAAGGAGCGCGCAAATGGCCAACAATCAGAGCGCGGGCACTCAGGGTTTCTTCATCGGCGCGAATCGCGGTCTCGCCGGTGTTATACACCCGAAACCACAGAGTCGCGGAGTTCATCCAAATGTGAACCCGTATGCGGCGCATATTCAGCGGATGGCGCAGCGGAATGCGACCCAACCGCGAGTCGTGAATCCTCAGGCAGTGCGAGTTCGCGCCTTTACTTTGCATGCTCCCGTGGTGCAGCGCGTGCCCGATCCCACGCAGCGGAAAATGGAGTGGCTCTTCAACCCGAGTCTGCGGGCCGCTGCGATCGGCGCCGAGCGAATGAGGAGGCGGGCCGTCGGGTCCTATCTGATTCATCCAAAGCTCATCGGAGGCAGGCAACCGCTCCCGGTCCGTCAAAGCCCGCTGGACATCCGCCGGGTCGCGGGCCCCCGTGGGGTCATACAGCGCATTCCCGTTAGCGAGGCCAAGGGCATCCTTGAGGGTTGGGGAGCCGAAGAAGGATGGTACGAGCAGGTATTCGTACCGGCACTGACGGTAATGGCACTCAAGGCGAGCAAGACGTATGAAGAGATGATCACAGAATATGACTTATACCAATGGTACAAGCAACTGCACATCAATCCGTACGACCGGCTCACCTTCAATCTTCAATTCTCCGGAAAACAGGCACAAGAGTTCGAAAAGTCCAAGTACCCGAGCATGACAAAGGTGATAGGAAAGGAAATATACCTGACCGATACCTTCAAGAAGGGGGATGAGCAGAAGCGGGCGTTGTGGGTAAAGAAGGTCAGCAGCGGACAGATGATATGGTACCGGGGGCTGCCCACCACGCATTTCACTTACGAGATATTACATAGCAAGCATGTGCTGGTAGGCGATGGGGTAGAGGACGCACCTACGTTCACAATGGGATCGCCCACCAGGTGGATTCCGGGCGACCAGGAAAAGGAAACAACCTATGTATTCGCTTCCTATGTCAACGATCAGGATGGCCTGCAGGAGATCATTCAAACACAGGAAATCGTGGTGGGGGTGGTGCTGTGCATGAGAATTGATCCGGCGTGTACCCCAATCGCGTATCTAACGGCAAGCGAGCAGGTTGTTCGAGGACCAATTGAAGGGTCAAAGTTAACCATTCACGAAATCATCGTTCGAGGGCCAACAGGGTTGGTATTCAAACCATTCAACAGATCTTTATGGTTTTTGCCTCCGCCGCTACCTTATAAGGGAAAGACCCAGGACCAGGGAATGCAGGAAGCAGTTGCGAGTTCACTGCGATGGATGAAAGAGAATGGCATGCCGTCACGCATGTATGTCCAACGCTTATTCGGAGGATAACGAACGGCATGAAGTTGCATAGACCAGGCGGCCACATGATTCTCCCTGAAACGGTAGTGCACGATCTGCGTTATGGGGCGCGCATGCTGTGCCGCAATGGGGGGCGCACTGCTGTCGCGGTACTTGCCCTGGCGCTGGGGATCGGGGTCAATACCACGGTCTTTACCGCCTACAAGGCGTTCGTCACGCGTCCCTTGGATGCCCGCGATCCCGGGCGCATCGTCAACCTCGCCGTGACCCGCCAGTCGGGCGCCACGGACTATCTGTTCAGCGGTCCCGATTACGAGGCGTTTCGGGATTCCGTCCGCTCCTTCAGCGGCGTGATTGCTTTCAGTCCCGAGCGCCTGGTCCTTTCGAACGTGGGCGGTATGGTGAGCCAGCGTGCCTCGACGGCGGGCTCGCTGCTGGGCAGGTTGGGGATGCTGGCGAGCGGGGCAAGCAATGCGGAGTTCGCCAAAACTTTCATTGTTTCTGAAAACTACTTCCAGGTTCTCGGAGTCGCGCCCATACGCGGACGCAGCTTCGAATCGATGAGTGTTCGCGAGCTTACTGTTTCGCCCTCGGTGCTCATCAGCGAAAACTACTGGCAGAAGCGGTTTGCGGGCGACCCGGCGATTCTGGAAAGGACCATCCATCTCAATGGTGCCGCCGTTAGCATTATCGGAATTACGCCTCACGACTTCGTCGGCACCAGCGTCGGTACTCCTGATTTCTGGCTTCCACTGCACCTCGAGCCGCTGGTATTCACCGGCCGCAATTGGGTGCTCGATCGGGAAATCGTGTGCTGCCGGCTCTTTGCGCGGCTCGCCCCCGGCGCGAACGTGGGCCAGGCGCAGGCGGAAATGAACCTGGTGGCCGATCACGTCCGCACTCTGCACGATCCACGCTTAGAGTTGCACAAGGCGGCGACCATGCTGGTCTGGCCTGGCTCCGTGTTTCCGTTGCCTCTCAAACGGTATGGCGGGCTGCGATTGGCCATTTTTCTGATTATGGCTGCCGCCGGAATGGTGCTGGCCGTGGCCTGCGCGAATGTCGGCAGCCTGCAACTCGCGCGTGCCAGGTCGCGGCAGAGCGAGCTGGGCATTCGCCTGTCGCTGGGCGCCAGCAGGCTCCGAGTGATCCGGCAATTGCTGACAGAGAGCGTTCTGCTGGGCCTTCTGGCCGGCGCCGCGGCGCTTCTGTTCACCTGGGGCTTTACTCAGGCTTTGGCGAACAAAATCGCTGAGATGATGCCGCCCGAGCAAGGAACAATTATCTTCCACGTGACCCCGGATCTCGCAGTCTTTGCTTATGTGCTCGCCATCTCCCTGGCTGCGGGCGTTGTGTTCGGGCTGTTTCCCGCGCTGGAAAGCTCGCGGTCCGCACTGGCTTCCGCGTTCAAGTCTCACGGGGGCACCGCGCCAGTGCGCAGCCGCCGGATGCAAGACTTTCTCGTTGCGGTCCAAGTGGCCGCATCGCTGGTGCTGATGATCTCCGGAGGCATGTTCATTCACAGCGCCATTCGCTCGCTCAAGATGGAGACGGGCTACGACAGCAAGCACCTGATCCATCTCAGTCTCCAATTCCCCGAAACGTCCAAATACAGCGCTGCCCGCAAAGAAGCTCTCGTTCGGGAGCTTTGTGCGCGCGTGGCTGTGCTGCCCGGAGTCGTGGCTGTCACCAGCGCCCGGCCGCCGCTGGACACCCGGTTCCGAACCTCCGCCATCTCGGTGAATGAGGAAAAACCCTCGGCTCAAAAAGTGCAATCGAATCTCTCCTACAGCAACATTCAGGCTAATTACTTTGAGACTCTTGGCATACCCATGCTTCTGGGCCGCAGCTTCCAATCCCAAGCGGGCCGCTCGGTAGTTCTCAGCGAATCGGCCGCCAGGCAGCTCTGGCCGGGCCAGAATCCGATCGGCCGGAGCCTGCGTTTGGCCGACGAACGATACCCGAATCGAAGCGAGCTTCTGGCGCATGGCCCGGCCTACCAGGTCATTGGCGTCGCGCGCGACACTCGCGGCGTAGATTTTAACGGCGCCGATTCCAGGCAGGTCTACCTGCCGCTGCCCGACGGCCAACTCCAGGATTTTCCCATTCTCATCCGGACCCAATCCGATCCGGGGCAGGTTACAAAATCGCTCGACGAGGCGATTGCTGCCATCGATCCCCTCCTGATGGCGAACTCCGCCACTTTAGACGAGATGCTGCGCCAAACGCCCCCGTTCTTTGTCTCCACCCTTGCGGCGGCCGTTGCTTCTTCGATCGGCCT
>OKRF01000002.1:62777-63034 GCA_900290315.1 Candidatus Sulfopaludibacter sp. SbA3 | reverse complement strand
GGCACGAAGATTCGCCAAAAGGCGGCGAATTTCGACCCTGGCACGGATTTGCGGCGGACACGCTGCTCGGGAGTTTCGAGGGTGGCACGGATTTGCGGCGGACACGCTGCTCGGGAGTTTCGAGGGTGCACGGATTTGCGGCGGACACGCTGCTCGGGAGTTTCGAGGGTGCACGGATTTGCGGCGGACGCACCGCTCGGGAGTTTCGAGGGTGGCACGGATTTGCGGCGGACGCACGGCTCGGGAGTTTCGAGGGT
>OKRF01000002.1:34894-62767 GCA_900290315.1 Candidatus Sulfopaludibacter sp. SbA3 | reverse complement strand
TTCGGGAGTTTCGAGGGTGGCACGGATTTGCGGCGGACGCACGGCTCGGGAGTTTCGAGGGTGGCACGGATTTGCGGCGGACACGCGGCTCGAGATTTTCGAGGGTGGCACGGATTTGCGGCGGACGCACCGCTCGGGGGTTTCGAGGGTGGCACGGATTTGCCCCCTCTCGAAATCCCGACGCCTTTCCCTGCCCCATTTTCATCCGGGGCGGGTGAGACGCCCCGCTTCTTCTCCCCCCAATCCCCCCACACGCGGCGGGCGGAACGCGGAAACCCAGGCTATATAATGTAATTTAAGAGTTTACGTTACCGGATCGTCCATGGCTGAAATGAGCGTTATCTGGCTGCGCGTGGCCGCCGCGCTGTACTCCTTAGGCCTCCTGCACGCCATCCTTACCCTGGTTCGCCGGCGGGAGCACCTGTTCCGTGTCGCGCTCGGCGCCTTTTCCATGGGCTCCATCTTCCACTTCGTTTCCATCGTGGAAGAGGGAATCGTCAACAACCGCTGTCCCATCACCAATTTCTACGAGACCCTCTCCATGTGCGCCTTTCTGGTGGTGGTGGTCTATTTGTTTGTTCACTGGCGCTACAAGCTGGAAAGCCTCAGCGTGTTCATCTTTCCGCTGGTTTTCGTGGCCGTCCTGGTGGCCACTATGGGCAACCCGGTCAGCGCCTGGTCCAGCCCGATTGTGCGTACCACGTGGCTCACAGTGCACATCGTGCTCGTTCTGCTGGGCATCGCCGCGTTGCTCCTCACCGCCGTGGCCTCGGTGCTCTACCTGTTTCAGGAGCGCGAACTGAAAGCCAAGAAGCCCCGCAAATTCTATTACCGCCTCCCCGCACTGGGCACCCTGGACGACCTGATTTCGAAATCCATGGCGTCGGGCTTCGTGCTGATGACCTTGGGCGTGATCGCCGGAAGCACCTGGGCCTTCATCGAACTGAAGACCGATTGGATCGGCCAGCCCAAAATCGCGATCTCATTTTTTACCTGGGGGATTTATATGGTGCTGGTCTTTCTGCGCACCACCGCCGGATGGCGCGGCCGCAAAGCTGCCATCATGACCGTTACGGTATTTGGTTTTTCCGCGCTCACCTGGGCTGCGCATGCCCGCCTGGGCGCCATGTTGCTCAAATGAAGCTGCTGATCACTGGCGTGAGTCACAAGACCGCACCCGTCGAGGTGCGTGAATGTCTCGCCTTTCGCGAAGACTCCCTGCCGGCCGCGCTACAAAGTCTAAAAGCCCGCGAGGGCGTCACCGAGGCGGTCATCCTCTCCACCTGCAACCGCGTCGAAATCACCGTGACCACCGAGGATGCCGCCGACCCGCAGGCCATTGTCGATTCGTTCCTCGTCCATCAGAAATCCCTCAGCATCGAGACCATCGAACCGCATATCTACCGGCACGAAGGGCAGGAGGCCATCCATCACCTGTTTCGCGTGGCCGCCAGCCTGGATTCCATGGTGGTCGGCGAACCCCAAATTCTGGGCCAACTCAAGACCGCCTATGCCGCCGCCAAGAACTGCGGCACGCTCACCGGATGGCTGGACAACCTTCTGGGCCGCACCTTCAGCGTGGCCAAGCGCGTCCGCTCGGAGACCGGCATCGGCCAGATGGCCGTTTCGGTCAGCTATGCCGCGGTGGAACTGTCGCGCAAGATTTTCGGATCCCTTAACGGCCGCACCATCATGATCGTGGGTGCCGGCAAGATGAGCGAGTTGGCCGCCCGTCACCTGCGCCGCTCCGGCGCTTCCCACGTCTTCGTCACCAACCGCACGCACGAGCGTGCCGTGGAAATGGCCAACCTGTTTCAGGGAACGCCGGTGGAATACACCCGCTTCGTCAGCATGCTGCCCGAAGTCGATATCGTCATCACGTCTTCCGGAGCGCCGCATTACATCCTTCACAAGGATGAGATGCAGCGCGTCATCTCTGCCCGCTATGTTCCTGATCGATATCGCCGTGCCGCGCAATATCGAGCCTTCCGTAAACGAAATCGACAACGTTTTCCTGTACGACATCGACGACCTGCAGGGAGTGGTCAACGCCAATCTCCGCGAACGCATGAAAGAGGCCGAGCATGCCGAGGCGCTGGTAGCCGACGAAGTCGACCGCACCATGGCGCGGCTCAAAATCGCCGAAGTCACTCCCACCATCGTCAGCCTGCAGGAGCAACTGGAGCAGATCCGCACCGGCGAACTGGAGAAGGTCCGCCGCAAGTTCGGCCCCTTCTCGCCGGATCAGGAGCAGGCGCTCGAAATGCTGACCCGCGGCATCATCAACAAGGTCGCGCATGGCCCCATTTCCGAACTTCGCAATCACGCCGGACAGCCCGAAGGCGCGCACGTGGTCGCCGCCATCAGAAAGGCGTTTCACCTGCAGGATTGATCATGCTCGTCATCGCATCGCGCGGTTCCCAACTGGCGTTGTGGCAGGCACATTGGGTGCAGGGGCAACTCTCCGCCGCCGGCCACGAATGCCGCATCGAGATTATTAGAACCACGGGCGATAAGATCACCGACGTCCCGCTGGCCAAGGTCGGCAGCAAGGGGCTCTTCACCAAGGAAATCGAAGAGGCCCTGCTGGATGGCCGCGCCGACCTGGCCGTCCACAGCCTGAAAGACCTGCCCACGGAATTGCCCGAAGGACTGGTGCTGTCCGCCGTTCCGGAACGGGCAGATCCGCGCGATGCCGTCATCGGCAAGCGTATCGCCGATCTTCCCCAGGGCGCCCGCGTCGGCACAAGTTCCTTGCGGCGAAGCGCGCAACTGCGCAAATTGCGTCCCGACCTTGCCATAGAATCCGTCCGCGGCAACCTGGATACGCGCCTGCGCAAGCTGGATGAGGGCCAGTATGATGCCATCCTGCTAGCCGCCGCCGGTTTGATGCGCCTGGGGTGGGGCGATCGCATCGCCGAAATTCTGTCCGCGGAGGTCATGTGCTCCGCTGTGGGTCAGGGAGCCCTGGCCATCGAAACCCGTGCCGCGGGACCCGGCTTTGACGCCTGTTCCGCCCTCGATCATCCGGACACGCGCGCCGCCGTGCTGGCCGAACGCGGTGTGCTGGCATCGCTGGGCGGCGGCTGCCAGGTGCCCATCGGCGCCCATGCCACAATTGAACGCGGCACCGTCCGCCTGCTCGGCGTGGTAGCATCGCCGGATGGAAGCGAAATCGTCCGCGCCGAATCCCAAGGCCCCGTCGCCGAAGCCGAATCCCTGGGCCGCCGCTTAGGCCAAACCCTCCTCGATCTCGGCGCCCGCCAGATCCTGGAGTCTGTGTACACGTGATCTCGACTATTACCGCGGAGACGCGGAGACGCGGAGGAAAACGCGGAGAACACAAAGAGGTAGGTCCTCGTCGCGCAACAGCCAGCTTTTCTCAGCTTTTCTCCGCGTCTTCCTCCGCGCCTCCGCGTCTCCGCGGTGAAGAAAGACTTGATTCCAGTGTCCGGTAAAGTCTACCTCGTCGGCGCGGGTCCCGGCGATCCCTCTCTCATCACGGTCAAAGGCCGCCATATCCTGGAATCCGCGGACTCCGTGCTGTACGACCACCTCGCTGCCGACGCCCTGGTCGATCTCGCCCCGCCTCAGGCTGAACGGCTCTACGTGGGCAAAAAGAAGTCGGCCCACGCCTTCACCCAGGAAGAGATCTGCGCGTTGCTCATCGAGCGTGCCCGCCGCGGGCTCACCGTGGTGCGCTTGAAAGGCGGCGACCCGTTCATCTTCGGCCGCGGCGGCGAAGAAGCCGAGGCGCTGGCGGACGCCGGCATTCCCTTCGAAGTCGTCCCCGGCGTCACCACGCCGCTCGGCATCGCCGCCTACACCGGCGTGCCGCTCACGCATCGCGAGCACACCTCCGCCGTCACCTTCGTCACCGGCCACGCAGTCGACCGCATCGATTGGGACAAGGTGGGGATGAGCGAAACGCTGGTAATCTTCATGGGTCTCACCACCTTCCCCGAAATCGCGCGCGAACTGGTATCGCGGGGCCGCTCGCCCGAGACACCAGCCATGGCCGTCCGCTGGGCTACCCGGCCCGATCAGGAAACCCTCAGCGGCACTTTGGCCACGCTCCCCGGCCTCATCGAACAGCATGCCATGAAGCCACCCGCTACCATCATCGTAGGCGAAGTGGTGCGGCTTCGCGAGAAACTGGATTGGTACGAGCGGCTCCCGCTCTTCGGCAAGCGTATCGTAGTGACCCGGGCCCGCAGTCAGGCTGGAGCCCTCTCGTCGCGCCTGGAATCTTTGGGCGCCGCTGTCATCGAAATACCGGCCATTGAGATCCAGCCCGCCGCGGACTACGGGCAACTCGACCGCGCCATCGCCAATCTGCCTTCTTACGACTACCTGATTTTCACCAGCGCCAACGGCGTCCGCTTCTTCGTGGAGCGTCTGGACCAATCGGCCTCCGACTTCCGATCCCTGCGCGCCCGCATCTGTGCCATCGGCCCCGCCACGCGCGCGGCAGTCGAGTCGCTGCACCTGAAAGTCGACCTCATGGGCAAAGAGTACGTCGCCGAAAGTCTGTTGGAATC
This sequence comes from Candidatus Sulfopaludibacter sp. SbA3, assembly GCA_900290315.1. Classification (GTDB taxonomy): domain Bacteria; phylum Acidobacteriota; class Terriglobia; order Bryobacterales; family Bryobacteraceae; genus Sulfopaludibacter. Next base: position 58,226 of record OKRF01000002.1, on the reverse strand, counting down.
CTTCGCGGGGCACCTCCTGGCTGGCAAGCGCGTGCTGCTGCCACGCGCCGCGGCCGCTCGCGACCTGGTGCCCGCGGAACTTGCCCGCCGCGGCGCACAGGTGGACGTGGTGGAGGCGTATCGCACAATCCTGCCCGAACTCAGCGCGGCCCTTCCGCTCAACGCCGCTGGCATTCTGGCCTGCGACTGCATCACCTTCACCAGTTCCTCCACTGTCCAGAATTTCGTCTCCCTTGCTGGCGCCGATTCGTTGCGCGGCGTGCCGGTCGCCTCCATCGGTCCCATCACCACGCGCACCGCCCGCGACCTGGGAATCGGAGTCACCATCGAAGCCGCTGAATTCACCATCGAAGGATTGCTGGATGCCGTGCGGCGGATATGCGAAACTAGAGTGACTCCCCCGTCAGACCAATGAGACCACACATCATCGGGATTGCCGGTCCGTCCAGTTCAGGAAAGACGGAGTTGGCCAAACAACTCTGCCTGAGACTCCCGGGAACCTCCATCGTTTCGCTCGATTCCTACTACCGCGCCATCAACCATCTGCCGTTGGCAGAGCGGGCCAGGACCAACTTCGACCACCCCGACGCAATCGATTGGGAGTTGCTGCACGAACATCTGCGCGACCTGACCGGGGGTCGCGCCTTCGAAGAGCCAGTATACTCGTTCACCGAACACACCCGCTTGCCCGGCACGAAGATCATCGAGCCGCACGAATTCGTCATCGTGGAAGGCCTCTTCGTCTTCTATTGGCCGGAACTGCGCGGCATTCTACACACTAAGGTCTTCGTCCAGACCGATCCCGAAGTCTGTTTTCAGCGCCGCCTCAAGCGCGACGTCGCCGAACGCGGCCGCACCCCCGAGTCGGTGCGCGAGCAATACGCCGGTACCGTGCTGCCCGGAGCGGAGTGGTTCGTCTATCCCACCAGAAAGTACGCAGACCTGGTGGTGTCGGGAGAAGAACCCTTGGACTGCTCGACGGCCGCGGTAATGGGAGCCTTGCACCACGCGAAAGCGGCCGCTGGCGCGTAGGACAGACCAAGCGTCTTTTGTGGTCTGTCGTCTTTCACCTGGTAGGCGCGTAGTACCCCATCCGCCAGTATGCGCGCAACGTGGGCAAACCATGTGGAGGCACTACCTTGACCTGAACATGATGATAGCGTCCGTCGCGCTGGGCGTCGGTGGGCGTATAACCGATCACGTAGCGGTTGCGCAGTTCGATTCCGATCTTCGCGGCGATATCCGGCATCTCCGCCAGGTGNTCTTCGCGGCGATATCCGGCATCTCCGCCAGGTCGTCCACCGGCAAGTGCCGCCCGCCGGTCTGTTCGCAGATATCGTTCAACAGTCCCGGCCCGCTCAACTCCTCCGGCGACCGGCCGCGCGACCCATCGGGCTCAAAGATCCCCATGGCATAGATGAGCACATCGCTTTCACGCACGCGGTTGCGGACCTCTCCTTCGGTGTAGCGGCTGCAGTTATCGCCGCCGTCAGAGATAATCAGCAGCGCCTTGCGTTGCATCTTGGTATTCTTCATCTCGTGAAGCGCCAGAAAAATCGCGTCCAGCAGCGCAGTGCGCCCCTTCGACTGGGCAAATGTGAGCTCGTTCTGAATCTCCTCGTAGTCCCGTGAGAGAGGTACCACCAGCTTAGGCTGATCGTTGAACTCCACCAGGAAGAACTCGTCTTCCGGATTGGCTGTGCGGAAGAACGCCGCAGCGGCCGCGCGCGATCGCCGCAGCTTGTTGCCCATGCTTCCACTGATATCGAATACCAGGCCCACCGCCAGCGGCTCATCATCCATCGCGAAATGCGTGATGGTCTGCTCCACTTTGTCGTCGAGAACTTTGAAGTGTTCTTTCTCCAGACCGGTCACGGGCCGGTTCATGGGGTCGCACACCGAGACGGGCACCAGCACCAGGTTGGAGTCCACGCGGATGTTGGCTTGCGGCAGCTTGGCCGCTTCAGCCAACGCTTGGGGGCGCGGAGTGAGAGTCGCCTGCCCGAATAGGGCAAAGGCAGCGATGATCGCCAACAGAATCCCGCAACCGGCAATTCGGCGCACGCCCATGACAGAACCTTTGGATGTATTGTACAGCGCTTATCAACCGGCGGCATCCATCCGCATGGACACCATCCGCATTGACACCATCCGCATGGAACCGCATAGGACCACAGTGCCGTCACGGACCGGGCGAATTGATCACGCTCCAGCAGGTTGGGGTCAAGGCTATCTCGCTGGATTTGAGGCAAAGAGGGGCGTGACGGGTACGCCGACGGTGTTTATCGGAGGCGAGCGGGTCGTCGGTTATAGGCTGGACGAAATCAGGGCCTTGATCCAACAATCCAGCCCGCAAGGCAGGCAGGAGGCGAGCAAAGCTAAGTAGTTCAGCGGTGCTGGCGTGTCCGGCTGGAAGCAACCGGATGCATCTTCCCTGCCCGGGTACGCTATCCCGCAGGATTCAGCTCGAGACTTGAATCTCGAGCTTCGATTTGTTGCCGGTCCTCCCGAAAGGACGTTAAAACAGACCTCCTCACGTTAAGTCGAACGTTAAATAACCCTCCCCAGCATTCCCCAATGTCGCGTGATAGAATCCTTCAACAGTGGCATCCACAACCTCCTCGGGATTGCGTTTGGGCGACCCAAGTGACGACCAGTGCAGAGCCGAAGTGGAGGCTGTCCTAGCCTCGGCGGCCTTCCGGCGCTCACCCAAGCTCTCGCGCCTCCTGCGGTACGTGTGCGACAAGCAACTCAATGGGCAGGGCGGTGAGATCACCGAATACAGCATCGCTCTGGAGGCGCTTGGCCGGACGGCCCAATTCGATCCACAGCAGGATGCTGTGGTTCGCGTCGACACGCACCATGCTCGCAAGAGGCTGAAGGAGTACTACGGCGGCGCCGGGGCCGGCCATCAGGTACAAATTGACATCCCGAATGGCCAATACGCGCCGCAGTTCACGCTGCGGGTTGAGCCTCCGCCGCCGGCGGAACCCACTCCGCAGCCTGCCGTCCGTGAAGTGGAACCGGCGTCGCGGAAAGCGATCCCGGCCAAATGGAAGTGGATCGGCCCTGTAGTTCTGGTGGTGCTCGTGGTGAGTCTGACAGCCCCTCACTACCGGCAAGTCTTTTCGCGCCTTGCCTCCGCGCACACGGCGCAGCACCCCTCGGACCCGGCCCCTACTCCGGGATTGCTGACCTCCGAGGAGATTCGCATTGCCGCAGGCGAGCCCACGGCGGCCTACACGGACGCTGCGGGCCGGACATGGCTGCCGGACCGGTATTTCACGGGCGGCACGACTTTCCACCGGCCTGCCATACAGATTCAGCGCACGCACGATCCCGCGTTGTTTCAGAGCGGCCGGGAGGGGCAGTTTGCGTACAACATCCCGCTGCATCCCGGGGTGTACGAGATCCACGTCTACCTGGCGGAAACCGCCGTGGCCAGCGACACCCTGCGCAGCGTGAACATCGCCGTAAACGGGAACCCGGCTTCCACCTTTGACGTGGCCTCCGACGCCGGTGGAGTGAATACCGCTACCGTAAAGATCCTGAAGGACGTCTCCCCCGCCAGTGATGGCGTTCTGCACCTGATGTTTCAAGGCGCCGGCCCCAATTTCGTCAACGCGCTGGAAATTGTGCCGGGCGTCCTAGGCAAAATGCGCCCTATTCGGATCACCGCGCAGGATCATGCTTTCCGCGACCATCTCGGCCAGGTCTGGCTGCCGGACGACTGGTCCGCGGGCGGGCGGAAATCCACCCGCGTGGTATCCATCGATGGCACCGCCGACGCGGGATTGTATCAATGGGAACGAGTGGGACACTTCAGCTATGCCATTCCGGTGGTGGAAGGCGGACTCTATACCGTAGCTCTGCATTTTTCGGAGACATGGTTTACACCGCCGAATTCCCTTGGTGGAGTGGGCAGCCGCGTGTTCGATGTCTACTGTAATGGAACTACCCTGCTGAANNGTATCGGCCTCGCCGATGGGAAAGATCGATCTCGCCTTTGTACCGGTTGTCAACTATGCCCTCATCAACGCCATCGAAGTGATCCAGGAGTAAGGCGCCGCAGTTAAATTAACCTGATGAAACTTCCTTAAAGGCCCGCACCCCCGTAGAATCCCTGTGAGGTTTTGGTGGTCTTCGGGAGTACGGGGTGAAAGGTTCTGGTTATCGCAAAAAGAGCGCACACTCTATCCCTGTGCCTCCCCAGTTGAAAGGGGTATTGCTTCATGCCGCGTGTACGAACCATGTTTGTTCTCTTCCTGCTGGCGCTGTTGTGCGCCGGCTTGGCGTATTCACAAGCTGTCAATGCGACTCTCCTTGGTACCGTCACCGACGCCAGCGGTGGAGTCGTCACCAATGCCAAAGTGACGATCACAGAGGAATCCACCGGAGTGAGCCACACGGCTCAAACCAACGAGAGCGGTAATTTTACATTTCCCGATCTGCCTCCCGGCCGATATACCGTATCCGTGGAAATGACCGGCTTCAAGAAAGAAGTCCGCCGCGGAATCGAACTGGTGGTCGATTCTACCGGCCGCGTCGATTTACAACTGCAAACCGGCAACGTCAGCGAAACCATTGAAGTGGTAGCCACAGCGCCGGCGCTCCAAACCGACCGGTCCGATGTGGGCCGCTCCATCGACACAGTCGCAGTGGCGAACTTGCCTCTGGGGACTAATCGGAATTTCCAGGCCCTGCTGAACCTGGTGCCCGGCACTGCGCCGGCCACCTGGCAGCACTCCCAGTTCTTCAACTCAGGCGGGTCGTTGCAGACCGAAGTCAACGGCCAGGGCCGCCAGGGAAACAGCTACCAGATTGAGGGCATCGACGATAACGAGCGCACGGGACTACTCCAGATCCTGGTGCCGCCTGCCGAAGCCATTCAAACAGTGGATGTCTCCACCAACAATTTCGAAGCGGAGTTGGGACGCGCCTCGGGAGGCGTTACGAATGTGGTTCTCAAGAGCGGCAGCAACAATTATCACGGCGGCGCTTACGAGTTTCTCCAGAACAGCGATTTCGATTCCCGCAGCTTCTTCAACGCTTCGCTAGGCCATGTGGCTTACAACTATTTCGGCGGCAACGCCGGCGGTCCCATCAAGAAGAACAAGCTGTTCTTTTTCGCCGACTACCTGAGGATCGAAGATCACGAGGCCAATACCAGCCTGGTGACGATTCCTTCCATGGCGTCCCGCACAGGTGATTTGAGCGCCTCGCCGACCATCGTTTACGACCCCGCCACCGGCCTGCAGAACGGCACCGACGCCGGACGCACGCCGTTCCCCGGCAACCAGATTCCCTCGAGCCGGATCAACCCCATCTCCGCGAAGATCGCGGCGCTGGTTCCGGCGCCGAATCAAAGTTATAACCCCTCTTCTCCCTCCAACAACTATTTCGCCGCACTGCCGTTCCGCAAGACCCAGGATTCGGTGGATGCCAAGATCGACTACAACATCTCAGACAAAGACCGCCTGAGCGGCCGATTCAGTTTCCAGCGGCCGGTAGTCTTCCAGGCGCCGCTTTTCGGCACGGCTGGTGGAGACGGACCCGGTGGCGCCTTTATGGGCACCGGCATTCAGAAGACCTACAGCGTGGGCCTCAATTACAACCGGGTCATCACTCCCACCCTGCTGACCGAAGTCCGCATCGGCGTGGCGCACTATCACAACGACGCACAACCGAGCGATTTCGGCACCAACGACGCCACCAACCTGGGAATCCCGGGTGTCAACCTTTCCTCCGATCCCTTCACCAGCGGCATCGTCGGCATCAACCTGAACGGTCCATTCTCCAATCCGTTTATCGGTTATTCCGCGAGCCTGCCGTGGATCCGCGCCGAAGCCAATATCGACATGGTGAATAGCTGGACCAAGGTGAGGGGGAACCACACCATCAAGTGGGGCATCGACGTCCGGCGCGTGCGCGACGATTTGCTACAGGATCAGACTTACAGCCCGCGCGGGGTTTACAATTTCGGGTCCAACCAGACCTCCATCGTGGGCGCCACCACCAGTTGGGGGAACGACATGGGCAGTTTCCTGCTGGATCAGCCCAGCAGCGCCGGCCGTGACCTGGACACCTATTTTCCGGCTTATCGGGATACCTGGTTCTTCGCGTTCGGCGGCGATAAGTGGCAGGTTTCACCCAAGATGACACTGGACCTGGGCCTGCGCTGGGAACTCTACGAACCAGGTACACCGCATTTCCCGGGAGGCTTTTCCAATTACAATCCGTACACGAATCAGCTCATCATCGCGGGAGTGGGTAGCAACCCCATGAACCTGGGGATGGCGACGCACTATAAGTACTTCGCCCCCCGCCTGGGGCTGGCTTACCGCCTGACCGATAAGACCGTCGTTCGTGCGGGCTTCGGCATCAGTTACACACCATTCCAGGACAATACTTATGCTTATAACTTCCCGGTAAGGGCCAACAACGCTTACAACACGAGTTCCACGGGGAACGGATATGGTCCCGCGGTGCTGGGCGATGGTGTTACGCCCGCCACTTTCCAGGCGGGCTTCCCAGCTCCGGTGCCGATCGTGATTCCCTCTAGCGGAATCATTACCCCCACGGGCACGCTGGCCAGTTCGAACTTCGACGTGGTTCCCACGGACTTTAAGAATACCTACGCGGAATCCTGGAATTTCGCGGTGCAGCGCTCTATACCGGGACATTTCACCCTGGACGTGGCCTATGTGGGTAACCACGGCGTGCGCGTGGCCACGAACGTCAACCTGAACGTGAGTTACACGCTGAACTCCGGCAATGCGGGCGACGTTTTCTTCCCGCGCACGCAGAGTTACACGGAGCGGTGGCGGGGATTCTCTTCGAGTTACAACGCGCTGCAGGTGAAGCTCGACCGCCGCTACTATAAGGGCCTGAGCGTCACCAGTTCGTTCACCTGGCAAAAGGGCATGAGCATGCAGACGGACGACGATGGCAACCTGCTGTGGTTCATCAACCCGCAGCGGAACTGGGCGCGTACGGATTTCGACCGTACGCTCAACTTCGTCCAGAGCTACGTCTACGAACTGCCGATCGGCCCCGGCAAAGCGCTCCTCAGCCAGGGCCTGGCTTCCAGGATCATCGGCGGCTGGCAGGTGGCGGGGATCCTCACCATGTTGACCGGCACGCCTTTCTATATCACGGCCAACGGCGGCGCTCTGAACACGCCCGGCGAGACCCAGACGGCGAACCAGGTGGCGGACGTGCAGATTCTGCACGGTGTCGGGCCCGGCAATCCCTGGTTCAGCACGGCGAGCTTTACCCAGCCGGTGGGAGCCGGAGTGTTCGGTACTTCCGGCCGCAACATTCTGAGCGGACCCGGCATGTTCCGGATCGATCTCTCCATGTTCAAGACCTTCCAGGTCAGCGAAAGGATCAAGCTGGAAGTGCGAGCCGAGAGCTTCGACCTGACCAACACGCCGGCATTCAGCAATCCGAACAATTCGTGCTGCTCCAGCAACAACGCCAACTTCGGGGTCATCCAGGGGACGATCAACAGCGGCTCCGGCGTCAACGGGGTCGGCGCGTTCGGCCGCTCCCTGCAACTCGGCGCCAAGATCACGTTCTGAGGAACCCGGCAGGGCCGGCGGCCGCTTTCGGCCGCCGGTACTCTACGTGGTGGGGTATGCTTTAGCTTGCCCGTGGGGTATGCTTTAGCTTGCCCGTTTTCGTGCCCAAGTTCCGCATCGATCTCTGGATTCACCTGGCGCTCTTCGCCGCGACCTTCACCGTCTACTTCCAAACCAGTACCTTCGATTTCGTCAACTACGACGACCCGGACTACGTCACCCACAACGCGCACGTGCGCGGCGGCATCACCGCCGATGGCCTTCTCTGGGCGCTGACTTCCGGCGACGCCGCCAACTGGTTCCCCGTCACACGCATCTCCCACATGTTGGATGCGGAACTCTTCGGCTTGCGGGCCGGCTGGCACCATCTCGCGAATGTCCTGTTCCACGCGCTGGCGGCGATGCTGTTATTCGCCTTCCTGCAGCGCGCCACCCACGCCCGGTGGCCCAGCGCGTTTGTGGCCATGCTGTTCGCGCTGCATCCGCTGCACACCGAATCCGTCGCCTGGGTGGCCGAGCGCAAAGATGTGCTCTGCGCCCTGTTCTGGTTCCTGGCGTTGTGGGCCTACGTACGATACACCGAGCGCCCGGGCCTCGCGCGCTACTCCATCGTCCTTTTCGCCTTCGGCCTGGGACTGATGGCGAAACCCATGATCGTGACGCTCCCATTTCTCCTGTTGCTGCTGGACTTCTGGCCCCTCCGCCGCGGGCCTGCCACGAAGAAGGCAGACGAGAGAAAACAATCCCGGCTTCGCCCGGGCAAGCTGTCTATCCTACTCGAAAAACTTCCCTTCTTCGCGCTTTCCGCCGCTGCTGCCGTGACCACCATTGTGGTGCAAAAAGGAAGTGGAGCGGTGGAAGCGCTGCTCGCCACCGTCCCCATTGCGCTACGCCTGCAGAATGCATGCGTCACCTATGTCCTGTACCTCGCCAAAACGTTGTGGCCTACTGGACTGGCCGTATTTTGCCCCTATCCCGCTGAGGTGCCGGCCTGGCAGCCGCTCCTGGCGGGGCTGGCGATTCTGGCCATCTCGGGCCTGGTCTGGGCCGGCTATCGTAGATTCCCGTACCTGGCCGTCGGCTGGCTCTGGTATCTTGGTACGCTCGTCCCCGTGATCGGGTTAGTGCAGGTGGGCTCGCAGTCCCGCGCCGATCGCTATATGTACGTTCCGATGGTCGGACCCGCGCTGATGCTGGCCTGGGGCGCGGTAGATGTAATCCGCCGATGGCCCCGCGCCAAGGTGCCCATCGCAGCCCTGGCCGTCGCGGGATGCGCCTGCTGCGTGCCCCTCACCTGGACGCAACTAGGATACTGGCGCAACAGCGAGCTGCTGTATGACCATGCGCTGGCCGTCACATCCGGCAATTCCCTGGCGGAGCACAACCTGGGCAGCTATCTGCTCGATATCCCAGGCCGCTTGCCCGACGCGATCCGGCATCTGCAAGCGGCCCTGCGCATCACCCCCGATTCCGCTTCCGCGCATTCCGACCTGGGAACCGCGCTGGCGAAAAGCGGCAAACCGGCTGAAGCCATCCCGGAATATCAGGCAGCTCTGCGCCTCAATCCCGATTCCGCCATCGTGCACAACAACCTCGCCAACGCTCTGCAAGAGGCCAGCCGCCTGCCGGAAGCCATCGCCGAGTATCAGCTTGCGCTGCGCTTCGACCCGAATTATGGCGACGCCCGCCAGAATTTGGCCATCGCCCTCCGCGCGCCCGCGCCCGATTCGGCCGAAGCCCACTACAGCGCGGGAGTGGATCTCTCCCATGCCGGCCGGCTCACCGAAGCCACCACTCAGTTTGAAGCCGCCCTGCGGATGCGGCCGGATTTCGCGGAGGCGCAGAACAATCTGGGCGTCACGCTGACCCAGATTCCAGGGCGCGAGTCCGAAGCCCTGGCGCATTTCCAGGCAGCCGTAAAGGCCAAGCCCGACTATTCCGACGCCCGCTTCAACCTGGGAGTGGCCCTCTCGCAGATTCCCGGCCGTATGCCGGAAGCCATCGCTCAACTGGAAGCCGCCTACCGCCTGAACCCCGACCCGGAACTGCGTCAGACCCTGGACCGTTTACGCAGCGCGCGCTAGACCTCGCTAGAATTGAATTGCGCGTGCGAATCACCATTTCGAAAGAGAACTACCTCAAAGCGATAGCGGAAGCCGAGTCGGAGGGCGAAACGGTGAAGGCTGTTACCCTCACGCGCTGGCTGCAAGTGTCCGCACCGGCGGTCACCATGGCCATCAAGCGACTGAAGCGCGACGGGCTGATTCACGTGGGGTCCGAAGGCCAGATCACCCTCACCGCGGCGGGCCGCGAAATTGCCAACCGCCTGCGCAACCGGCACCACCTGATCGAGCGCATGTTGACCGAGATTTTCGGCATGGAGTGGTACAAGGTCCATGACGAAGCCGAGCAGATGGAGCATGCCGTTTCAGCCGACTTCGAAGGGAAACTGGCGGATAAACTTGGCAAGGGCGGCGTTTGTCCACATGGAAATATGGTGGGGAGGATAAACTTGGCAAGGGCGGCGTTTGTCCACATGGAAATATGGTGGGGATGGATTCGCCCGGCGATCGCCGGCAGAGAGGTCTGAAGCCCCTGGATGAAGCCAATAGCCGCGAGTTCCTCACCGTGGCCAGTGTGTTCGAACGGGACCGGCGCCTGCTGGAGTTTCTGGATGGCGAAGGCATTCGGCCGGGAGTCACCGTGGAAGTGCTCTCGGCCGGCGACCACCTGGAACTGCGCGCCGCGGACAAACTCGCCTGCATCGACCGTGCCATTGCAGCCAAGATTTGGGTGAAGTGATTCCGGTTCTACTCCGTCTTGGAATAGTAGTAGGTGTACTTACTGTACAGTTCGGAAGCGCGGGCCCCGTTGGCCACGATGCCGAGTACGTTGTTTTCGCACAGCGACTGCATGGCGCGAGTCACGTTATCGAACGTGGTGGAGCCGATCTTGACCACGAGAACGGTCCCATCGGCCATGGTAGAGAGCAGGTTGGCGTCCGCCGAGAACAATAAGGGCGGGGTATCGAAGATGGCCCAATTGAAACTGCGGGGCAATTCTTCGAACAGCACCTTGGCCGTGCGCATGTTCAGCAGTTCCAACGGATTTTTCACCGGCGACCCGGCCGGCAACAGGTACAGATTCATACCCTCCACATGGCGTAAGGCTTGCGCGAAGGTGCACTTGCCGGTGAGGTAATCGGAAAGCCCGGGTGCCCGCTCCACCTGGAACAGATTGTGGATGATGGGGCGGCGTAAATCGAAATCGCCAAGCAGGACAGAGCTTTCGGCCAGGTGCGCCTCAGCCAGCGCCAGGTTTACCGCCGTAAACGTTTTGCCTTCCGCCGGCGATGGACTGGTGACTACTACGGTGTGCAGCGGCTGAAGGGTTTGCAGGTGGTTCAGGCGCGTGCGGAGGGTGCGGAACTCTTCGGCCGGTGTCTCGTGGGAATTGCTGAGGTCCAGAAGATGCGATTCGGGCGCCGGCTGGAAAGGAACCATGGCCACTTCGGCCAGTGTACCGGGGTGGATATTCAAACGAATCGGCGGCGTGGCCAGCGGCGAACTCGGAGTGATCGGCACGAACTCGGGCCGCCGAACCGGAACGTCTGCGTCCCTGGCGTCTGCTGGCCGCTCTCCTGTAACTCCCTGCGCGGGCTCCTCGATGGGGGCGCCTTTTTCTGCCCGGCGCAAAGCATCATGTACTCGACTCATTTCTTCTCCAGTGACACGCGTTCGCCCTCAATCCTGTTAACTAGCGATCTAACTACTCCTGCCGAAAAAGTGGTAATACATGGCGCCGGCCATGGCGATAGACCCGATGATAAATGCACTGGACCACGCCAGCCAGAAGAGGCGGCGCTTGCGGCGGACCAGCAGCGCGTTTTCCAGGAGCGGGATGCTGCTCAAGACCGGCAGGTTCGTGTAGGCGCGCACGTCCTTGAGATTCTTGAGCGACGTATTCTTCATCTCCTTGGCGCCCGCGAGTGCGATTCCGAGCATGATACCGATCGCCGTACCGACGCCAACCCATTCGCCACGGAGAGGCTCGAAAGACTGCTCCGATAGAGAGGCCGGGTCGAGCAGTTCCAGTCCTTCGCCGGCCTGGTGCCGCCGGCCTGGTGCTCGTTCATGCTCTCCTGCGTATCCGACTGTTCCTTGCGTTTGGTGAATTCATCGTACTGTGCCTTGGCCAGTTGGTAGTCGCCCATTAACTGCGCATATTGCTGCTCATTCAGCGGCGCGGCTTCGATGCGGACCTGGTATTCGAGAATGCGGCGGTTCAGCTCGGTGATATGGTTCTGCCGGGACTGGATCTCATTGTTGGTGATGGTGAGGGCGGTCTTCGCCGAAGCGATCTGGTTCTTCAAATCTTCCATGCGCTGCTGCACCTGCGGGTTCGTCACTCTGACCGCGGTGGGCGGCGTAGGTCCGGCGGGGCCGGCCAGCGCGGAAGCCGCAAGTTCCCGTCCCTCGACGTCTTCTTTCTGCTTCTGCAGGTTGTCGATTTTCGCCATCATGCTCTTGATGGGAGGATAATCGTCGCGGTACATCTTGCGGGCTTCCGAAAGCTGGGTATTGAGGTTTGACAGCTCCCGCTCCAACTCAACCAGCCGCTGATTCTTGACCGACAACTGCCCCGGTCCGCCACCCGTCAGGACGGTGTCTTCCACATGCTGCGACTGGTAGGCCAGCTCGTTCTGCAACCCATTGATCTGGCTCTCTTTCATCATCCGCTCGTTGGTGGTGCGATTGAGCCCTTCATTTTCGGTGGCAACAGCCTGCTGCAGGCTGTTGACCATGGCCACATTAGCCTGCGCCTGCTCGGGAAGCTTGCCCTGGTTCTCCATCTTGAACTTGGTGATCTTCTGGCTCAACTCGTTCAGGTGGTCGGCGGCCGTCTTCAGTTCGTCGTCCAGGAAAGCGGTGGTGGCGCGCGTGTTGTTCTGGAGTACCTTGATGTTCTGCTCCATGAACTTTGATACCAGTTGGTCCACCACCTGTTTGGCCTTGTAGCGATCGATATACTCGAACGTGATGGAAAAAGCGGAAGCCACCTTGCCGGCCGTGTCGCTGCCCGGGACGTTTAGAATGTGGATCTGGATGTACTTATTGCGCATGTCCGTCACCACGTCTTCGAGGGGCTTCTGCTGCTGCTCCTTCTTGTAGAGATCCAGCGCCGGCTGTTTAATCAGGGCGGTCAATTGACCGCGGCTCAGAATTTCCTGCTGCATCTGGTTGAGCCGTTCGCTCATGCGCTGGGACATCTCGCTCGGGACCAGGCGCTCCGACACCTTTGGTGGCGTGATGCGCAAAACCGCCGTGGATCGGTACGTGTCCGGCCAGAGAAACGACACCACCACCGAAACCACCAGTCCTGCGAAGGCGGGGCCGATGATCCACGAACGGTAGCGGCGAAGCATGTCAATGTAATCCTCGACGTCCGGCGGACGGCGGGAAACGCTCACATAGTTGCTTCCGGTTGCCATAAATTGATCAATCCCTTCTGTTGGAAAACGCCAGGGGAAGTGCGGTCAACGGACGTATATCTCATCGTCCGGCTTCAGCAGAATGTTCTGTTCCAAATGCTTCCCTTTGCTGACATCCACGTAATTGAAGTGCCTGATTTTGTCCTCGCCGGCCCGCTTGATTCTGATATCTTTCTTATTGGCAAAGTCGCGAAAACCGCCGGCGTTCACCAGGGCTTGCACGACGGTAGTGGGAACTACCAGTGAGTACTTGCCGGGTTTGTTTACTTCGCCCTGCAGATAATAATTCTTGCTGCGGACCTCCACCACAATGACCTGGACATGTGGCGGCTCCTTCATGTAACGATCTACCAGAACCTTCTGGATTTCGTCGGCCAGTTCTTCGGGGGTCTTATCGGAAGCCATGACTTCCCCCAACAACGGCATGGTGATCTTGCCGTCCGGACGGACCGCCTGGGAGGCCGAAAACGCGTTGTTTTCAAAAACGCTGACGGCGAGTATATCCTCCGCTCCAATGATGTAGGTTCGGGTGTTTACCGGAGCTGCGACTGTCGGTTTGGCACCGGACGCCCCGGCAGCCATGACGGCGGCGCCGGGCGATCCGGGAGCGACGTCGGGCTTGGGCGCCACAGTGCCCTCCGCAGCCGGCGGGGCGACTGGAATCAGCGGTGATATCGAAGCCGGGGTGCTGGCGGGCGGCTGCTGGGCGGGCCTCTTCTGCTCCTGGCCGGGCGTCTGGGACGGTTTCTGTTCTTGTTGGGATGCCGCTGGTAGGCTCAAGAGCGCGGCTGGGTCAAAACCTGCACGCTTCGGCTTGGCATCGGCGGCCAGACATGCCAATAGCGCCAGCGCCAAAAAGGCGGTCAATGTTGCCGTTCTCATGCTCTTCCTCTGATACTTCATGCGCTCCGCTTGCCGGACCGCACAACTGAGCACATCTCGTTTATTGTACAGCATTCCGGCGGCCTTCAAGGCAGTTCGAAGGGTCATGGAACGAGTGCCTGGCGGGGGCCCGTTCACCCGTCCGTTTCCATACGAATACTTTGTGAGTGTAGGATACTTTGCGTCTTAAAGTCAACCTGCGTGCGTACTAAGAGGCCCATAAGGAGAGGATATTGGGTACTGCTTCCCGCACGCCACGTTGTGAGCAGAACACGTTGTGAGCACAAAGAGATACACTTCCGTGTAGTGGCTTTCTCCCAAATTGCGGATTGAATGCGCTAGCTTGGTAATAAATGATTGATAAAACAAGGTATTGTTTATTCAAGTTCCAATATTCGGAGCGGCAACAAACGTGCTGCGCGGGCAGAGGAGTATTGTCTCGTTAAACGGCGACGGCGGCATCCATGTTTCAGGAACTGAAGTTCCAACTGTCTACCGCGATTCTGACCATCCTAACCCTTGCTACAGGTGTGGTTGCCGTCATTAACTTCCAGCAGCAGCACAAGTTTCGTCTGCACGACGATGGCGTGATCTGGGTGGATCGCGCGGGCGGCGTGGAAGCGCTCGAAGTTCTGTCCGAGAGCGCTCGCACGGCGGGAGTGCACAAGGGCGACGTGCTCATGAGCATTTCCCGTCAGGACGTTCGTCAGGCGGGGCAGGAGAGCGTGGATCCGCACACAGCCCATGGCGTGCCGGTGGGAGCGGCGCTGGATGTAGCGAAAATTCTGTATAACCTGCCTTCGTGGCTGCCCGCGGTTTACCACGTCAAGCGCGGAAATCTGGAATTCGACATCCGCAATGTGCTGGTGGCCGAAGTGCCTCTGGACCGGGCGGTGGTGTACGAGTACGTGGTAGGCGTTGGATATCTCATCATCGGGCTGTTTGTTTATTTCCGCCGCGGAAGCGCCCAGAAGGCCCTGCATTTCTATATATTTTGCCTCGCTTCCTTTGCTTTTTTCTGTTTTCATTACACGGGGCAGCTCAACGCGCTCGATAAGATTGTGTACTTCGGCAACGTGGCTGCGGGACTGCTGGCGCCGGCGCTGTTTTTGCACTTCTGCCTGACCTTTCCGGAACCGTTCAACTGGTTCCGGACGACGCCGCGCCTGGCGCTGCTCTATCTGCCGGCCAGCCTGCTGTTTCTGGCGTTTCTGGGCTTCGCCTCCGGCGCCTTGAAGATCGGCATTCCGCTCATCGAACTCCGCTGGATGCTGGATCGGATCTGGGTGCCTTTCTCCACGGTGCCTTACCTTGTCGGCGCGGTCGCCTTGACGGTGGGCCACCGCAACGCCGAAGACCCCATTGTGCGCCAGCAACTGAAGTGGCTGCGCAACGGGACCTTCTTCGGCATTCTGCCCTTCTTTCTGCTGTACGTTTTGCCGTATGTGCTGGGAGTCATTCCGAACGACTACCTCAAGCTCTCGGTGTTCTCGGTAGTGCTGATTCCTCTGACTCTGGCGTACGCCATTGTGCGCTATCGCCTGATGGATGTAGACATCATTTTCCGCCGCGGCTATGCCTACACGCTGGCCACGCTATGCGTACTGGGGGCGTTTTACGGCATCGTCTTTTCCCTGGGCAGCATGGTGCACCTGTACTTCAAGGACTTGGGCAACCTGGAACTGATCAGCGTCATGCTGATTGCCAGTTTTCTGTTCCAGCCCATCCGGACATGGATTCAGGAGCGCCTGGACAAGTATTTCTACCGCGACCTTTACGACTACCGGCGCACGCTGATCGAGTTTGCGCGCGAATTGAGCGCCGAAACCGACCTCGACACCATGTTGCATTCGGTGGGAGAGCGGTTGCTGCAAACTCTCTCCATCAAGCACCTGGTCTTCTTCCTGGCCGACGAACCGGCGGGCGAATCCGCGCCGCATTTCCGCCTGAAGAAGGCCATGGGGGCGAATCCGCGCCTGGCCGGCGTGAATTACGATGATCTGGACCTCAGCTTTTTGAACTGGCAACTGCCGGAAGGTTACCTGTTTTTCGAACGCACGCGCCACCAGTTGGATGCCGTATCGCGGTCCTGGCCGGCCACCGTCCGCCGTACCATTGCCGACTTGGATTTGAATTACTATCTGCCCTGCCCGGTGCGCGGCCGCACCATCGCGTACATGGGGGTGAGCCGGACCACCTTCGGCGACTACCTTTCCAGTGTGGATGTGGAGTTGCTCGTCACGCTCGCCGGCTACGTGGGCATCGCCATCGAAAACGCCACGCTCTACCGTTCTCTGCAGCGCAAGGTGGAAGAGTACGAGCGGCTGAAGGAGTTCAGCGAGAACATCGTAGAATCGATCAACGTGGGAATCCTGGCAGCCGACCTGGAAGACCGGGTGGAGAGCTGGAACACGCAAATTGAGCAACTGAGCGGCGTTCCGCGCGACCGCGCTTTGGGACGCACGCTGCGTGAGTTGTTCCCGGCAGACCTGATCGACCAGTTCGACAAGGTGCAGGGCCAGACCGGCATTCACCACATCTACAAATTCGTGCTGAAGCCGGCGGGAAGCGGCGCCGCCGGTCATGTTAACGGAAACGGCAACGGCCATGCCACATTGCCCGGCCGCATCCGGGAGGCCACTCTCAATATCGCCATCGCACCCCTGGTTTCCAAAGAACAGGAGCAAATCGGGCGCCTGATCATTTTTGACGATGTGACCGACCGCGCCGAGCTGGAACAGCGCCTGGTGCAGGCCGATAAATTGAGCAGCATCGGTCTGCTCGCGGCGGGCGTGGCGCACGAAGTCAATACGCCTCTGGCGGTGATTTCAACCTACGCCCAGATGCTGGCCAAACAGGTGGCTGAGGACTCCCAAAAGTCCCTGATCCTGGACAAGATTGCCAAGCAGACATTCCGCGCCAGCGAAATCGTAAACTCGCTACTGAATTTCTCGCGCACCTCCACTTCCAGTTTTGGCGACCTCCCCCTGAATAAGGTAATTCAAGAAACCCTTTCGCTGCTGGAACATCAACTACAAAAGGCGGGAATCGCGACCAGGGTGGAACTGGCGTCCGACCTTCCGGCCGTGCACGGCAATGCCGGCAAACTGCAGCAGGTATTCCTGAATCTCTTTCTCAATGCGCGGGATGCCATGCCGGGCGGCGGCAGGCTGGAAGTGCGTTCCTGGCACGAGGGTCAGGGCGTGCGGGTCGAAGTCTCCGATACCGGCACGGGCATCGCGCCCGAGCATCTGCAGCGTATCTACGATCCCTTCTTCACCACGAAAGCGGCGCGCAAAGGCACTGGCTTGGGCCTTTCCGTCACCTACGGCATTATTCAAGAGCATGGTGGTTCCATCGAAGTTTCCAATCAGCCGGGAGGCGGCGCGCGCTTCCACATCGAGTTGCCGGTGTCGCGAGCCGCGGATTCGGCGCGCGGCGCGCGGCAGCCGGTGAATGCTGCCTGATATGACTGTTCCCAAACCTGCAATCACTGACACCCGGGGCCGGGTCCTCGTGGTGGACGACGAGGTAGATATCCGCGAAGGGCTGGAACTGCTGCTCACCACGGAAGGCTATACCGTGGAGTTGGCCCAAAACGGCACTGAAGGCCTGCAGAAGATGGAGGCGCACGGATACGACCTGGTGCTACTCGACCTGATGATGCCCGATAAGAGCGGCATGGAAGTGATCGAAGAGGTCCGCCAGCGCGACCGCGAGACTCCCATCTTCATGATCACCGCCTACGGCTCGGTGGATGCGGCGGTGCATGCTCTGAAGCTGGGGGCTAACGATTACTTCTCCAAGCCCTGGGACAACGACAAGCTGATTATCGAGATCGACCGCATGATTGCCCGGCGGCGGCTCGAGTACGAGAACACCCATCTGAAGCGAGCGCTCAAACAGCGCTACAGCTTCCCCAACATCATCGGCAAGAGCGACCGTATGGTGCGCATGCTGGACCTGGTGGCGCAGGTTTCGCCGAGCCGGTCCACCATTCTGATCACCGGTGAAACGGGCACCGGCAAGGAACTGGTGGCCAAGGCGATTCACGCCAATTCGCCGCGCGCCGACCAGGTGTTCGTAGCGGTCAACAGCGGATCTCTTCCGCCGGACCTGCTGGAATCCACCCTGTTCGGCCACGTGAAGGGCGCCTTCACCAGCGCCATCCAAACCAAGAAGGGCTATTTCGAGATCGCCGACCGGGGCACCATTTTTTTCGACGAGATCGGCACCATCGGTCCGGAGACGCAGATCAAGCTGCTGCGCGTGATTCAGGAGAAGGAATTCACTCCTCTCGGCTCGACCGACCCCATTAAGGTGGACGTGCGGATTCTGGCCGCCACCAATGCCGATCTGCACCAACTCGTGAAGGAAGGCAAGTTCCGCGAGGATTTGTACTACCGGTTGAACGTGATCAACATCGCTCTGCCGGCTCTGCGCGAGCGCAAAGAGGACATTCCCCTGCTGGTGGAGCAGTTCTTCACCTTCTATTGCCGCGAGAACAACAAGTTTCTGGATGCCGATGGAAAAAGCGTCCTGCGCTTCCAGCCGGATGCCTTACAGGTGCTCATGGAACATAACTGGCCCGGGAATGTGCGGGAACTCGAAAACGTAGTGGAGCGCGCCGTGGTGCTGGCCGCCGACGCCATGGTTCCGATGGAGGTGCTGCCGGACCCGCTCCTGCAAGCCAACGGAGTGCGTTTAAATCGCGGGGAGGGAGCGCCCCTGCCGCTCGATGCTTCCCTCTTCGAGATTGTGAACGACTACGAGCGCAAGATCATCATCGAGAGATTGGAGCAATCCAACTGGAGCCAGACGGAAGCCGCCGAAAGCCTGCACGTCCCGCTCTCTACACTGAATCAGAAGATCAAGCGCCTGGATATCAAGATTCGTAAGAAGTCAGAGGGATAAACATTCACCGCGGAGGCGCGGAGGCGCGGAGGAAAACGCGGAGAACGAAAGACGGGATCAGTCTGGCCTGAGTGGGTTTCGTGTTTTGCTTTTCTCCGCGCCTTCCGCTGCGCCTCCGCGGCCGCGGTGAAGAAGAGCCTCCTAGCCCGCAGCGCCCTTCTGGGCCCGGTTCATGATTTCATCTGCCAGCGCCTGCGGATTGTCCACGTTCGGGATGGTCAGGCGGCTGGCTTCTCCCGCGGTCTCGATGGATAGATCGCCCACGTTGAGCAGACGCTGCAGGAAGCGCTGATCGACGCGGGCGTCCTGCAGCTTGTTGAGTTGGATGTTGCGCGTGGACTTCGAAGCGGCGCCCACTTCGTAGCGCAAGCGGTCGCCGGAGATCACCGCTTTCATATACTGGCGCCGCAGGGCACGCGCACCCGGCCAGAGAAGAATCAGCGGCGGGAAAACCATCACCCAGGTGGGCAACTGGTCTCTCCACAGGCCCAGATACGCAATTTCCAGGCCCACAAAGACGACGGCGCTGAGAACGGCGCCCGCTTTAATGAACTTCATGGTCGGCCGAATCGTGAGATCGGACACAGTACGTGCCTCCTGAAGCAGCCATTGTATCGCGCGCGGACCTATCCTACGATAAGCAAACAGGAGGACGACAATGATTCGCAAAGTCACAACGATCGCAGGAATCATGACGCTGGCGGTTTCGCCGTTGCTGGCGGATTTCAGCTACCAGGAAAAGAGCACGGTGACGGGCGGCGCGATGATGTCCATGTTGAAGGTCGCTGCGGTGTTTTCCAAACAGGCGCGCGAGCCGATTGAGACCACGGTCTCGGTGAAGGGGGATCGCATGGTGACTCGCTCGTCGATGCATGCCACCATCGTCGATCTGAACAGCCAAACCATCACCAGCGTGGACCTGCAGAAAAAGACGTATTCGGTGATGACCTTCGAAGAAATGAAGCAGATGATGGAGCAGATGCAGCAGAAGATGCAGAACGCCAAGAAGAACGGCGACGCTCCCGAGATGAACTTCAAGGTGTCTGTGAACGATACCGGCAACAAGAAAGAGGTCAACGGCTACGATGCCAAGGAAATGATTCTCAAGATGGAGATGGAAGGCACCGACGAGAAGAGCGGTCAAAAGGGCGGGATGACCATCACGACCGATATGTGGGTCGCGCCGGCCATCAACGGATACGGAGAGGTGCGCGAGTTTCACAAAAGGATGGCGGAAAAGCTGAATTGGACGCCGGGAGGCAACGCGTTCATGGCGCGTCCGGAAGTGACCAAGGGGATGGCTGAAGTGTACAAAGAGGCCAGCAAAATCGATGGCATGCCGGTGCAGCAAAAGGTCGTGATGGGTGTGGCGGGAGACCCGGGGGCGCAGCAGCAACAACAGCAACAACCGGCGGAACGTCCATCATTGGGCGGTCTCTTAGGAGTCCAGCGGGCCAAGAAGATGTCTTCGGACCAGCCGGCGGATTCGTCGCAGCCGGGATCGCTGCTGGAGATGACGACGGAGATGAGCGGATTCTCCTCCAGCGCGGTGGATGACGCTCAGTTCCACGTGCCGGCGGGATTCAAGAAAGTGGAGCCGGACAAGCGGCGCATGCAGTGAAAAATCTGTCAGCCTGATCCGCGCGATTAATAGCAATCTGCGATAAATAACGCGGATCAGGCTGACGGATTTTCCAGCCTACTGCTTCTTTTTTGCGGTGGTAGCGGGTGGTTTTTTGGTCAGCGATTTGGGACTCATGGGCGCGATGGTATTCAACATGTCCGCGAGTTCCTTTTGCAGCTTGTCGTAAATGGGATTGGGCGGATCCAGCGCCTTGACGGCACGCTGATAGAGAGCCACCGTCTGCTCCTTGTTGCCTTCCGAAAACTGCTCCGACGCCTGCTCGCTCAAACCTTCAGCCAGGAATTTCGCGCGGATCGCGTTGGCGTGGTCCGCCTGCTCTTTCGCCTGGTCGAACTTCTTCTGCTCGGCGTAAAAGACGGCGACCTTATCCAGGGTGATTGCGATCATCGGGTGGTCATCGCCCACGGATGCCGTCCACAGGCCGATCAGGCGAAGGTAAGCTGCCTCGGCTTCGTCGTATTTCTTCTGGCCGAAGAGCGCGTAGGCCATCCCGTCCACATCGGGGATCAGGTCCGCATTCATCTTACCGAACAGGCTCTCGCGAATCACCAGGGCGTGACGGAAGGCGTTTTCCGCTTTGTCATACTCGCGCAGCGTCGTTTCCACCGCGCCCATACGATCCAGGTCGTAGACCATGGATGGATCGAGCGGGCCGCCGAGACGGGTGCGAATCGCCAGCGAGGTGTTCAGAGGGCTCACGGCGTCTTCGGGCTTGGACTGCTCCAGGTAGATTTGCGCCATGCGGCTGTAATCGTCGGCTACCAGTACGCTGTCGAAGTTGGACTCGCGGACGTGCATGCTCAGCACGCGATTCAGAACCACCAGCGCCTGGCCGTAGTCTTTCATGCCGCGGTAGAGGCTGACGGATTGCAGCAGGTCTTCGGTGATCTTCGGGTCCGCCAGTCCCAGTGTTTGCTCGCGCCAGTTGATGGCCGCCTGCAGGTAGTCGTTGGCGTCTTTGAACTCTCCCACCGCGGAGCGCACGGCCACCAGGCGCTTCAGCACGTCGTAGCGCTGCGGGTCTTCGGGCGGAGTCTGCTGAACGGCATCCCAGGCCTTCAGATAGCTTTGGCGCGCGGTTTCATAGTCGCCCTTCATGTAGGCGATATTGCCCGTGTCAAGCAGGCTTTTGGCGTCGGCAGGTGGTTCTTGGGGAGGTGCGTCCTGGGCATGCAGAAAGAGGGCGCATAGGAAAATGGCGGGGAGCATTCGGCGCAACATGCTACAAGTTGTAGTACTAATTCCTTAGCGTTGTCAAGATGCCCCGGCCTGGAAAGGGGAAAATAATGGAACTTTCATATCCCTTGCCGATGCTGGAACCGCCGCCAAATAGGCCTTACACTGGAGTTTCCGGATCGAATCATGAAACTCCGAAACCTGCTTTTGCTGTGCGCCCTGGCTCTTCCCGCCGTGGGGGATGAAGGCATCTGGCTGTTCAACCAATTCCCCAAGGATGCGGTCAAGGAGAAGCGCGAGTTCGAGGTCAGCGACCAGTTTCTGGAGAACCTGCGCCTCTCCAGCATGCAACTGGGAACGGGTTCCGGTGCGTTCGTTTCGGCGCACGGCCTGGTGTTGACGGCGCACCGCGTGGTTTCGGAGTGCGTCGCCAAGATCGGCGGCGGCCAGCACGATTACCTGAAGGATGGATTCTACGCCGCCACGCAGCAGGAGGAATCCAAGTGTCCCGACTTGGACGCGCGCGTCCTGGTGGCCATGGAGGATGTCACCCAACAGGTCAAGGACGCCGCTCCGGAAGCGCCCAAGTCGACCAAGCAGGCGGTGAACTAGGACGCCGCTCCGGAAGCGCCCAAGTCGACCAAGCAGGCGGTGAACGATAAGGCGGCGGCGGACGCCCTGCAGAAGCGCAATGCAGCCATTGCGCGCATCGAGAAGACCTGCGCCGATAAGACTGGAAATACCTGCACCGTGGTGCGGCTGTACAGCGGCGAGCGCTACGACCTGTATCAATACAAGCAGTACTCGGACTTGCGGCTGGTGTTCGCGCCGGAGCGCGCTATCACTTTCTTCGGCGGCAACCCGAGCAATCTCACCTTTCAGCGGTACGGGTTGGATATCGCGTTCCTACGCGCGTACGAGAGCGGCAAGCCGGCCGAGACTCCGCACTTCATGAAATGGAACGAAGATGGCATCAAGGATAGCGAACTGGTATTCGCGGTGGGCAATCCCACATCCACTTCGCGGGTCGCCACCGCGGCGCAACTGATCTTCTACCGCGACTACTCTCTCCCCATTCTGCTTCGGCGGCTGCAGAACAGGATTCGGGACCTCCGCGACTTTTCCAGCAAGAGCGCCGATAACCAAAAAATGGCGGAGTTGACGCTCACCGCTCTGGGCAATGATTACAAACTCACTGCTGGAAAGCTGATTGGCCTGAACGATCCCTGGCTGCTGGGCCGGAAGACGAATTTCGAAAAGAAGCTGCGCACCAGCGTGGAGCACGATCCGAAACTGGGCACCGATGGCGGGAAGGTGTGGGACGATGTCGCCGCGGCGTACAAGACGTGGACGCCCTCCGAGCGGCCGTACCAGGTGTTGGAGAAGCCCGCGGCGCTCGGCTCCAACCTGTTCCGCATCGCCCGCGAGATCGTGCGGCTGAGCGTGGAACGCGGCAAGCCGAACGATCAGCGGTTGCCGGAGTATCGCGACACCTCGCTACCCACCCTGGAACTCTCGCTCTATTCGCCGGCCCCTATCGACGACGCGGTGGAATCGAATCTGCTTTGGCGCTACCTGGAGGATCTAAAGAACCTGAACGAAAAGGATGCGCCCATGAAGGCCATCATGGGGAACAGCAAA
>OKRF01000002.1:29494-34884 GCA_900290315.1 Candidatus Sulfopaludibacter sp. SbA3 | reverse complement strand
CGGCATGATCAAGCTGGCTCGCCTGCTGGACGAGTCCGCCCGCAGGCAGATCAAGAAGCACGCCGACACCATTGAATCTCTGGAGACGTCCGCAGCGGAGAAGATCGCGCAATACCGCTACAGGGTGTTCGGCGCCGCCGATTATCCCGACGGCACCGGCACGCCCAGAGTGACCTTCGGCATAGTGAAAGGCTACAAGGACCGCACGGAAGCTCCAGTGCCTTTCACCACAACGTTCGGCGGGCTGTTCCACCTGGCGGCCAACAACGCCGAGATCTACAATCTGCCGCCTCGCTGGATCGAGGGAAAGAGCAAGCTCGACCTGGTGACGCCCTTCAACTTCGTGAGCACTTGCGACATCACCGCAGGCGCCGCCGGCAGCCCGGTGGTGAACGGCAAAGGCGAGATCGTCGGAGTAACCTTCGACGGCAACCTGGAGAGCATTCAGCTCACATATCTGTACTCGGACGAGACGGCGCGCGCCGTCCACGCCGCCACACCGGGCATCGTGTCCGCCCTGGAAACGCTTTATAAGACTCCGGCGCTACTGAAAGAACTCGGCGTGCACGACCCGGCCAAGAAGGGCACTGAGTAAACACTTCGGCGCCCGAACGCGTCATGATGTTAGTTAGGACAAAAGGAGTGTTTTGTGCGAAACGCTGGACGCTCGCTGGCAATCCTCATTTTGCTCGCACCCTTTGCCGTGGCGCAGGACGCGATGCAGTTGTTCAAACAGGCCGTGGCGACGTTTGACGCGTTGCCTAAGACGACTTACGATTTCGAAATGGTGGAAGTCTCGGACTTCGCGATGGGCGGGTACCACAGTAGGACCGAACAGCGCCATCGGATTGTCGGCAGCCGGGGCAGGTGGCGCGATGAGACGCTGCCGAAGGGGCTTCTATCTATTTCAGACGGGCTCTACAGGTGGGGATACAACCCGGACCGGTCCGACGAATACACCAAGGTCAATTTCTCTGGTGTCGCCGCCGCCGCGCCCCTGCTTAGCATGTTCCAGATCACCACTTACCTTGTAAAGAGTGCGCGAATGCTGCGGGAGGAGACGCTGGAACTGGCTTCCGGGCCGGTGGCGTGCCAGGTGATTGAGGTCGAACGGGAGCCCAACCCCGACCGGGTGCAGACGTCGCCCATCACGTACTGGATCGACACGAGCCGGAACCTGGTGCTAAAGGCGAACTACATCGTCACAATCCGGGATAGCGGCAGGCAGGCACCGTCGGTTCAAAATGCGACTTACTCTTTCGCGAAGGCCGCAGTAGGTCAATTCGTGGACGACGAGTTGCTCAGATTCACGCCGCCGGCCGACGCCCTGCAAGTGGATCAACTGCGGTTCGGACCGAAATCGGCGCTGGTCGGGCAGGACACGCCGGAGTTCTCTCTGAAGGGCACTGACAAAGCGGCCATCACGGCCACCACCTTACGGGGCAAGACGGTACTCCTGATGTTTGGTGAGCAGCCGGAGTCCGAAATGGTGGCCATCGCGGAAATGGCCTACCGCTCTTTCAGAGGCAGCGGCCTGACGGTGTACTATGTCCTGCCAAAGAAATATCAAGCGGGGATCGACAGCCAATACAGCGTCCCGGTGGCCATCGATACCGATGGCAGCGCGGCGAAGCAACTCGGGCTCGATCGTAGTTACGGGAAGATCCTGATCGATGGCTTCGGCAAGGTGGTCTTCACCGACAGTGGTTCCGGCAATCGCCTGGACCTCGTCAAAGCACTGCAAAAAGCCGGCGTGTGGTGAGTAAGGAGTATATTGTGCGAAAAGCCGTCCAGTCACTTATCATCCTCATTTTGCTTGCACCGTTTGCCGTAGCGCAGGATGCGATGCAGTTGCTGAAACAGGTCCAGGCGACCTACGACGCGCTGCCCAAGACGACTTACGATTTCGAAATGGTCGAAGTCATGGATTTCCCCGGCGACATGCACCATGTCGTGGAGCAGCGCCACCGGATCATCGGCAGCAGGGGCAGGTACCGCGAGGAAGCTCTACCGACAGGGCTTCTGTACGTTTTTGACGGGCAATCCATCTGGACGCTCAACCGGGACCGCAGCGAATACAGGAAGACCAACAACTCCGCTGTTGCCAATCACCCCCCTTCCGGACTCGGCATGTTCCAGATTATGGCCTATCAGGCGAAGAGCGCGCGCCTGCTACGTCAAGAAACGCTGGAACTGACCTCCGGTTCGGTAGCGTGCCAAGTGATCGAGGTCGAACGGGCGCCTACCAATGACCGCGCTCAGAGATCGCCCATCCTGTATTGGATCGATACCACTCGGAATCTGGTGCTGAAGGCGAACTACACGGTCAGGACCCAGGAGACAGGGAGGCCGGCTCCGTCAGTTCAAATCGTCACAGTCTCCTTCACCAGAGCCGCCGTGGGCTTGGCCGTGGATGAAGAGTTGTTTCGCTTCACGCCTCCACCCGACACTGTGCAGGTGGATCAACTGCGCTTCGGGCCGAAATCCCCGCTCGCCGGCCAGGACGCACCGGAGTTTTCGCTGACAGGAACCGACAAGGCGGCTATCACCGCCTCCACTTTACGGGGGAAGACGGTACTCCTGGTGTTTGGTGCGCAGCCCGAGTCCGAAATGGTGGCCTTGGCGGAAATGGCACACCGCTCTTTTAGAGGCAGCGGTCTGACGGTATATTATGTCCTGCCAAAGAAATATCAGGCTGGAATAGGCAGTCAATACACCGTTCCGGTAGCCATCGACGCCGACGGCACCGCGGCGAAGATACTGGGGCTCGATAATAGCTACGGCACAATCCTGATTGATGGCTTCGGGAAAGTCGTTTTTGCCGATAGCGGTTCCGACAATCACCTCGACCTCGTCAAGGCACTGCAAAAAGCCGGCGTCTGGTGAGTCTCACTTCTCGGCGGGAGTGAGCGCCTTGGTCACTTCGTCGAGATGGTCTTTCATCTTCAGTAGCGGAATGCCTTCATCCATCCACTTGGGCGCAGGCTTATCCATCAGGTAGTGGTCGAAGAACTCGCGCGTTGAAGTACTCGATGCCCTGCGTCTGGTCCACCGCGCCGTCCTTATCGTTGTGCAGAAGCATGAGGGGCGTATGGACATTGCCGGCGTGGTAGATGGGCGAGTTGCGAATGTACGCCTCCATGTTGTCCCAGTACCCGCCCTTGAAGCGGCCCTGATCGTTTTCGAAAATCGCTCCGTTCGCGCCTCCGGTGTTCTTGTAGATCAGGCTGTACATGCTGACCATGTCCGTGAGCGGTGCGCCCGCCACGGCGGCGTGAAACACATCCGTCTGGGTCACCAGGAACGCCGTCTGGTAGCCGCCCCACGAATGGCCCTGAATCCCCACCTTCTGCGCGTCCACGATGCCGGTCGCGATGGCCGCCTTCACCGCCGGCACCACGCAGGCCACCGCGGACATGCCGGGGTCGTTCACTTTGTAGACGATGTCCGGCTCCAGCACGGCGTAGCCGTTGCTCGTGTAGTGCGCAATGTTGAAGCCGTTGTAACCCGGCTGCGGATAATCGTTCGCCGCCTGGGAGAGTTTCTCGTAAATATAGACCAGCATCGGGTACTTCTTGCCGGCTTCATAGTGGGCCGGCAGCCACAGCGCGCCCTGCAGCTTTTCGCCGCGTGTGCTGCTGTAGTCCACCAGCCGGACGCCGTTCGACCAGAGGAAATCGTTCTGCTGCGGATTGGCGTCGGTGATCTTCCGCCCGTGCGCCAGCGATGCGTCCGCGGCATAGAAGTTGGGATACTCCTGGGTGGTCTCGCGGGTATAGAGATACGTGTCGGCCTTCTTCGCCTTGATCAGTTGCGTGAATGCGGCGTCGTCCCAGAGCAGCATGCGGATCCCGGGCTTGCCGGGCTCGATCACGCCGATGCCGCCCTTCTTGGTCCACTCACCGTACACCGGCACGTACACCGGGGCCGTCAGGTCGATCCCCTTTTCCTCCGGGTCCAGCCGATACGGCCGCTTGTAGCGGATTTTGTCCTTCTTCCCGTTGGCCGTCAGATTTTCAGCCTTACCACCCTGCACCGGCACTTTCCAAATGTCCCAGCCATCGCTTAACAAGACGGCGGAGCTGTCCTTCGTCCACCCGTACGATTGCCTCGGCGGCTTCACCTGGTTGTGATCGTCTTCGGTGTCCCAGAACGTGGTGGGCAGTTGTTTGGTGAGCTCGATGGATTTGCCGCTCTCCATGTCGTACGCGTAAAACACGCCATCGTCGTAATAGAGGAACTTCGTGCCGTCAGGCGATGCGCCCATCACGTGCGCCGCCTTGCGCAGCGCCAGCTTCCGCTCACCGGTTGCCGGGTTCACCACGTAGACATCCTGGAAGCGCCGGCCATCCAGGTTGCTGGTCAATTCGTATTCGCGGATGTCGACTCCCAAGGCGTACTTCTGCTCCGCAGCGAGTCGTCCGCCAGCCGCAGGAATTTCTGCTGGTCCGGCAGATAGGTCGCGAGGAAACTGAAATTCTTGTCGGCGGTCTCCTGCACCTGTTGCTGCGTTTGCAGACGCGGATCCTTGTAGTGCCACAGCACCAGCGAAGGCTTGTCGTCTTCTGGCGGAGCTGGACGCGGAGGCGCGGCCGCCGCATCGCCATCGGTGGGCGCGGCGTCGCGAGCGCCCGGTTTCTTGGCTTTCACCTCATGCAGCCCGAAGACCAGCGCCGAAAGATCCTGCCGCCAGACCGCGGGCCGCGTCGACGCTACCGTCATGCCCGCCGAAAAGCTCTTATCCTCCTTGGGATCGAAGACCACCTTGGCGGGTTTGGCGCTGCGCAGATCCTTGAACGCCACCACGCTGTACAGCTTATCTTCGAAACCCTTGTCGTCCACGCCTTTGAGCGCCGTGAAGGCGTCGCCTTTCTCGGTCCAGGCAAGGCTCTTGTACACCGCCGCCGCGCTATCCAGAGAGCGCACCTGCCCCGAGTCCAGGTTTTCGATCGCGATGCCGTTGCCCGCCTTGTCCTGTGCGTCGATGATCCAGGCCAGCGAGTCGCCCTTCTTGTTGAAGGCGAATTCGGAAACGTTGCCCACGTTCATTTCGTTGCCGGTGGCCAGTTCGTAGAGCAGCAGGTCGCTGCCGGAGGGACGCTCCGGAGGAGTCGCGCCCGTGCCACTCGCCGCTGCCGGTGGGGCTGCGGGCGCTTCGGGCCCCAGGCGATGCAACGCCAGCACGCTCGACTTTTCACCGGAGAAGGCGAACCGCCGCACCTTTTCGAACTCCACTTTCTTGCCCGTGGCCAGTTCCACCAGCACCGCTTTGGGTTGGATGGGGCGGCGTTGGGTCTTCATGCGCTTGGCATCGCGCGTCAGGGGGTAGGCCGTAAAGACCACCCACTTCGAGTCTTCTGAAAACTCCGGGCCGCCCGCTCCCGCTCCGG
>OKRF01000002.1:29152-29484 GCA_900290315.1 Candidatus Sulfopaludibacter sp. SbA3 | reverse complement strand
GTAATGCTCTTCCTTCCCCGTCTTGAGATTGCGCACGACGACCTCGGCGTTGCCTTCGGCCGGCGCGATCCGGTACGCAAACCACTCGCCGTTGGTCGACACCACCGGCGCCTGAATGCGTTTCCAGCTCAGAATGTCCGCGAGTTGCAGCGGTTTCTGCGTCTGCCCAAACGCGGCAAACGCAAGCAGAGTGATGGCAAGAATTCGGCCTTTCATACAGGCCGGATCGTACCACAAATCCGGCGCATACGAATGCGGTGACACAAATTCGAATTCGGTGACAGTCGGCTTTTGAGGCGAAGCTTCACCCGATGGGATGAGAATGGCGGGGA
>OKRF01000002.1:28780-29143 GCA_900290315.1 Candidatus Sulfopaludibacter sp. SbA3 | reverse complement strand
ACAGTCGGCTTTTGAGGCGAAGCTTCACCCGATGGGATGAGAATGGCGGGGAAAACGCGTCGGAATTTCGTAAAGGGGCAAACTCGAGCCAGGCGCGAAGACTCGCCAAAAAGCGGCGATTTTCGAGGCTCGTGGCACGGGTTTGTGGCTCAGGATTTTCGAAAGAGGCTAATGATTTCGCAAAGGCAGCGAAGTCAATAGCCTGCCACAGCTTTGCGCCGTGTACGTTACGTAGGACGGCATTTTCGGGCAGGTCGGAAGATGACAGACGACAAAAAACGATCGTCTGTCCCACTGGCTCCTCATGAGCAAAGGACCCGCGTGCCGCGGGTCCATACCGGAGAGGAACTCCGCCGGCATTTG
>OKRF01000002.1:28502-28770 GCA_900290315.1 Candidatus Sulfopaludibacter sp. SbA3 | reverse complement strand
AAATTGGCGTCTTTTCGTCTCTGGCCAATTGGTTGTTATCAACAACTTCCGGATGAGTTCCTTGGGAGCCGACTGTCACCGAATTAGCACGTCGCGGGCGACGGCGGCCGTGTTGGCGTGGATGGTGATCGTGTCTTCGACATTCTGGGCGTAGCCGCCGGCGAGCACGATCGCCACAGGAATCTTCTGCTGCGCCGCCGTCCAGATCACCAGCCGATCCCGCTCCATCAAGCCGTCGAAAGTCAGCGAGAGGCCGCCCAGTTGGTCT
>OKRF01000002.1:9464-28492 GCA_900290315.1 Candidatus Sulfopaludibacter sp. SbA3 | reverse complement strand
CCAGCCGATCCCGCTCCATCAAGCCGTCGAAAGTCAGCGAGAGGCCGCCCAGTTGGTCTTCGTAATAAGGATCGGCGCCGGCCACGTACACTACCAGTTGCGGGTGGAACATGGTCAACGCCGCGCGGTACCCATTGCCCAGACGCTGCAGATATTCCGCGTCACCGATGCCGTCCGCCAGATGAATGTCCAGGCTCGACATGGGTTTCTCCGTGGGATAGTTGTTGAACTGGTGGATGGACAGCGTGAATACCGAAAGATCGCCTGTGAAAATCGACGCGGTACCGTTGCCGTGGTGGACGTCGCAATCCACCACCATGGCGCGTTGGATCACGCCATCGCGCTGTAGCACCCGGATCGCCACCGCGATATCGTTAATCGCGCAGAAGCCCTCGCCGTGACCCGGAAACGCGTGGTGGAATCCGCCGCCCACGTTGAACCCAATGCCCATTCCGATCGCGTTGCGCGCCGCCAGGATCGTGCCCCCGGCCGCCAGCCAGAACGCGTCCACCATCTGCCGCGAATAGGGGATCTCCAGCCGCAGAATATCCTGATACGTCAGCGTGCCCGTACGCAGTTTGGTCACCCATTCCGCATCGTGCACCAGCAGCATGTCGGCATCCGTGGCAGGCGCGGGCGCGAGGAAATCCTCTTCCACCGCAAACCGCGTCCAACGCAGCCTGTCATGCAGCCACTTGTACTTCCTCGAAGGGAAGACGTGGCCGCCCAGGTTCAGGTCGTACTGTTCGGAATAGATGAGCCGATACGGCAGCATCGCGCTATTGTGTTTCGGACTGCAGGGCCGTCACCACGGCCACGTTGAAAATGTCTTCCGCCGAGCAGCCTCGCGAAAGATCATTGGCGGGCTTGGCCAGCCCTTGTAGAAACGGCCCGATCGCCATCGCGCCGCCCAATCGCTCTACCAGCTTGTAAGCAATATTAGCAGCCGACAGGGTGGGAAACACCAGCGTGTTGGCGCGGCCAGCCACCTTCGACCCCGGCGCCTTGGAGCGGCCGACCACTGCGGACACCGCCGCATCCGCCTGCAGTTCACCATCCACGTTCAGCTCCGGGGCGCGTGCCTGCACAATGCGCAGCGCCTCCACCACCTTGTCGACTTCCGCGCCCTTGCCACTGCCCCTGGTGGAAAACGTCAGCAGCGCCACGGCCGGCTCGGCGTCGATCAATACCCGCGTGCTCTCCGCCGTGGCGATGGCAATATCGGCCAACTCGCTGGCGGTGGGGTCCACCACTACCGCGCAGTCGGCGAAGGCCATCAGCCCGTTGTGACCCTGCGACCGATCCTGCAGCGCCATGATGAACACGCTCGAGACCAGGCGCGTGCGCGCCGCGGTGCCTACGCAATGCAGCGCGGCCCGTACCGTTTCGGCGGTACTGTTTACGGCGCCGCCTACGGAACCATCGGCATCGCCCGCGCCCACCATCAGAGAGGCGAAATACAGCGGCTTCCTGGCCACCGCGGCAGCTTCCACCTGGGTAATACCCTTGGCGCGGCGGCGCTCGTAATACAGCGCGGCGTACTTGGAAGTCAGGGGCGAACTGGCGGGATCCTGGAAAGTCACACCCTCAGGCGCGCCGGCCGGCTTCGGCCCGATCAGCACCGGCTTGACGGCGCCTTCCCGCGCCAGGCGCGCCGCCGCTTCCAGCACGCGCGGGTCACTGCCTTCCGGGAATGCGATCGTCTTTTTGAGCTTGCGGGCCCGCTCGATGAGTCCCGCCATGAACTGTCGTGCCGATTCAGGAATTTCCGCCATTTGCGATTCGAAGTAAAAGTCTAGCAGGTGGCGCGGGCTCCGCTTGAAGCAGACTCAATCGCCCAGAAACTTGCCGATGGGCCGCAGGCCGTGCACGTTGTCGCACACCGCCTTCAGCCCCGCCGTCAGCGGTATCGCCAATAACAGCCCGGGAGCGTCCCAGAGAAAGCCCCACAGCATCAGGGAAAAGGTCACCACCAGGGGATTCAGATGGACGCGCGAACCCACGATCTTCGGATACAGCAGGTTCAGCGCGATCAGGTGCAGCAGGGCTACGAACACCACCACCAGGACATAGGTCGAAACCTGATTCGGTCCCAGGGCGGCAAACAGCGGCGGCACCATCGCCAGGGGCAGCCCTACGTAGGGCACCAGGCTGAGAAACCCGCTGAGAGGGCCGACCAGCAGTGGGTATGGCAGACGCATGAGGCCGAACATCGTGGAACTGACGGACGCCAGCAGCAGTCCCAGCAGGAAGTTTCCCACTACGAACGCCCGCACCATGTCGGCGATGCCCTGCAGGCTGCGCGTGGCCACCATCCGGTCTTCACCATGGAAGAACTGCAGAAAACTGCGGTTGATATGGTCGCGCCAACTCAGCATGAAGTACACCAGAAACGGGATAAAGGAAGCCATCAGGAAGAACTGGTAAAACGAGCTGAGGCGCGTGGAAATGAAATCGCCGATGAGCGAACTGCGTTCTTCCGGCGCGGCTCCCGGCGGCGCCTGCACCACCACGATTGGCTGCGGCGTCCGCGACGATTTCCTGCTCTTGGCAGCCGCCGCCTCTGCCTTGAGGCGATCCTGCTCAGCCTGGCGCTGCCGCGCCGGTACTACCAGTTGGTACGTGCGCTCTTCGGTGGCCGCCACCTTCTGCCTGATGCCGTCCACGATATCGCCGATACGCTGGCCGTAGACGGGCAGATCCTGATAGATGGCCGCCAGTTGCGTGCCAGCGCCCAGTCCCATCACATAGAGCACCAGCAGAGTCAGACTGCAGACCACGAACGCCGCCAGGCTGCGCGGAAACCGGATGCGCATCAATAGCGCCACGAACGGCTCCAGAATGAAGGCGATGGTAATGGCAATCAGTGACGTGATAAAGAAGACGCGGCCAAAGTAGAGGATGGCGATGATCACACCTACGGCCACCACGGGCATGGCCATGTGCCGCGCATCTTGCGCGGTCTTATGAGAGCTGGGTGGTTTCACGATTGGAAGCGCCACGGCGCGTCTACGACCCTTGCCTCGACTGTAGCATGGCCCCGTCTATAATGAAATTGGATTGCCCCTTCCCACTCACCGTATCCTCGCCCTGGACCTTGGCAAGAAACGCATCGGCCTCGCCATCAGCGATCCGCTGGGCATCACCGCCCAAGGCATGCCGAATCTCAACCGCACTAATAAGCGCAACGACCTGGACGCGCTCCAGCAACTTATCCGCGAACGCGAAGTCGGTCTGATCCTGCTCGGCAACCCCATCAACATGCGCGGCGCCGAGGGCCGCCAGTCCGGCTGGGTCCGTGAATTCGCCGGCGACCTGACGGTACGCACCGGCCTGGAGGTCAAACTCTGGGACGAGCGGCTCACCAGCGTGGAAGCCGGCCGTGTGCTCCGCTCCAGCGGCATCAGTATCGAAAAGCGCGCGGCTGCCGTGGATCGTCTGTCGGCCGTGATTCTGCTGCAAAGTTACCTCGATTCCTTATGAGAGTCCTGCGCGTCTTCGGCCTGCTCCTGCTTCTCGCCGCGATGGGCGGCGGGTTCCTGCTGTATCGCCTGGAGAGCCCCTACCAGGGCTTTCAGGGCGCCGTGTTTGTCGACCTGCCGCGCGGTACTGCCACATCGTCCATGGCCACGATTCTGGCGAAAGCCGGCGTGGTGCGCAACAGGTGGGACTTTCTGCTGGCCCGTCTGTCACGCCCGGGCCACCGGCTGCAAGCCGGCGAATACCGCTTCGAACACGCCGCCAGCGCCCGCGGCGTCTTCGACCGCGTTGCGCGCGGCGACATCTTCTTCCTCCCGCTGGTGGTTCCCGAGGGCCGGAACCTCTACGAGATCGGCGCCGCACTCGAGGGACTGGGGCTCTTCCCCGCCTCCCGGTTCATCGCTGCGGCGCGCGATCCCGCGATGATCCGCGATCTGGATCCGGACGCCCCCACGCTCGAAGGCTATCTCTACCCCAATAGCTACAAGTTGAGCCGGCACTCGACCCCGGAGAGTGTTTGCCGCCTGATGACCGGACGGTTTCGCGAGGTGTGGCGCAGCCTGAAGAGCCCGGCGGGCGTGCATGAGACGGTGACGATGGCCTCGCTGGTGGAGAAGGAGGGAAAACTGGCCGCCGAGCGTCCCCGTATCGCCGCCGTCTTTCTGAATCGCATGCGCATCGGCATGAAACTGGATTGCGACCCGACCACCATCTATGCCGCCATTCTGGACAACCGTTATCGCGGCACTATCCACCGGTCGGATCTGGATAGCGACAACCCCTACAACACCTATCGCCACACCGGTCTCCCGCCCGGCCCCATCGCCAATCCCGGGATGGCATCCATCCAGGCGGTTCTGCACTCCGAGCTTACCGATGTGCTCTACTTCGTGCTGCGTCCCGATGGCTCCGGCGCGCATGAGTTCAACAGCAGCAGCGCCGCGCATGCAGCCGCGGCCGACCGGTATCGCCGTGGACTCCCGAAGGTCCGTTAAGCAGCAGTTGCGCGATCTGCTAGCGGCGGAGCAGCCGGCCGCCATCACCGAAGGNNCTCCGCGAGTTATTGGCCAACACCGGCCTGCCTATCGACCAGCCGTACGCCGGCATCCGGCAACACACCTTCGAGGAGTTGGAACAGACGCTGCGCGAGATGCTCCAGGTGTATACCGAGGCAACCGCGTCGGGAAACCGAGAGCGTGCCCGCTATTGCCGCCGCCAGGTGATCGGCGCCAAAGATCGCGCGAAGTTCCTCGCCCAGAGCCCCCGCACCTCGTCCGAAAAACAGGCGGACAAGCGAGAGATGGCGCAGTGGATGCTGGTCTGGCTGGAAAATCCCGAGGTGTTCCCCGCCTGGGTGGATGCGCGGAAGACTGTCAGTTCTTGATCATTCGGGCTTTGGCGGCCGCATCAATCCATCGACGAAGCCGATCAGTCCGTTGAGCTTGTCGTTGATTTCGGCCATCATCTCGTCGTGTTTGGCCATNNTCCAGCCATTCACCGTGGCCCTTCAGCACCTCCGCCTGCCGCGCCTGAATGCCCGCCATGACGATGGCGGTCTCCTGAAGCTGCTTGATGGCCCCTTCCATGTCCACATGAAGATTATAGCCCGCCGCCGAGGTCCCAGCTTTCTATCACTGGCTTCGGAGCGCCGTGTTTGGCGATCCGCAGCATGGCGCGGCCCAGATCTTCCGTGGTGGTCACGTATCGCGGCAGCAGAGCCTTCACGATTGGGTAAAACGGCCGGAACATCGTCAGGAAGAATTGGTACAGCTTGGTTCGCGACCTGATCCCGTGCCTGGGCAGAATCACCGCCGGCCGGATCACATAGGCTGCTTGGAACGGCAAGCCCAGCACGGCGTTTTCCGCTGCGCCCTTCACCCGCGCCCACATGGTGCGGCTGCGCTCCGTACTGTCCGCCCCCGCGCCCGAGATGAAAACGAAAGTCATCGCCGGATTCAGTCTTACCAGCGTCTGCGCCACGGACAAAGTGAGTTCGTGGGTGATGCGCCGGTAGCTTTCTTCGTTCATTCCCACCGACGTCACACCCAGGCAGAAGAAGCAGGCTTCGAAGCCCGAGAGTTCGCTTTCGATGGGAGCAAGATTGAACAAATCCGGCAGCACCAACTCCCGCAGTTTGGGATGGCGCTGCCCGGTGGCACTTCGCCCGACAGAGAGGACCATTTGCACGTCCGGATCCAGCAGGCATTCGCGCAGGACGCTTTGGCCCACCATGCCGGTCGCGCCAAAAAGCACGACGTTCATTCCTGGGTGACCTTCACGGCCAGATAGGAGATCTCTTTGCCCGCGTCGACCTTCAGTTGGTGCGGCATCTTCGCGGGGATGGTCAACACATCGCCGGCAGCCACCTTCTTCGCCACTCCGCCGCTGATGGTCGTACCGCGAAGTTCGTGCGGCTGCGTCGTTTTGGCATCGGGAACGGTGCCGCCTACCGTCAGAGTGCCCTCGCCGGCCGTGATCACGAAGATGTCGGCCTGCGTTTCGTGAATTTCAGCCTCGCCGGATTGCTTGCGCAGCACCGCGGCAAAGGTGTAGTTGCCCAGATTGGCGAGGGGCTGGCTGGCGATACCTCCGGTTCCGGTTTTGGACGCCAACATCGACGGAAATGCCTTCACGTCCGAGGACTTCCAGAGGTAGAAACCCGCGGGGTCACCCGCGGGAAATGCGAATCCGGCAGCGAGCAGGAGAAGCGGCAACAGTTTCATGCGTACACGGTAGCACGCTACCGCGCGGCGATGAGGAAGGGCGCGCTCGGTGCGCCGTCGAGGGAGATCACCACCGGCACCGTGGTTCCGCCGAAGGACTGGTTCAGTACGAACTGCACCTGGCCGGAACCGATCTGCAGAATCGTCATTGGCAAGCCCGCTATCGTGACCTGCAGACGGCTGGGATTCGCTGCCACCGTGCTGTCGAAACCTGAGAGTGAGGCCGTGAGCACGTCGCCGGGGTTGGCCGCTTGTCCGCCGGAAGCGCCAAAGACACCCGTAATGGCAGGTGCGGTATTCGCCACCTGCCACCTGCACTTCCACAGTGGCGCTGCCGGACGGGCCATTCAATACCAGCGTGGCCGGGCCGATTCCCACACTCGGGCAGACGAAATTGACTTGCGTGGGCGAGGCAAACAACACATTCGCAGCCGCGCCGTTTACGGTCATTTGTACGCTGCCGCTGGACTGCCCCAGGTTCAGGCCGTACATCACGCCCACGTTGCCCTGGTACAGGGCTCCCGGCTGGTTCGTCACGCCGTTCAGAACCGTGGCGACTTGCGGCTGGGTGGATGGCGGCTGGATCTGCATTCCAGACGGCTGCTCGACTACCTGCATGCCGGAGATTACGCTGACCGCGAAAGCGCCGAGAGCCGCGCCTGGCGCGACTACGACATCGGCAACCAGGTGGGTCGGAGTCAGCACCCATACGCGGCTAACGGTGACATCGGCCGATCCAAACCCCACCGAAACCTCTCCATCCACGAATTCCGTACCCGCAGTGGTGATATCGACCTTAGCCGAGAAAGGTACGCCGGATCCACCGGATGGCAGGGAAGCGGGCGTGATGGTTTGAATCTGCGGCGCGCCGTTGTTGGGGTAGTTATAGACAGGCGGGTTCCCGCTCTGGATCATTAAGGAGTTCTGCGCGTCGCTGTTGTACACCGCGACGGCGGAGACCTGAGGCGGAGACCTGACCGGCCGCTCCGGATGGAGGCGTTACCGTGAAGGTGTTGCTCGACCCGTTGTAAGCACCCGCGGCCTGCATGCCATCGAAGAATACCCGGCTGTCCGGCCCGAAGCCTCCCCCAGTCAATGTCACTGTGCCATCCCCGTTGGTGTTGATTCCGGTGACTACCGGCGGCCCCTTCTGGACCAGGTCGATGGCATCGGGCAGTACGTAAATGTCATTGCCGAAATTCAGCACCAGGTGGCGCGGACCAACGCCCATGAATGACGCCAGACCGAACGACATCTGCAGGGCAGGCACGCCGGCAAGGTTGAACGGGGCGAAGTTGGCCGAGCCCACACCCATCAGCGTCGCCGATTGCGGAGTGGGAATCGATGGCGTTCCCGTGGTGGTCAACGCTACCGCGAACTGCGCCGACTGGGTGTCGTCCATGAATGCGGGCGTGACCAGCACATAGTTCGGCTGCGACGCTTGGAACGGATAGGCGCGATTCACCGGATCGAGGAAGCTGTAGGTTACTACGTTGTAAGCCGGCACGCCCGCACGCTGCGTCACCGTGAAATTCTGGTTGAAAAAGGTAGATCCCGGATTGACCGTAAGCTGCGTCGCCTGTGCCGGATCCTGTACGCCAGGAAGGAACACCGTACGGAAGGAGGCACTGGCGCCAATCTGCTGGCCCGAATCGTCACGCGGCAGGAGCAAGCCTTCACCACTCGTCACGATGGCGTCCGGCGGCAGCGGGTGCACATACACTTGATAGGTATTGGGTGGCAGTCCGTAAATCGTGTAGGATCCGTCGGGATTCGTCAATGTGCTCACCGCCGGACCATTGTTCGGAATCGCCACCACCGAGGCCAACGCCACAGCCGCTCCCGAGGTGTACCTGACCTGCCCGGAGATGGTGCCGAGACTCGTAGTCCAGTTCGCTGCCGGATAGAGAACCGAAAGGCCTGCCATGTCGTCGGCATCGATGGGACGCGTGCGCGACGTGTTCCGAATGGTGGCCTGCGACATCGCCGCGGCCGTCCACGTATGCTGCAGGCCCAGGGCGTGACCAATCTCATGCACCGCCGTGGTGAAAAACGTCTCGGCATAGCTCGGGCCGGGCGGTTGGCTGGTATTATTCTCCAGCATGACCTGGGAGTGCAGAATGGGAACGAACTGCCCGTTGAAGGTAGGGTTGGCGGGCATGCTCACCAGGGTCATTCCCAACAGGCCTGGGCCCATATCCTGAAACACCACTTCCGCACCCGGGGCGTTGGATCCCTGGCTCGGAGGCTGCAACCCGCCGAAAGTCACGCGCAGGCTGGAAGTCTGCACCGAGTTCCAAGCCGCCAGCGCCTGCTTCACTTGCGCCAGCACGGAGCCGAAACTATCGTTGGGATAGTAGGTGGCGGGACCGTTATCCGCCACTGTGAAAACCACCGTATTGTTGGTGAGGCG
This sequence comes from Candidatus Sulfopaludibacter sp. SbA3, assembly GCA_900290315.1. Classification (GTDB taxonomy): domain Bacteria; phylum Acidobacteriota; class Terriglobia; order Bryobacterales; family Bryobacteraceae; genus Sulfopaludibacter. The sequence goes on along the minus strand of OKRF01000002.1, from coordinate 19,876 downwards.
GCTCAAGTCGAACTTGGCCTGCATGGGGAACTGGGGCGTGCTGCGGTAGTAATAAACGTAGTGATAATAAGCTTCCGCGGGCACGCCCAATAAAATCGCCGCTGCCGCCAGAGTAACCAGTCTGCGAAGGATGCCGTTTCGCAGCATTACTTCCCCGCTCCCGCCAGCGCGCCGGCAATCTGCGACCGCAGATCGCTCATACGCATCGCCAGCGTCTCGTCTTTTACCGGGTGACCCGTCTTCGGATCCAGCATCAATTCATGGCTGGCGCTCCGTGTCACCGCGGGATCCGCCGAGCCGTCCGCCGTCACCAGAAACATGCCCTGGGTCAAGCCGATCACACGGTTCAATCCGTCCGAGCCGGTCCAGACGAAAAACACGTACTCGTCACCCTTGTTGTACCGTGGCGCGCCCGGCACCACCTGCTGAATGCCGTTGGCAATTCCACCGGGCACCACAACTTCCACGACATTCTGGCCCTTCAACCGCTCGCTCACCTGCAACTTGTAATGGGTGTAGATCACTGTCCCGGAAAGCGATGCCGAAGAATCCACCACTTTGGCCCGCACAATGGCTGTCGACTTGGCCGCCATTTCGCTCAACGACAGCCTTACCAATGTGGCGCAAGGGAGCGGCGACAGGCACAAGGCTAGTACCGCTGCGAGTTGCGTGGCGCGCTTCACGGAATGGAAAAAAGCACTTATCATGCCATGTAATGCTATTGAAATAAAAAGCCTTGCGTTCTTTTCCCAGGCTTGTTGTGTTTACCTGCGACACGGTGTTGGGACACACTGTCCCACTGCGGTATCAGGTTTTTCCCGGCCTCACGATCAGCATGGGCACCTGCAGGTGGTGCCTAACCGGGTTAATGGTATTGCCGAAAATGAGGTCCTTCAGGCCGCCGTGTCCGTGCGCTCCCATAATGATCAGGTCCGGCTGGATTTCCCGGGCGTATCGAATAATCTCCTTGGTGGGCGAGTTCGAATGCGAAATGCTGGTCTCCACGGAAACGCCCTGGTCCCGTAAAGACTGGGCGATCCGCTCCAGGTACTGCTCGCCCAATTCCACCTCGGCGGTGGAGGAATCGCCGCCATAAATCTGGCTGGTCACACCCTCTTCCACATGCAGCAGAAACACCTTCGCTCCATAAATGCGAGCCATTGCGGCGGCGTGGTTCAAGGCAAGCTGGTCCAATACGGTATGATCGAGAGGCAAAAGGATGCGCTGATAGCGCGGCGCCGCCCCGGCTTCCGCGCCTTTGGTATCGGGCAGCGTCACCGGTGCCATACCGAGTTTCCGGCGGGTGATCAGGGGTTCCAGAGTAACGAAGGCCAACAGCCCCAGCAACCCGATTCCGGTGGGCACGGTGAGCGCCCAAACCAGGGGACGCCAGGCGCCGGCGCCCGCCACCCAGTCCGCAATCACCGGGACCGCCAGAATGACGTTCAGGGCCACCACCACCATCGCCGTGACCCAGGACAACGCCTGCACCCATATGGCGTTGGCGAAAGCACCCATGCGGGCCCGGTCGCTGGTGAAATGGATCAACGGAATAATCGCAAAAGGCAATTGCATACTCAGCATCACCTGGCTGAGAATGATGAGGCCGAAACTGGACTTGTCGCCGGCGAAATAGATGGTGAGAGCTGCCGGAATCACCGCCAGGGAGCGCGTAATCAGGCGGCGCAGCCAGGGGCGCATGCGGAAGTTCAGGTAGCCTTCCATCACCACCTGGCCCGCCAGCGTTCCGGTGAGCGTGGAGGATTGACCCGAGCAAAGCAGCGCCACGGCGAAGATGACCCCAGCCATACTGGTTCCCAGCAGAGGCACCAGCAGAACCTGGGCCTGCTGGATCTCGGTGACGATGATGCCGCGCCGGAAGAATACCGCCGCGGCCAGCACCAGAATCGCCACGTTCACGAACATGGCCCCGTTCAGCGCCACTACCGAATCGATCAGGTTGTACCGGCAGGCTACGCGCTTGGCGGCTTCATTCTGCCCGATGTGCCGCGTCTGCACCAACGCGGAATGCAGATAGAGATTGTGGGGCATCACGGTGGCGCCCAAGATGCCGATCGCGATATACAGGCTGTTGTGATCCAGCCGCGGCAAGAGGCCGGTGACCATTTCGCTCGCGCCCGGCTTGGCCCAGAAGATCTCGATACAGAAGCATGCCGCCATCACCGCAATGAGCGACAACACGAATGATTCGATCACACGGATGCCGAAGCTCTGAAACCACAGCACCAGCAAGGTGTCCGCCGCCGTGATCAGCACACCGTACAGCAGGGGGATGTGAAACAGCAGGTTGAGCCCGATGGCCGCACCCAGCACCTCTGCCAGGTCGCAGGCCGCGATGGCGATTTCGCAGAGTCCCCACAGCGCCAGGTTGACGCGCCGCGGGTAGGTCTCCCGGCAGGCCTGCGCCAGATCCCGGCCCGAGACGATTCCCAGACGGGCACTCAACGTCTGCAGCAGAATGGCCATGGCATTGGACATCACCAGGACCCACAGCAGCCGGTAGCCGAAACGCGCACCACCTTCCAGGTCCGTGGCCCAGTTGCCCGGGTCCATATAGCCCACGCTCACCAGGTACGCGGGTCCGGCGAAGGCGAACATGCGCCGCCAGAACGAGACCTCGCTCGTGCCCACGCTGGCGTGGACGTCGGACAGCGAGTGTTCGTTGTGGCGCAACTGTCCCACCGTGCTCATTTTCGACTTAACTATAGTTAAGCAGGGACCACCGGGCAAGTCAATACTTACTGGTAACCGGGCAGCAGATCGGGTACAGTTCTATCTCGATGAGGGATAAAGAATGCGAACGTTGGTTCCGGCTTCCGCGCTGTTCGTGTGCGCCGCTTTTCCGGAGGCCAGCGACGGCAGGAGGGCCATTTCCCACATCGTCAAGAACAGTGATTTCGGCTACCGGACGATCACGGTCGAGCACCCTCTTCACGACGACCGGGGAAAGGTAGTGCTTGGCGAGAAGGGCAAGCTCAAAAGGCAAGCCGCAGCCCAACGCAAATCTCCGCGACATCGAAAACGTGCCCCTTTTGGAAGCCGTCGATGTCTACTTCAAACGCGAAGTCTAGCCCCACTTCCCTGACGCCTGGATCGATCCGGAAAAAACCAAGGTCGGCCACGAAATCCCATTCAATCGCCATTTCTACGTCTTCGAGCCTCCTCGCGATTTGTCGGCCATTGAAGGACGAGTCGCTGGGCGGTCGAAGCTGGGACGATCCGACTGGAGCTCAGGATCGAATCGCCGGCACCGACTCCCTTCCGCGGATACCGGAGGTCAGCGGCGTGATCCATCCACGCAAGCAACGCCTGTCCGACAGCTACTTCAAACTCGTGGGCGAGACTTGGATTCCCCAAGTCATCGATGATCCCGAGTTTCCCGCACGGGTTCTGAGCGGCGGCCAGAGTGTCGGATGGCATCTGCAAGAACAGTGCATCGCGCGTATTCTCTTCGAATCCGGATGCCGCGTCACGTCGAGGAGAGTTGGCTCCACTGCTTTCCTCTTCCAAAATAGGAAATACATATTCGTCATGGGAGCCGCCCGACCGGACCGGGCGCTTCCAATCCAGAGAACCAGGGATCGGCCGATGGAACTGAAACAAGCGGAAACATCTGATTAGCACAGGCTTCCACATATCCCTTATCGGATAATGGCCTGAATTTGTGCCGCGAAATCGCCGTAAGGTGCCGATAAGTGCTATGTGGCGATGCCCACTCAAACTGCCCGAATGCGCCTGGCTACGGGACTGGCTTTCTTGACCCTTGTCTTTACCGGACAAGCACAGCAGTACCGATTCCGCTATTACGGAGTCGGGGATGGGCTGACGAATCTGGCCATCAAGGCGCTCTTTCAGGACCGCACGGGATTTCTCTGGGCGGTGGCCGAGAGCGGGGTGTTTCGCTATGATGGACAGCGCTTTCAACGCTACGGTCCCGAGGAGGGGCTGCCCAGAGCCATGGGGCTCAGCTTGGGCGAGGCTCCCGATGGCAGCGTTCTGGCGGGCTTTCACGAGGGCGTGTTCCGGCTGCGCGAGGATCATTTCGAAAAGCTCCCGCTGCCTCGGGCCGCCGGCGTGGGGAATTCGGGGAGCATTCAATTCGACGGCAAGAGCCGCACTTACATCACCACCGGAAGCGGTTTGGCAGTGGTCTCGCTCGCGCCGGGAAGCAATGCCCTCCTGCTTAGCCTGCTGCCCACGCCCGCTGCGGCCGGCGGCGCGGAGGCACGCGGGTTACTGGTGGAGCAGGACACCGTTTGGTTTGGATGCCATGACAAGGTGTGCCGCATGAATGGGGATGGATTCACGGTCTTCGGTGACGAGGCGGGGATTCCTTCCAGTTCCTGGGTCAGCATCCGCAGAGACGGCAGTGGCGATGTCTGGATACACGACCTGCGCCGCTATGCCGTGTTGCACCCGGGGAGCAAGCGCTTCGCCCCGCCTGCAGACGCCATGCTGCCGGTGGCCGGCGACGGACAACTCGAGGTGGATTCGGATGGCCGCCTGCTGGTCCCCACTGCCGACGGTCTGGCGATTCGCAAGGGCGAGACGATGCAGGTGGTGGGCCGGAAGGAAAGCCTGCGCGGAGCAGTCTATTCGGTAATGCAAGATCGGGAAGGATCGCTGTGGCTGGGGCTCTCGGGCCGTGGTTTGGCGCGTTGGGAGGGCTACCAGGAGTGGGACGGCTTCTCTTACGAGAGTGGCCTGCACAACGAAGTGATCTACGAGATTCTACCCATGGCCGATGGCAGGGTCTGGGCCGGAACGGAATCCGGCCTCTACCAGGGGCAAGGGGAAGCGGGCCGTCTAACTTGGAGCGCCCAGCCCGCGGTGGGCAAACTTCCGGTGCATGCGCTGCTGCCAACGGGCGACGGTTTCGTGTGGCTCGGGACGGAGCACAATGGCGCCGCGCGCATCCACTTGAAGACCGGCAGAATCGAGTGGATCGGCAAAGGGCAGGGGCTGGACGGCGAATCGCCTTACGCGTTGGCGCTGGACCGCTCCGGGCAGATCTGGGCGGCCACCGAGCGAGGCCTGTACGTGGCGCCGCTCACCACCCGGCAATTCCGGCGCGTGGAAGGGGTTCCGGCGGTTCGCTGCTGGGTGGTAACAGAAGCTGCCGGCGGGGACATCGTGGCAGGCACTACGGTAGGGCTGTTCCGCCTCTCCGGCGGAACCTGGCGCCGCATTGCAACGGCCGACGGACTGCGGCACGACGTGGTGCTGTCGCTGAATGCATCACGCCCCGGAGAGATTTGGGTCGGCTACCTGCACGACGGCGAGATCACGCGCATCCGGACGAAAGGCCAGCGTCTGTCGATGACTCACTACGGTAGAGATCAGGGACTACGTGGCGAGTTGACTTACTTTCTGGGCTTCGACGCGCGCGGCCGGCTGTGGGCTGGCACCAATCAGGGAGTCGGCATCTGGAGCGGAGGTCGCTGGACGCAATACGACCAGAATGACGGTTTGATCTGGGACGATTGCGATCTGCACGGCTTTGCCGCGGAGCCCAACGGCACGGTCTGGATCGGTACCAGCGGCGGTCTGGCACGCTTCCGCCCGCATCCCGCCATTCAACAGGCGCAGCCGCCCACCGTGGTTCTGACCCGGATTGCGCTGGGCAAAACGGACGTGAAGGGCGGCACCTATGTGTCCACAGGGTATGCATCCGACTCCCTGTCAGTGCGCTACTCAGCACTTACCTATGTTCGCGAAACCTCGCTGCTGTTCCGTTACCAGTTGCAGCCTCTGTCGACGGAATGGCGGGAGACCACACTGCGCGAACTGCAATTTCCCAGTCTGCCGCCCAACGATTACCGGCTGGAGGTACAGGCCCGCGACGCTTCGGGCCAGTGGAGCACGCGCCCGGCGGTGTTCCGCTTCGAGATCCGCCCACCGTGGTGGCGTTCCTTGTGGTTCTTCCTGCTGCTGGCGGTGATTCTTCCGGCGGTAGTGACCCTGTTTTTGAGGAGGCGGCACATCCGGCACATCCAGGTTCGCAAGGACCTGGAAGAGGCGGTATCTGCCCGCACGCGCGAGTTGGCGGTGGAGAAAGCGCGCGTGGACCAGGAGAAGATCCGCGTACAGGAAGCCATGCTGCGTGCCGAAGCGGCCAACCGCCTGAAGAGCGAGTTCCTGGCCAACATGAGTCACGAAATCCGCACTCCGATGAACGGCATTATCGGCATGGTCAACCTGGCTATTGCCACCGATCCCATGGAGCGCGAGCCTTATCTGGACACGGTAAAGAGCTCCGCGGCTTCGCTGCTCACCATTTTGAACGACATTCTGGACTTCTCCAAGATTGAAGCGGGCAAGCTGGAAGTGGTGCCGATTCGGTTCCGCCTGGCGGATTCGATTCAGGATGCCTGCTCCACCTTTCTGGCCATGGCGCGTGAAAAAGGGATCGGTCTGGCATGGAAGGTGGGACCGGAAGTGCCCGAATGGGTGGAGAGCGACGACAGCCGCTTGCGGCAGGTGCTGCGCAACCTGGTGGGCAACGCGATGAAGTTCACGCAGCGCGGCCAGGTAGTGGTGCAGGTGTCTGCACGGTATGACGATGGCGACGACGTGGAGCTGCATTTCGCTGTGAGCGACACGGGCGTTGGCATTCCACAAGACCAGTTGGCAAACATCTTCGAGCCGTTCCGCCAGGGAGACGGATCGACGTCGCGCGAATACGGCGGCACGGGGCTCGGGCTTTCCATCTGCTCACGGTTGATCCGGCTGCTGGGCGGCGCGGTCACGGTGGAAAGCGAAGTGGGGAAGGGCAGCACATTCCGCTTCTGGATTCGCGCACGCCGCGTGCAGGCGGTGAAGTCTCCGGCTTCGGAGCCGGCTGAAGCGGATCAACCGGTTCGGCCGCTGCGCATCCTGCTGGCGGAAGACAACCAGATCAATCAGCAGGTGGCCATGGCGCTGCTGACGCGGCGCGGGCATCAGGTGGAAGTGGTGGGCAACGGCCGGCTGGCGCTGGAACGCTCGGCAGTGGAACAGTTCGATGCCATTCTGATGGACGTCCAGATGCCCGAAATGGATGGTTGGGAAGCCACCCGGCGCATTCGCGCACGCGAGGAAGGCACGGGTGTACACGTCCCCATCATTGCCCTCACGGCGCACGCCATGATGGAGGCCCTGGGCCAGTGCCTGGAGGCCGGGATGGACAGCTTCCTGATCAAGCCATTCGAACCGGCAGCTCTTTATGCGGCGATCGAAGAAGCTCTGCCCGAATTGATGAGCAAGAACTTTTAGTGGGACAGACGATCGTCTTTTGTCGTCTGTCGTCTTCCGGAGGCGAAGAAGACAGACGACACGCAACGATCGTCTGTCCTACATCACCGCATCCGCGTGGGGGATGGCGCCGACGGGTTGGCCGCTGCCTACGCTGATTTTCACCTTGCTCTTGGGCACGGCTTCGGCGTCCAGTGAGAACTGCACTTCGCGAGTTTCTCCAGCGCGCAGGTGAATGCGCTGAAAGCCGCGGAGCTGGCGGATGGCGGCATCCGTGGCGCCGCCGCCGTCCACATACAACTGCACGACCTCATCGCCATTGCGGGTGGAAGCGTTCTTGACGCGCACAGTGACCTGCGCGCCGCTCTTCGTACGTTGCGCGCGCAGCCCGGAATACTGAAATGTGGAATAACTGAGGCCGAATCCGAAACCGTACAACGGGTCGCCTTTGAAATAGCGATAGGTGCGGCCGTTCATCGAGTAATCTTCAAACGGCGGCAACTGATCGATGCTCTTGTAGAAAGTCACGGGCAGGCGTCCGGCGGGATTGTTGACTCCGGCAAGGGTTTCGGCGATGGCCGTTCCGGCTTCTTCGCCGCCATACCAGAGTTCCAGCAGGGCCGCGGCATGGATCGCGGGATAATTGGCCGCCAGCGCGCTGCCGCTGGTGAGGACGACGACTACCGGCTTGCCCGTGGCCATGGCGGCTTCGATCAGCTTTTCCTGGAGCTCGGGCAACTCGAGATTGGTGCGGTCGCCGCCGGAGAATCCGGGGATGGAGACACGCATCTCTTCTCCCTCGAGGTTGGGGTTGAGGCCTACAAAAGCCACGGTGAGGTCGCTGTTCTTCACGGCGTCGAGGGCCTCGGCAAGGAGGGGCTCGGCCGGAGGGATCCACGAAATCTGCACGCTGCCGGCGGGACCCTGCGGCCGAAACTCCACGCGCAGATTGTAGCTGTGGCCGGCTTCCAACGTGGCATGCAGCGGGGCGGGCGCGCCACGGCCGCCACCTGCGGGAGGCGCACCTGCCGGAGGGGCTGGTGCCGCAAGTTCCTTATCGTCCAGGAACAGGCGGGTGGACGGGCGTCCGAACCCGCCGCCGATGGTGATGGCATAATCGCCACTCACCGGCGGGCGCAGGGTGCCGGTCCAACGCACCGAGTAGCCGCGCTGCGGAAAGGCGGCCGTGATGGCCGGGTCGCTGATCCCGGCCTGAAGGTAAGGACGGAGCTCCACGCGCGAGAGTTTGGGCTGCCCCTGAAATTCCGGATTGTCAAAATATTCGGCCAGGACTCCATGGCCGGTGCCGGCGGGAGGCGCCAACGCGGTGGAAGGCACCAGTGCCGCGGATTGCGGGGTGTAAGTGGCGCCCAACGCATAGCGGATCTCCGCCTTGCCGGCGAATTGCCGCTCGATGCCTTCGAGGGGCGCGACGTGATGGGAGGAGAATCCGTTGTAGTTGCCCAGGAGTGCGATGGGGTCGTCGGCCGATGGGCCAATCACCGCAATCTTGCGGACCGAAGGCTTAACCGGCAGCGTACCCTCCTGGTTCTTGAGCAGGACGATGGCCTCGCGGGCTGCGTCCAGAGCCACTTTGCGATGCTCCGCGGAATCCGTCTCGGAGTAGGGAATCTTGGAGAACGGCACGCGCTCGGGAGGGTCGAACATGCCCAGCTTGAAGCGCGCCACGAACAGGCGTTCCAGCGACGTATTGATCTCCGTTTCTGTGATGAGGCCGCTCTTCACGGCCTCCACCAGGGAGCGGTATTCGTTGCCGCAAGTCAGGTCCGTTCCGGCTTTCACAGCGAGTGCCGAGGCTTCCGCGGCAGTCGGTTTGTATTTGTGGCCGCGGAAGATATCGGAGATCGCGCCGCAATCGCTGACGATGTATCCCTGGAATCCCCAATCGCCACGAAGGTGCTTCTGCAGCAGGTCGGTATTGGCGCACGCGGGCACGCCATCCACGGCGTTGTAGGCACACATCACGGAATCGGCTTTGCCCTCCAGGATGCTGGCGCGGAAGGCGGGCAGGTAGGTTTCATTCAGGTCACGCGCGCTGGGCTTGACGTCGAACTCGTGGCGCGAAGGCTCCGGGCCGCTGTGCACGGCATAGTGCTTGGCGGTGGCGATGACCTTGAAGTAGTGCGGATCGTCACCCTGCATCCCCTTGATGAAGGCAACAGCGAGGCGGCTGGTGAGGAACGGATCTTCGCCATAGGTTTCCTGGCCACGGCCCCAGCGCGGATCGCGGAAGATATTGATATTGGGTGACCAGAAGGTGAGTCCGAAATACCGCGCGTGATTGTTGTTGCGGATGGCCTCGTTATACTTGGCGCGAGCCTCTGTAGAGATGGTGTCGGCGATACGATTCATCAGGCTGGTGTCGAACATGGCTGCCAGACCGATGGCTTGCGGAAAGACGGTGGCCTGCCCGGCGCGGGCGACGCCATGGAGCGCCTCGTTCCACCAATCGTACTGGGGTATATTGAGGCGCGGCAGGGCTGGCGCGCTGTTCTGCATCTGCAGGACTTTTTCCTCCAGGGTCATTCGCGATACCAGGTCGGCGGCCCGCTTTCCCGCGGGCAGATCGGGATTGGTATACGCCGGCACATCCGGCGTTTGGCCGGACAGGCCGGCGGCGAGGCACAGCAGCAAGGCAGGAATTTTCATTGCGATTCCGATTCTACTCCATAGTTTGGGGCGACAACTAATCGGCGCAATGGAGAAGAGAATTCACCGCCGAGACGCCGAGGCGCCGAGAAGTACGGGTGGTTTTGAGCTTGACAGCGGATACTCCAGTAGCCGCCAAAAGGTCTCTAATAAGCCTCAGCGCCTCGGCGTCTCGGCGGTGAATTCTTCTTCCGCGGCAAAACTAACAACACTTGGCGCGGGAGTATTTCGCTCGCAGACGCTCTTCGCTGAAGCGGCGCCATTCTTCCCCGGAGGGGGCGCGTCCGTGGGCGTCGAGGTGGCGCTGGTACGCGTTTTCGTCGGACAACTCCCGCAGCAGCGCGAGAATCAGATGGAGCGCGCGCTTCATAGCTCTTCCGCGCGCAATTGCGAAAGCACGAACGGGGCTTCGCACACCTGCGCGTCGCGCGTGCCACGGAGGATGCCGGCCCACACTCGCAGCGAGTCCAGCAGGATAACCGCCACCA
>OKRF01000002.1:0-9454 GCA_900290315.1 Candidatus Sulfopaludibacter sp. SbA3 | reverse complement strand
TTATCGGCCTGGGCCAGGAATCCCATGGCGGGCAGCGGCGAGAAGATCTTTTGCAGTGCCGCCGCGAACGTCACTGTGACCAGCCACACCAGAGGGCCGCAGGTGATCCACATATACTTCGGGCCGTGCATTTTGAGCAGAATGGTGGTGGCGACGCAGAGGGCGATGGCCGCCAGCAGTTGGTTGGCAATGCCGAACAGCGGCCACAGGGAATTGATGCCGCCTAGAGGATCGCGCACGCCCTGAACCAGAAAATATCCCCAGCCGCCCACCACCAGCGCACTGGCCGCAACCACTCCGGGCATCCAACTGGTGCGGCCCAGTGGGGCGGAGACGTGGCCCGCCAAATCCTGTAGCATGAAGCGGCCCACGCGCGTACCGGCATCGATGATGGTGAGGATGAACAGGGCCTCGAACATGATGGCGAAGTGATACCAGAAGCCGATGACGGCCTGGCCGCCGCCGCTGCGGGCGAAAATGTGAGCCATGCCGAGGGCCAGCGAGGGCGCGCCGCCGGTGCGGTAGAAGAGCGTCTGCTCGCCTACGTTGCGCGCCAGCAGCGCCATATCGGCAGCGCTCACCGGAAAGCCCCATGCGGAGATGGTGGCGGCGGCCGCGGCGGGCGTGGCGCCCACGATGCCGGCCGGCGAATTCACCGCAAAATACACGCCGGGCTGCAACACGCAGGCGGCGATCATCGCCATGATGGCCACGAAACTCTCCAGCAGCATCGACCCGTAGCCCACGGGCCAGGCATGCGACTCGCGGGCGATCATCTTGGGGCTGGTCCCCGAGGAAATCAGCGAATGGAAGCCACTGATGGCGCCGCAGGCAATGGTGATAAAGCAGAAGGGAAAGATTTTTCCGGCGAAGATGGGCCCGGTGCCATCCACGAATCGGGTGAAGGAGGGCATCTGCAATTCCGGCCGCACGAATAAAATACCGATCGCGAGCAGCAGAATCACGCCCAGTTTGACAAAAGTGCTGAGGTAATCGCGCGGGGCGAGGAGGAGCCACACCGGCAGCGAACTGGCCAGAAATCCGTAAGCGATGATGCACAGCGCCAGCGGCATGGCGCCCCAGGTGAAGAGCGGCGCCAAGGTGGGCGACGCAGCCACCGATTGTCCCGCGAAGATGCTGGCCATCACCAGCACGAACCCGATGGCGGAGCACACCAGCACCTTGCCGGGGCGCCAGTAGCGCAGATACAGTCCCATGAAAATGGCGATGGGCATGGTGGCCGCGATGGTGAAAGTGCCCCAAGGGCTGCCCTTCAGCGCATTCACCACCACCAGCGCCACCACGGCCAGCAAGATGATCATGATCAGCAGGACGGTCAGCAGTGCGGCGAAACCGCCCACTTTGCCGATCTCTTCGCGAGCCATCTGTCCCAGCGATTTGCCGTCCCGCCGCAGGGACGCGAACAGGATCACGAAATCCTGCACGGCGCCGCCCAGCACCGCGCCGATGATGATCCACAAGGTGCCCGGCAGGTACCCGAACTGGGCGGCCAGCACAGGTCCCACCAGCGGTCCGGGGCCGGCGATGGCGGCGAAGTGGTGGCCGAAAACAATCCACTTATTAGTGGGTTCGAAATCGTGGCCGTTGCGCAAGCGCTCGGCGGGCGTGGCGCGCTGATCGTCCAGCGTCATCACACGCGCGGCGATGAACTTGCCATAGAAGCGGTAGCCGATGGCGTAACTGCACGCCGCCGCGAGCACCAGCCAGATGCTGTTGATGTGCTCCCCGCGATGGAGAGCGATCCCACCCAGACAGATTGCCGCTCCCGCCGCAACCACCATCCACAAGAGACGACTGAGGATCTTCACGTTCCCTAGAGTCTACCGCGACACGGGGCGGTAGCGGCGCCGCTAAATTCCCCGCACCGTCATCAATTCGCTCTCGCTTTGCAGCACGCGCAGCGGATTGCGCAACGGCCTGCCGAAGCCTTCGAACTGCACCTGCATCACATCGCCCGCCTGCAGCCGTACGCCTTCGCCGAAGCTGAAGGCGTCCGCTCCGAAGAAATGGACGTGGACATCGCCGGGCCGCCGGTGCGCTTCGAATTTGAAATGGTGATGCTCCAGATTCGCCAGGCTGTGGCACATCACTTCTTCACCCGTGTGAATGGCCTTCCGCCACACCGCTTCGCCGCCGCGCTCGATCGCCACTTCACCGTTCACCAGGCGGAAGTCCGGATCCAGCACCAGTTCCGGCCCGATGGCACACGTCCGAATTTTGCTCGACGCCAGATACAAATAGCTGCGTTTCTCAAACACGTGATCGCTGAATTCGTTGCCCGCCGTCATTCCCACCCGGCGTGGCCGGCCCGATGCATCGATCACGTACACGCCCGCGATCTCGGGCTCTTCGCCTCCATCTTCGGCGTAGGGCGGCACATCCAGCGGCTGATTGTGCGCGCGCAGGGATGTGCCCGTGCCTTTGTAGAACCACTCGGGCGATGCTCCCACCTTTCCCGGTTCCGGTCTGCCACCCTCCACGCCCCACTGATACATGCGCATGCTGTCGGTAATCTGCTCGCCCGCCGCATGCATCGCCTGGCGGTTCGCGGCGCTCCGAATGTGACTCAAACCGGTGCCGCTCACCAGGCACCGCGAGGGTTCCGCGGGATGATCGATGGGCGTCAGGATGCGCCACGGCGATTGGCCGCGGTACACCTCCTCGTAATCGATCGCATCATCTCCCACGTCATCCGCAGCAGTCTTCGTCAGCGCCTCGCCCGCTGTCAGTGCGGCCTGCGTGAGCGCATACACCGACGGGTAACTTCGCAGCAGCCGGATCTTCCCCGCGTCGACTACGCCGGTTCTGCGTCCGGCCACTCCGTCCAGTTGAATCAGTCGCATGGTGTCACTCGATCACGGCAAACTGCTCCAGCGCGTCTTCCTTGATGCTGATCCCAAGGCCCGGCACATCGTCGCGCAGATCGATGTAGCCGTCCACCGGTGTGGGTTCACCATCGAAGATGTACCAGAACAGCTCGTTCCCAATCTCGACGTCCACCACGGGGAAGAACTCCGCCATCGGCGAATTCAGGCTGGCCATCACCACGTGGAAATTGTGCATCTGTCCGGCATGCGGCACCACCGGCACACTGAACACTTCCGCCAGAGCTTGCACTTTGCGCGCTTGCGTGATGCCGCCCACCCGGTTGGTATCGAACTGGATGTAGTCCACGGCCTTCGCCTCCAGCAACTGGCGGAAGCCGTAGATGGTGTGTTCGTGCTCGCCTCCGGCAATGGGTATGCGTCCCAGGGCCTTCAGGGCGGCGTATCCGTGGATGTCATCGGGGATCACCGGCTCTTCCAGCCACCGCAACTGGAACTGCTCCAGCCGGGGGATCATGCGGAGTGAATAATCCAGCGTCCAGCCCATGTACGCGTCGGCCATCAGGTCGATTCCGTCGCCCACCACCTGCCGCACCGTGCGCACCAGGTCGCAGTTCTTCTGCATGCCCGACGCCCCATCCACGGGCCCCCAGCCGAATCGCAGCTTCATCGCACGGTAGCCCTGCACCATGTACTTGTGCGCTTCCGCGGCCAGGTCGTCCAGCGGCTGGCTGTACAGACGGCTGGCGTACACGGGAATCTTCTGTTTCGTGCGTCCGCCTAACAATTTGAAGACCGGCTGCTGCGCCGCCTTGCCCAGCAGGTCCCAGATGGCGATATCCACTGCGCTAATGGCCACCATGACGACACCCTTGCGCCCAAACGCCATCGTCAGCCGGTACATGTGCTGCCACAGGAATTCATAATCGAAGGGGTCTTTACCGATCAGGAGCGGCTTCAGGTACAGATCGATGACCTGCTTGGTCACGCGTGGCGAGAGCGCGGCGTTGCCGATGCCGACGAGGCCCGCATCCGTGAACAGTTCCACAATCAGCCAGCCATGAAAACGGAAGCCCGCCATGGAGTCGGCCGGCAGATCCAGCACATCCATCGGATTGGTGCAGAAATGCGGCTGCGGCGGCACGGTCTTGCCGCGCCATTCCACCACTCGCGTTCGTATTTCGGTAATCTTCATGCCATTCCTTTCGCTTCACTCTAGGGGCTGCACTTTGGGCACTGCCAGCAGAATCACTCCGAAGGCCGCCACGTGCAGCGTGCTCACGATTCCAAAAACCGTACTGTAGCCGAATCCATGGTCCAACAGGTACCCGACCACGAGGCCGAACACCAGTCCGCCCATGGCGCCGCCGAACCCCACCAGCCCGGCCACCGACCCCACGGCGCTGCGCGGAAACAGGTCGGCCGGCAGAATCATCACCAGGGTGGACCACGATTGCTGCCCGAAGAACGCCACGGAGAACAGCAGAATCGCCAGTTGCACCGGTGCCTGGGTGACGAAGAAGATGAGCGGCATCACACCTGCGCTCGCGCCCAGCGCCACTTTGCGCGCGGTGTTCAGCGAGCATCCGGCGCGCAGCAGGCGGCCGGAAAACCACCCGCCGCACAGGCAGCCCACGCCCGACGCGGCATATGGGATCCACGCATAGTATCCCACTTGCTTGACGTCGAAGCCGCGGACATCGTAGAGGTATTTGGGCAGCCAGAAGAGATAGAAATACCACGCTGCATCGCTCAGGAATTTGGCGATCACCAAGCCCCACACCTGACGGTATCCGAACAGTTGCAGCCACCCTACACTCAGTTCGCGAACCGCTGTTTGCCCAGCCGGCGGAAAGTACATGCGGTGCCACACCAAGGTCCACAACAGCCCTATCGCGCCCGAAAGGAAGAAGACCCAACGCCAATTGAGCGCGCCGATTACCAGCGCGATTCCCGGCGGAGCGATCACCGCTCCCACGGCCGTTCCCGCGTTCATGATCCCCATGGCGAGCGAGCGCTCGCTCACGGAAAACCACTCGGAGACCGCCTTGGTGGCCGCCGGAAATCCGCCGCCCTCTCCCATTCCCAGCAGGAAGCGGCTGGCCGCCAGCATGGCGAAATTCACAGCGAGCCCATGACTGGCGCATGCCAGCGACCACCACAGCATGATCAGCAGAAAACCGCGCCGTGTGCCCAACAGGTCGATTAGTTTTCCTCCGCCCGCGTACATCGCCGCATACGCCAGTAGAAATGCCGCCTGGAGCTGGGAAAACTGCGTGTTGGAAACGGGGATCTCGCGCTGGATGGCGGCGATCGCCACCGGCAGCGTCTGCCGATCGAAATAACTGATGGCGATTGCCGAGCTGATCAGGAACGCGATGGGCCAACGCAGCCGATGGGTCACAAACTCAAATGGTACAATGCACGGTCATGCGAACGCTTGCCACTCTGGTTTGCGCCCTGTTCGCGCTGGCACTGTTTGCCGCCGGCCCGCCGCAAGCCGGAATCTCCAGCGCGTCGCTTCGCGCCAAACTCTACCTGCCCGACGCCGATCAGGGTTACTATCGCGCCACCCGCTTCGATTGGTCCGGCGTGATCGCCAGCCTGGAATGGAACGGCCATAATTACTTCGGCCAGTGGTTTCCGCGCTACGATCCCAAACTGCACGATGCCATCATGGGCCCGGTGGAGGAGTTCCTCACGCGCGGAGCCGGCCTCGGTTACGACGAAGCGAAGACCGGCGAAAGCTTCGTCAAGATCGGCGTGGGCGCCGTCCGCAAGCCGGAAGAGACGGCCTTCCGCCAGTTCAACACCTACCAGATCACCGACTTCGGCAAATGGACCGTCCTGGTGCATGCCGATTCCGTGGAGTTCATCCAGACGCTTCCGGATACGCTCGGTTACTCCTACGTCTATACCAAAACGGTCCGTGTGGCCGCGGACAAGCCCCAACTCATTCTCGACCACCGCCTGCGAAACACCGGGCGCAAGACCATCGACAGCAGCGTCTACGAGCACAACTTCTATATGTTGGATGGCCTCCCTTCCGGACCCGACGTGGTGATCAAGTTCCCCTTCGGGGTTCACGCGACGGCCAACTTGAACGGCAACGCGGAAACCCGCAGCAACGAACTCGCCTACCTGCGGGAATTACCGCCCGGCCCTTCCGTCTACACCGAACTCACGGGATATGGCGGCACGGCGAAGGACTACGACATTCGTGTGGAGAATCGCAAAGCTGGCATCGGCGTGCGACAGACCAGCGACCGCCCACTCTCCAAGCTGGTCTTCTGGTCTATCCGCACCACCGCATGTCCCGAGGCCTACATCGACATGCACATCGAGCCAGGCAAGGAGTTCACCTGGCGCATCGCGTACGACTTCTACAAGCTGTCCGGGAACTGAAGCGGAGGCGGTGGAGTCCAAATAGCCATGCATAAGAGAGCGCTGGCTTGTACTTTGTCCATCGGTATCCTCTACTCCCAGGTTTTCTCTTTTGGAGTGACATCCATCAAGCCGAGCAAGGCCGAGGACTTCCGGCGCGCGGGCATCCAGTTTCTACCCGGAGGCAGACTCATCGCCACGAACTATCCTTTGCAGGTGCTCATTTCCGGGGCTTACCATCTGCCGTACCAATCGCCGCGGCTGGTGGGAGGTCCCGAATGGGTGCGCTCGGACCGATTCGACCTTTATGCCAAAGCGGACGCCGGCACGATCCCCAGCGAACTGTCTGCCGAAGAAAAACGGGCGCGCATGCGGCTGATGCTCCAGAAGTTGCTGGCCGACCGCTTCCACCTGACGCTGCGCCGCGAGACGAAAGAACTGCCGGTCTACGCGATGACTGTGGCTAAGAACGGGCTAAAGCTGCCCAAATCGGCGATCGAAGAGAAGGACTGCTTCGACGAATCCGCTACGGTTTCGTGCCATACCATCCAAGGTGGTCAAGGCTTCGGGTTGCACGGGAAAGCGTTCGACCTCTCCGACCTCGCGGTGTTCATCGAGAACTATACGGATCGGCCGGTCATCGACAAAACTGGTATCCACGAGCTCTTCCAGATCGAGACTAAAGGCTGGGTCCCGCTCGGCGGGAAAGCGGCGCTGCCGGGGATGAAGGCAGAAGACGGATCGGATCTCGCCTCGCTGCCGTCCCTGTTTACAATATTTGGTGAGTTCGGACTGAGACTCGAGCCGCAAAAAGGTCCGGTAGAGATATTTGTGATCGAGCACGTCGAAAGACCGGGCGCGAACTGATGAGAGTGATCGCCATCGGCGCCACCGGATTCATTGGCCGGCACGTAGTGAGCAAGCTTGTCGACGCCGGGCACGAAGTCGCAGTCCTTCATCGCGGCAACACGCCCGTGCCAGCTCACGTCGCCGAAATCATTGGCGACCGCTCCTCGATTCGCGATCTGCGCGGTCCGTTCCGCGACTGGTCGCCCGATGTCGCCATCGACATGATTCTCAGTATCGCGGCGCAGGCGGACGCTACCCGGGAAGCGTTTCGCGGCATCGTCCAGCGGATGGTGGTCATCTCCAGTTGCGACGTCTATCGGGCCATGGCGGTGCTCCATCGCCTGGAGTCCGGCCCTCTGGAACCGATTCCGCTCACCGAGGACTCGCCCTTGCGCACGCAGGGGCAGACTTATTCAGCGGAAGCGCTGGCTACCGCGCGCACCGCTTTCCCGTGGCTCGATTCGGAGTACGACAAGGTCAAAGTCGAGCGGGTGATCAGTTCAGACCCCGCGCTGCCGGCGACCATTCTGCGGTTGCCGATGGTTTATGGTCCGGGCGACCCACTGCATCGCCTGTACCCTTTCGTCAAGCGCGTGCACGATGGACGACCCGCCGTCCTGCTGGAGGAGACACTCGCGCGCTGGGTCACCTGCCGCGGGTATGTCGAAAATGTAGCGGAAGCAGTCGCGTTGGCCACCACAGCGGAGAACGCCGCGGGCCGCGTCTACAACGTGGCGTATGCCACCCCTTTCACCGAAGCGGAATGGATAGGGAAGATCGCGCCCGTGATCGCGGTGCCCCGGCACCTGGCGCCCCCGCACCTGATCACGCCTCACAACTTCGAGCAGCACCTCTTCACCGATACCACGCGCATCCGCACGGAGCTTGGTTATTCGGAATCTGTTCCCGTGGACGAAGCCCTGCGCCGAACGGTCGAGTGGGAGCAAGCGAATCCTCCGCGGTTCATCGATCCCGCGCAGTACAACTACGCCGCCGAGGACGAAGCGCTGGCTCACCTGGACAGGTGATACACCATCCACATCACCACCAGGAGCGCCACCACGCCTGCTACGCCGCGCCCGGCGCCGTGCCAATCTCCGTTCCCCGCGCCCGTCCGCTTCAACCAGTCCGCGGGTGCGTTGACTCCTTGCAGCGGATTGGCAACCGGCGGAAAAAACATCCGGATTGCCGTGCACAACACCAGGCCCATGGCGCATCCGTAATACAGAATCAACTGGGGCAATGCAAAGCCCCCAGCGATCAGGGCGAGTCCGATGCCGATCAGCGGCCCCCTCATGAGAGTGAGCGGGGAGTGTCGCGCCGAGTCGGCATAGGCGTCTTCCAGAACGATTCCGAGCAGCGCAGCCAGGGTGGGAAGGGCGATTCGCAGAAGCCCGCCATCAGACAGAAACAGATCGAGAGCAACTCCATCTCGAAGGCGCGCCGCACCCAGGAACGACACGCAAAGCGCTAAAGCCAGCATCACCAGTACCTGGGCATCGGCGGTCCGCCGAATTCTGCTGGCGATTACCAGGGGCACCGTGCGCAGCGCTTCCCGCCCATACTGTCCCGGAGAACGGTATCGCTCATGCAAATCGCCCAGCACCTGTTCGCGGCAGGCGGGCGGCACGAGGACCGCGACCAACGCCTCTGCGGCTTTCGAAGGTCCGGTGCGCATTAGCCGGCCTCCTTGCCCCACTGCTTCCCCCATTCCTTGGCGACCTCTTTGCCCCAGACCTCCACGATCACGTCCCAGATGCGCTTCGCCGTGACCGCCGATTCCTGCAGAGCCTGTTCGCCGAGAGCTTCCAGGCGATAGAACCGCTTGGCCCGGCCGCCGCGCTCCGGAGTGGGATCCGCCAGCCACGACGCCACCAGTCCCTTGTCTTCCAGGCGATCGAGCGTGACGTAGACCGCTCCGAGAGAGACCGGCTTGGGGCGCGACAATTCCTCAACCTTGGAATGGATCGTGACTCCGTAGGCGTCGTCGCGCAGGGTCAGAATCGCCGTCATCACCAACTGCTCGAATTGGCCGAGAGAATCGGGTCTAGCCATTTGTCCAACATTGTAAGGAATACCGATGCCAGAGTCAAGACTTTCGCAGACATTGTTGTACGATGAAACTTAATCATGAAGATCCAGGACATTCGGGCGACCACGGTCACGGTCCCGCTCGAGGCCCCTCTGCGCCATGCCAATGGCTGCCACTGGGGCCGTTTCGTGCGCACGATTGTGGAAGTGGAGACCGATACCGGCATCGTGGGCCTGGGGGAAATGGGCGGCGGCGGCGAATCCGCCGAAGCGGCCTTCCGCGCCATGAAATCCTACCTGGTGGGCCACGATCCGGCGCGCCTGGAAGAGATGCGCTTCCTCAT
>OKRF01000330.1 GCA_900290315.1 Candidatus Sulfopaludibacter sp. SbA3 | reverse complement strand
AAGAGGCCGTATCCGCCCCCTGCTCCATGTCCCGGAAGGAGTAGCCTGCGGTATCGATCAGGATCAGTTCCTTGCCCTGGTGCTCTTCCAGCGCCTGTGCCAATGCGCGGTTGGTGTCCAGGATCTGGAAGGCGATTCCCAGCAGGCCGGCGTAGGTGCGCAATTGTTCCGATGCGGCCACGCGCAAAGTGTCGAAGGAAAGCAGAACCGCGGGCTTGCGTGCCGTGAGCCCATACCGGACGGCGAGTTTAGCAATGGTGGAGGTTTTGCCGGCGCCCGGAGGCCCCACCAGGGCCACGGTGCGTGGGCCGGCAACGTTGCTACCCAGAGTCTCATCGGTGCCGATGGCGGCTTGAATCTCGGCGGCCAGGGCGGCGCGCAGTGCGGCGGCGGCCAAAGGCTCCTCTTGGCGTGCGGAGGGTGCCAACGCCGTCCGGCGAAGATCCACGGAGCCCGAGGGACGAGCCGGGTCGCAGGAGGAATGCGCCCGGCTCTCCGCGGCGGACAGCAGCTTTTGGATCAGTTCGCGATCCACTTCCTGCTGAGCCAGCTCGTCATATAACTCGTCTAAATGGGGTTGAACGGAAATCCAGCGAGGCCGCTCGGCGGAGCGCACTCCGGCCTGGCGCCAGGATTCAAACTGGCGGCGCAGGTTCTGGAACTCGCCGAGCATGGATTCGACACTGGCCTTCGGTAAACGGCGCGTCTGTGCCGGTTCTCCGGCCAGGAGGGCCGCTGCCGAAGCCGGATCCCCTTTGGGCAGCCGTCCGTCGGGGAATTCTGCGGGCTTCCAGGGAGAGAAAGCGGCCGGCACATCGCGGTCCGGCAGCTCGGTGGCGAACACCACTTCGTAGCCGCCCAGATGGCGGGCTTCCAGCGAAGCAGCCCGGCTGGTCACCAGGACCGCATCGGCACCCAACTCGCGCCTGGCCCGTTCCATGGCCAATTGAACGGAGTCCGCAAAATAGGATTTCATGCGCATCGGCTGCTTAACCCTTCACCAGTGTTGCTCGCGACCCAGGGGGTTGCAGTTGCGATGCCAAAAGGCTGGCCCTTTGTTTACAGAGCTGGGCTCACCCCAGGGCGTGGCGGCCGGCGTTGGATTCTCGGCGTTGACGACTTTTCGACGACGCGCCTTACGCGCTCCACTGCTGGCGCACCGGCGAATACTCCGTCCTCCTCGGCACTACGGACAAGGTGACGGCGGTGCCCTCGCGGGCCACTTGAGACCATGCTTCACTCAACGTTTTCAACAGGTTTTCGGTGGTGGCCATGCCGTCGTCGGCTTGCCGGAAGTTGGCGTCCAGCAGGGTACGCTGCATGTAATCGTAGAGGGATGCCAGACGGACCGTCAGATCGCCGCCCTGCTTCAAATCCAGCGACCGTGACAACTCGGCCAGAATCTCGACGGCTTTNNTTCTGCCCTCGGCCAGATGACGCCGGGCTTCTCGAACCGCAGTCAGCGCGCCATCATAGAGCATCGCGGTCAACTCCACCGGAGTGGCCGAAAGGATCTGAGTTTCGAGCGAGGTCTCGTAAGGGTTATACATGGCTTCCGCTAAACCATATCGGACAGAATCGGGCGATTTGCGTAACTATAAGAATCGGGGGAACGCTGAGGTGCCTGTATGCCTTGCCGGTACTGGACAAGTACCTGGCGAGCTAGCGGCAGGCGCGTCGAAAAAGTGAGCGATGAGGCGAAGCCTCACCCGGCGGGATGAAAATGGGGGCGGGGCAAAGGCGTCGGGATTTCGCGAAGGGGCAAACTCGAGCCAGGCACGAAGATTCGCCAAAAGAGGCGGCGAATTTCGAGCCTGGCACGGTTTGCGGCGGGCTCGCGGCTCAGGATTTTCGAGAGAGGCAACAGATTTCGCAGCCACCGTCGCTGGATGCCCGGTGAATCGGCCTGGGGCCCCCTCAAAAGCTGAGAAGTATGTGCCAGATGTATAGGTAGGCGAGGTCTTCAATGCTGTCCCAAACCTCCCGGACTATCCTGACATCACCCGAAATCGGCGGCATCTCCTTGCACTTCTCTTCAAACGGGAAGCAGATTCCGGGGCGTATCTTCCGCGTAGTTACCCACGCCGGAAGGCCGGGGGTAGCCAACGGAGGCTGCACTTGCGCGGAGGGCGAAGACGGCGAGCGATATGTCCCGTACTCGATGGTGGCTGCGGTCATGGCGCGGAGATTTTCGATAGCGGCGTCGTTCTGCACGATGGCGCTGGCATCCATGATGTAGCCGCCATCGGCGCCAAGGGTTTCGATCAGGTGCCGGCATTGCGCTTTAACCTCGTCCGGGCTGCCGAAAGCGAGTAGAGCGTTCGGCACACCCCCACTCAGGCAGAATTTCTTGCTGAGAATGCGATGCGCCAGGAGCGGGTCGCTGCGGTCGAGGTGAAAAATCATGCTGCCGGCGGGCAACTCGGCGAAGCGCTCCAGGTGCGCATCCCACTTGCCCTCGGCGTACATCAGCACCTGCGTGCCCTGGGCCCAGAGGGCATCGAAGATCGGCCGTAGCGTAGGCCAATAAATTGTCTCGAAGTGCTCGCGGCTGATGAACGGCGTGCAGCCGCGATGCATCCAGATGGGAATGGGCAGTGTTCGCGATGGGTCGGCGCTGGTGAGGGCGAGGTAGGCGAGGTGCGGCATCAGTGCCTGGCAGGCTTGCAGAACCTTGTCCGGAATCTCCATCAGATCGTACGCGAGCGCCACATAGCCGCGCAGTTTGTCGGCCAGGATGTCGAGGGGCGCCTTGAGCATTCCGCAGATCGACGAAGGGGTCCCGCACTCGCGCCGCATCCGTTCCACTTGCGGCCCGAACGCGTTGAAGTAGCTGAGCATCGCCATACCGCCCTTAACGAACGACAGATTGTTGCGGTAGGACGTGGGTTGACCC
Organism: Candidatus Sulfopaludibacter sp. SbA3; assembly: GCA_900290315.1. GTDB lineage: Bacteria > Acidobacteriota > Terriglobia > Bryobacterales > Bryobacteraceae > Sulfopaludibacter. Next base: position 1,174 of record OKRF01000330.1, on the reverse strand, counting down.
TTGGCACTGACCTCGGGGGACACTCGCGGCAACCAGGTTTCGTAGAGGAAACGAACCGGGTCTTCGATCAACTCGTCATACTCCTCGCGCTTCATGAAGGCGCCGGCTTCGGAAGGCTCGCGGTATTGAAAGCCTATATCGGGCCCGACGTGAATCCCGGGCACGCCGTAATAGCGAAGGCCCACGGCCTCGGTGAGGCCGGTCCACACGTAGACCATGTTGGGCACCACGGCGTCCCATTCGAAATCGTGGCAGCAACGGATGACGGCTTCGAAGGCTTTTTTGTAGTCGTGAGTGATTTCCTGGCAGGTGAAGCCCGCGTAGCGCGCAGTGACCTCGGCTACGAGTGGCCGAAGGGGAACCCGATCCGGCGTACCGTTGCGCATCGCGGTGATATAGCGGCCCAGCCGCGCGGCGTAGACTTGGTCGATTGTCATTTATCCCAAGTATAAGTCGGGAAACAGATGTCAACATCCGCAATCGGCGTGCGTGTTCGGCCGCCCGGAACACTCAGGTGGCAGCTTCTAACAGATCCGGCTTTCGCGGCAGTCGGCTCATGAGGCGGAGGGATGAAAGTGGGCCGGGGTTTTGTGGCTCGCTTCGCTCGCTGCACCGGCGGCGGAGACCGTCGGCGTTTCCGGGCATTTTCGAGAGAGTGGAAACGGAGTTGCCCATCCACGCTCCCGGCGATCGCGCACCGGACGGTTTTCACCGGCGTCGCTGTCTGTTACAGTTTCATGGACCGCCATTCCAGGCTGGGAGGCAGAAATGAACGAACATCGTTTCTCCAGACGTTATTTCTTTTATGGGACTCTGCTGGCCGGCGCCGTGCCGGCAGGGGGGTTCGGCAGCACACCCTCGCTGAGTGCGTTGGGCTACAAGTCCCCGAACGAAAAGCTAAATATCGGTGCCATCGGGCTGGGCACGCGGGGTCCGGCGATTCTGGTGGGTGCCGCCGCCACGGAGAACATCGTGGCGCTGTGCGATGTGGACGAAGTGCGCTCCGCACGCGGCTTCCAGACCTATCCCAAGGCGGCAAAATACAAAGATTACCGGAAGATGATGGAAACGGAGGGCAAGAACATCGACGCGGTGATGATCGCCACTCCGGATCACATCCACACGCCGGTGGCGCTGCTGGCGATGCAGCACGGGAAACACGTCTACTGCGAGA
>OKRF01000225.1:8727-27609 GCA_900290315.1 Candidatus Sulfopaludibacter sp. SbA3 | reverse complement strand
GCCCATCCCAACAGACGAAGTAGCGGCGGCTCTGGCCAGTGGCCTTTGCCGCCGCTTCCGCATGATCAGTTTCCCGCGCCGACCAGGGCTTTAGCCCGTTCGGCATGAGCGACGCGAGGCGATTCCGCGGCGGCAGAGTCGAAAAACCGGTCGAGCGAGTGGGTAACGCCGGCGATCTATGTCGCCGGTCGGCCAGTGCAAAACGGGCGGCAAGACCGCCGGCGTTACCGACCGCCGGTTTTTTATGAAGTTTCGCGGGCGGAACGCCCATCCCAACAGACGAAGTAGCGGCGGGGCGGCAAGACCGCCGGCGTTACCGACCGCCGGTTTTTCATGAAGTTTCGCGGGCAAAACGCCCATCCCAACAGACGAAGTAGCGGCGGCTGTGGCCAGTGGCCTTTGCCGCCGCTTCCGCATGATCAGTTTCCCGCGCCGACCAGGGCTTTAGTCCGCGCGGCTGGAGCGACGCGAGGCGATTCCGCGGCGGCAGATGCACCGTACGCAGGGTAATAGACGGGGCCCTGCTGCATGGAAGGCGGGTTGGCCATATTGGCGGTGCAGCCTCCCACGCGGTCGTACAGGGTGCCGTCATCGAACTCCCAATAGGCCGCAATATTAGCCTGATTTCCGGTGCGGCCTCCGGTCATGTGAGCCTGAATCTCGCTCTGCGCAAGAGCGCGATACCAGAACGCGACCCAATTCAATTCGCCCTCGAAATCGTTGACCGGCAGGAACTGAAAATTACCCCATTCGGGGTTAGCGTTCTTGCAACCGAAGACCAGGTTCCAGCACTGGTTGAGATCGATGTCGCTCGGGGCATTGGTTTGGTTGGTTGTCGTAGTGAGTTGCTGGCCATCCAGGTAGATCTCGAGCATGTACTTGCGGCGGACGCCGGCGACGTAATGCCAATTGCCATCGTGCACTGTCACCAGGTTGCTGACCACCTGGTAGTAGCCGTAACCGTTATCGACCGTAAAGCTGAGAGCGTAGGCGCCGTTGCCTTGCGGCACGATGTCGAGCAGAAAGCCGCTGGCGCCGGGCATGTTCTCGTCGGGGTGGGCGCCAAATCCGCACTTGTTGCTGAGGATCGTCATCTCCAGAGGCGCCAGTCCGACGATGCGGAACCAGCATTCCACGGAGAAGTCGCCGAGTGCGGGATTGTACTGAGTGTCGCTGGCGTTTCCGGTGTTGTAGCCGTAGTTCAGCGTCATGTTGGCGGTGGTTCGCCCAGTGTAATGCGCGCGAAGTGAATTGGGAGCGCTGGCCTGGCTGAACGCGTAGGTCTGGCCGGCCGGATTGAAATAATACAATCCGGCGCTGGGTAGCACCAGGGTATTCGCGATCGGCACGCCGTTCAGGAAGACGGTGGTCAGCGGATTGCCGCCCATGGCGAGTTGGTACGTGCCGTCCGCCGGGTTCGTCCAGGAGAACCGGAACATCGCCCACTGGCAGCCAAGCCTGGAGGGAAAGGCGGTATACAGGTTTTGGTCTCCGTTAGGCAACTGGTCCGGCTGAATCTGGGTTCCCGTCTGTGTGTTCGCGAGGGCGGGTATGTTGTCCGTGCCGGACAGCGGGTTCGCGCCGTAGGTTTGGAACTGGTTCCACCCGACCGTCGAGAATTGGTAGACATCGCCGCCCCAAACGGTCGGCGCATTGCCCATCCACCAGCGCGAATAGAAGGTCTGGTTGTTGGTGACGGTGTCCATGGTCACCTGCGCGCGCTGGAGTGGATCGGCCGCTCCCTGTTTGCCGAAGACATCCAGCAGCACCGTATCGGGGGCGTAGTTCACCAGGAAGGCCTCCACTGAGGCGAGGTACGTCTGGAATTGCAGCGCCAGGTTCTGCTGAAACAGGTTGAGGGTTGCCACGGCCAGATCGTTCTCGCCAGACAGATTGTAGGCATTGACCAGCAAGGTGACTCCCTTGAATTGAACGCCCACCAGGTATAGAAAATACTGCTCGATCTGCTGGTAGTAGACGTCCAGGGGGCTACCGGCGAAGATCGCGCCGCGGGCATAGCCCGGGTCGGCGATGCTGGCCTGCGCATTGTACTGGGCGTACATTTGCAGGAGACCCGGCTGGTTCGGGTCAATGCCGCCGTCGCCCTCCAGGATGTTGTTGTGGATCGTAAGCAGTTCGGTGGCCGCCGATTGAATCGCCCACTGCTGAATGGCGTTAGCGGTGACGGTGTCGTCGCTGGAGATCATCTGCAAAGTCTGATAGTGCGATTCGATATCGGAGATCGACGGAGTGACCACCTCGATCAAGGCCTCCCACTTGACCTCTTTCAGAATCTGGTTCAGCTCTGCCGTGATCTGGGTCAACTCCTGCTCCACCAGTGCAATCTGCTGTTGCATGCTCTGCAACTGGCTCTCGATGGCCTCGAACTGTTGGTCATTGTCGCCGCCGATCAGGCTCAGCAGCCATCCGAATGCCGTATCGCCGGCCTTCTCGGACGCTCCGCTGAGCAGCCCTTCCAAAATCGTCCCCAAAATATCTGCTAGCTCTCCCATATGCCCCTCCTTTTTCTGGAATCAGTTGAGAAAAGTGAGATCTTGCCAGCCGTCGACTTGCAGATCGCCGGCAAGCGCCGCTGCTACGTTTTGGGTACCGCCGGGGCCGAAGGTCCGCTTCCGGTACGAGGGTTTTCTGCGCGGCTACGGCCCATTGGCGAAACCTGGGGCCAACAGTACTATTAAGTATGGCTGCCTGCGGAGTATCGATGAGTAGCCAGGAGGTAACGCGGTTGCCCGTTACCCCAGATGAACGTAATGAAAACAAAGGTTTAAGTCTGGTATGAGCCCACGTCTTCCGTCGCGGCACAATCCCGAGTGGAAAAGCACGGAAGCCGACGTTCGGGCCGAGCTCGACCGGATCCTGGCGAGCCGCGAGTTTGCCGGCGCCGACCGGCTCTGCCGGTTTCTCCGCTTCGCGGTGGAGCGGACTCTGGCCGGCGACCGCGAGGGCTTGAAGGAATCGGTGATCGGGCCGGAGGTGTTCGACCGCGAGCCGGGCTACGATCCCAAGGCCGACCCGATCGTGCGGACCGCGGCATTGCGCCTGCGGGCCAAGCTCGACGAATATTACGAGCAGCCTGGCCGGTGGTCTACGGTGCGGATCGCGATGCCGAAGGGAGCGTACCTGGCCAGGTTCGAGCCCCGGCCGCAAGCGATCGCGTTGCCTGCTCTCGCCCCGGTCAAGACCAAACCGCGAATCGGCGGCGGCCGCTGGGTGATCCTGGCGACCGGTCTCGCCGCCCTGGCGGCCGCCGCTTGTCTCGTTTTCTTCTTGCGCCCGCCGCCATCTGGCGGACAGCCGGTGCAGGCGACGGTGACCAGTTATCCGGGACACCAGCAGCAGCCGGCTCTTTCACCGGATGGAAGCCAGGTGGCATTCGTCTGGGAAGGCGAATCGGGCAACAATCGTGACATCTATGTGACCATGGCCTCGGGCGGATCTCCGCGGCGGCGGATTACGACCGATCCGGGGGCAGACGATTTTCCGGCCTGGTCGCCGGACGGATCGACGATCGCTTTCGTCCGCGAGAACCGGTCCCTGATGCTAGTTACGCCGCTCGGAACCAATGAGCGCCGCGTGACGTCAGCGTACGATTCCAAGCTTTCGTGGAGTCCTGACGGCAGGCGGATCGTATTCGCCGACTGGCTGCCGAACGGCGGACCGTTAGCGGTGTTTGCAGCGGACGTCGCGACCGGGGAGCGGAGGCAGGTAACGGCGCCCGGGCAGTTCCGGCCCGGCGATGTGATCGCAGAGATCTCACCGAACGGGCAAGAGGTGGCGTTTGCGAGGAGCGCTGTCGGGGTCTCGACGGTTTACCGCATCCCGATCGGCGGCGGTGAACCGCGCCTGGTCTGCCGGCCTGGTCTGCCGGCCGAGCCACAGCGGAATTACCGGTCTCACCTGGGCGAGGGACGGGCGCAACATCGTGTTTTCCGCCGTGCGGGGAGGCGCTTCGCTGATCTGGTCGGTGCCGGCTACGGGGGGCCATGCACAGCCTGTGCCGCTTACCAGCGAAGATAACCGCAACCCCAGCTTCGGCCGCGCATTGCCGGCGCGGCTGGTGTGGGAGCACTGGTTTCAGGACAGCAATATCTGGCGTCTCGATCTGACGACACACAAGGCAGAGCGCATCATTGCTTCCACGCGGCTGGACTCCAGCCCGCAGCTTTCGCCGGACGGCCGCTCGATTGTTTTTGTATCCGATCGCACCGGCACTTATCAACTTTGGCGCGCGGCGTCGGACGGGAGCAATCCCGTTCAGTTGACAAGGTACTCCGCTGAGTATCCAGGATCGGCGCGGTGGTCGCCGGACGGATTGCGGATCGCGTTCGATCTCCGCGCCGACGAGGGGAGGGCTATTTTCGTGCTCGATCTTGCCACTGCGACCGCGCGGCAGTGGACGCGGTGGCGGGAGGGGTCGCGGCCGAGTTGGTCGCGGGATGGCCGCTGGATTTACTATGGCGACCGGACGCCGGAGAACGGCATCGATATCTGGAGAGTTTCCGCCTGGGCGCCGGCCGCTCCCGAACGCATCACCACGGGCGGTGGCACAGATCCTCTCGATTCCCCTGATGGAAAGACGATCTACTTCACCAAGAGCCACGGCGATCTGTGGAGCGTGCCGGCGGCGGGCGGCAAAGCGGCGCAGGTGCTTCCTACGGGCGTGCAAGGAGGGTGGTACTCGGTTACGGCGCGGGGAATTTTCTTCGCCGACCTGTACCCCGGCGGCGGGCCCGCTCTGGCGGTGCCGAGAACGCCCAAGCCCATCCGGTTGCTTCCGTATGATCTCCGCCGTCCATTCGAAGTGGGCAAGATCGAAGGCCAGATCATTCGCGATACGCCGGATTTCACCGTATCCGCGGACGGCCGAACGGTGCTATTTTCCATTCTGGAAACGTCGACGTCGCAAATCCGAATGCTGACCATGTTGCCGTGAAGCGCGGCTGCCCCGCTCAGCCGCACAGCGCCACTTTGTCACCGGGTGCGGCAGGAGCGATAGACCGCAACCACAAGTTCGGGCGGCGCCCAGGCTGGCTAAGCCCAGAGCCCGATACCGTATTCGAGCAGCCAGGATCGGATGTCTTGTGGTGACGCACGGACAAGTTGACCTCCGGTGAAGCGGTCGTCGGTGGAAACTTCGCGAGAAACGAAGCTCGGAATCGTAAAGGCGTCAGCAGCGCCCGCGGAATCGAACTCCGCCTCGGCGAGGACCAGGCCGTTCAGTTCGCCTTCGAAGACATCAATTCCGAGAGGCGGCACGCTGTGGCGAGTCTTGCAGAGCGTTTTTGCTGAAAGTTGCGCGAGCACGCCATACTCGTCTTCGGTGAGGTACATGGTTGTAATCAGGCCCTGCTGCGCTCCGCCCGATCGCGCTGGAATCTTCTGAGTGAGCTTGCATAGGGTGGGGCCACCTTCTTCACTCTGTTTGCGCAAGCGCAGAGCAGTGCCGCCGATATAGCGGTCGATGATGTGACGGACTCGTGTCACAGTGACGTTATTTGGAAATTGCCCCAGAAGGAACCGGCGTTCGCGCTCGATCCTGGCGTATTTATGCGGTGACTGCACCTTCATATTCTTGCCTGAAAAATCAACTGGCGCCCCTTGACTCTCGTATCGGCTACCGATACCATGAGGCAGTGTTTAAGAAATCGTCCTCCGCTCCCGATCTTCTGCCCGGCACGCTCCACATGCTCATTCTCTGTACCCTGGCGCGCGGGCCGGAACATGGGTACGGCATTGCAGCCAAGCTGAAGGAACGCTCCGAAGAGATTGTGCAGGTGGGCGAAGGCTCGCTATACCCGGCCCTGCAAGGGCTTTTGGTGGATGGCCTGGTCAAGAGCGAATGGAAAAATACCGGCAACAACCGCCGGGCGCGATATTACAGCATCACCGCGGCCGGCAGAAAACATCTGGAGCGCGAGAGTGCGGAATTCGACCGCATGGTGCGCGCCATCCAGCGATTGCTGCAACCGGTATGAGGTGAATGGCGATGCGCAGGTGGTCCCGTTTTGTATGGAAACTCCGGTACGGCTGGCGGCGGACGGAGCTCGACCGCGAGCTTGCAGAAGAAGTGCGTTTCCACCTCGACCAGCTCGAACAGGAGGGCCGGAAGTCCGGCGCGGACACAGTGGAAGCGCGCAATGCGGCGCGCCGCGAGTTCGGCAACGTGGGCCTGCTGATGGAGCAGAGCCGCGGTGCGTGGGGCTGGCACTGGTTGGAATCGTGGCTGCAGGATATGCGCTTCGCCGTGCGGGCCTTCCGGCGCGACTGGAGTTCCACTACCGCCGCTCTGACTGCCCTGGCCCTGGGCTCGGGACTCGCCATCGCCATTTTCACAATCGTGAACGCCGTGATGCTGCGGCCGTTGCCGTATCGTGAGCCCGATCGCCTGGTGATGGTGTGGGCGGTGAATCAGCAACTGGGCTGGGATCAGGAGAAGTTTTCCGCACCCGAGATGATCGATTGGGAACGTTCGGGCCTATTTGAAAGTGTCGTCGGTTTCATGCCGAACATGACGGCCATCACCGGGCCCGGCGAGGCGGTACTCACGCACGGCTACGCGGTGACGCCGGGTTTCCTGGGGCTGTTGGGCGTACAACCGATGCTGGGCCGGCCCTTCACCCCCGACGAAGAGAAGAAGGGCGGCGAGCACAACGTGCTTCTGCTGCGCCACTCCTTTTGGATGCGGCGTTTCGGAGGTGACCGTAACGTGATTGGCCAGAAGGTCCTGGTGCAGAACGAGCCGTATCGCGTGGTGGGCGTGATGGGGCCGGAGTTTCAGTTCTTCAATCGCCAAACCGATCTTTACGTCCCCACCACTCTGAACCCCGCCGGCATTCAGAACCGCAGCCGGATGTTCCGGCTCATCGCGCGCCTCAAGCCGGGCATCTCGCTCAGCCAGGCACAGGCTCGCGCGGACACGCTGGCTGCGCAGGCTGCCCGCGAACATCCCGAGTCGAATCGCGGCTGGACCGTGAACCTGGTTCCCGTTCCCCTGGATACCACCGGACCTGTCCGGCCGGCCCTCTGGGTGCTGCTCGCCTCCGTGGGAATGGTGCTGTTGATTGCGTGCGCGAACGTCGCCAATCTGCTGCTGGCGCAGGGCATCGCGCGGTCGCAGGAATTGGCCCTGCGCATGGCGTTGGGGGCGGGGCGCGCGCGGGTGCTGCGGCAACTGTTCACAGAAAGCTGGCCGCTGGCAGCGGGCTGATGGGGTACGGCCTGGCGCATCTGGCGGTGCGCTATCTGCGCGGCACGCTGCCCCAGCAATACAGCTTCGCGCGATCGCTGATTCAACTGGAGCGGTTCCAGATTGATGGCCGCGTGGCGATCTTTGCCGCCGTGGTGGTGCCGCTGGCCGCGGTTCTGATCGGTCTGGCGCCCGCGTGGAAAGCGTCGCGCCCCAGTTTGATCGATGCCTTTCGCGATGCCGGCCGCTCTGTGGGCACCCTGGGCGCGCGCCGGCTCCAGAATCTCCTGGTGGCGGGTGGCCTCGCGCTGTCGGTGATTCTGGCGATTGGCGCGGCGCTGCTCGCGCAGAGTTTCGCGCACCTGTACCGGCAGGGACCGGGCTTCCAATCCGCCGGGCTCAAATCCATGTACATCAGCCTGCCGACCTTCGAATACCAGATTCGGAGCAACGCCGATTGGCAGCGCGTCACCGGGCCCTTGTGGCAACGCGCGATGTCGGCCGCGGCGGAGACACCGGGGATCGAGTCGGTTGCCGCCGTCAGTCATCTGCCTCTGGCTGGTTTCTACTATCTGGCCGCGCTGGAGGTGGAGGGGTATCAGGCCTCGCGCGACAATCTGCCGCAGGCGATCGACCGCTATGTGAGCAACTCGTACCACGAGACCATGAGCGTGCCGCTGCGGGCGGGCAGGTACTTCAACGCCTTCGACCGGGCCGGCAGCCAGGGCGTGGTGCTGGTCAACGAGCAGTTCGCGAAGCGGTATTTTCGAGGCGTCGATCCGGTGGGAAGCCGCGTGCGCTATGCCGGCAACAGCCCCTGGTTCACCATCATCGGGGTGACTGCCGGAGAGCCAGCCGGCGGCATGGATGAAGAGCCCAAGCCGATGGTGTACTTTTCCATGAATCAATCGCCCTGGACTTTTTTCCACTTGATCGTCAAGAGCCGCATGGACCTGGACGCCACCGTGAGCGCGGTGATGCGGTCTCTACACAAAATCAGTCCATCTATGGCGCCGTACGAGATTCGCACCCTGGATACGATGGTGCTGGATTCCACGTGGCGCGTGCGCTACTCGATGATGCTGCTGGTGGCGCTCGCCGGCGTGGCGCTGGTGCTGGCCGCGCTGGGTGTGTATAGCGTGTTGCGCTACGCCGTGGGCAAGCGGACCAGGGAGATCGGCATTCGCATGGCCCTGGGCGCGGGGGGCGGATCCATCGTACGCATGGTGCTCCGCGATGGACTGGCTGTTGCGGGGGCGGGCGTGCTTGCCGGCACGATTGGGGCGTGCGTCCTGACTCGCTTTTTGACCACGCTGCTCTTCGGGGTGCGCGCAATCGAGCCGCTGACTTTTGTGGCGGTATGCGGATTTCTGTTGGCGGTGGCGGCGGCCTCGTGTTTGGGTCCGGCGATCTATGCTGCTTCGCTGGCGCCGGTGGAGGCATTGCGGCGGGAGTAGATCGGACGCGCCAAACTGATGTCTCCGATGATTGAGTCCCTCCACATGCTCGGGGAGGTTGCCCAGACCTCCAAGAACGACGCCCTGGAGGCCGCGTTCGCGGTATTTTCGGACTTGGCCGACGATCAGCAGCTTCGCCTCGTGGGAGCGATCCACGTCCTGGAGAACTCACCCGACGTCTCGGACACGGGCGGCAAGATCCGGGGATCGAATTCGCGCAGCCGTGGATCGACAGAACCGGGACGCACTGTTTGAGGGACTTGAGCGCAGGTGGTTTGGGAAGGTCGTAAACCAATTGAGATCCGCTAAAGCGAAACCGACGCCCGTTGCTGGCTGCGAGGTGTACGACAACGCGCGGAGACGCAGGAACGCCGGCTCCCTCATAAGCCGGAATCTCGGAAGCGTGACGAACACAGACTTACACAAACTCCTGGAACGAAGCGATATGATTTTATACTCAACGTTTCGCGTCCGTCCGTAGGCCGAGTGAGGTCAAAGTTTCCCGGAATTTCTGTTAGTTCGTCAGCGCCAGACCATATCTCCACAAAAGCCTCGCTAACTGTTTGGGATCTCGTGCCAAAGAACAATCCCGAACGATTGCCAAAGCATCTTTTGCCCGGTCGAATAGAGCCACGCAGAGCGCCGAATCATCGTGGCGGGATCGATAGAGTATCCCGTCAGGCTGGTCACTATGCTCCCAAAGGACCCGCGACCAGAGCTGCGAGAGCGCATAGCCGCTTCCAGTTGCCAGTTCGGCTGTCACTCCCAATCGTACGAGGCTCGAACCGTGAACCGGCACGAGTCGTAGATCGCGGCGCACCTCCACGGTCGCGACGGACCGCGCGGCGAGATCATCAAGTGCCAGTATTCTTACGGGAGGATTGCAGAGGAACGTCTCGGCAAAGCACACCTCAAGGGTGGTTCCGAAGTAGCAGACTCGGAATCGCCCGGCCGTGTCGTCGAAGCGATGGATCGGCGGTTGGCCGCGTGCAGGGCCGAAACAAAGCGCATTGCTGGCTCGCGCGTGAATTCGCATCCAGCGGGTTCCGGCTCGGACACGGCTTGGTGGAAGGCGCCTCGGCAGGGTAGGTCGCGCCGTCATGCGCCTTATGCTGCCTGTTCTCCAAACGAGGCGGCGATGGCGATTGCTCGCTCGATGGCGCCAGATTTCATCGCTTCGAGGATCGTTCTGCCCCCTAACGCCGGTGCAGGTCCGAGCAACGCTGAGAGTTGCGTCCAGGGACTCCGAATCTGAAATGCCCTAAGCACTTCATCCAAGCCCGGAATCACGCCGGCCGAGATGAACTGGCAAGCTGGATACAGGTACTCGCCGGATCCGTTCGGCACCGCTAGCGAGCGTGCCGCATGCGGCGTTTATCGACCGCTTGCCGCGTGATGCCAAGAGCCCTCGATACCTGACCGGACGTGAGGCCTCCACCGGCGCTGGTCAACAACTCCTGCTTCATGGCTGCTCCCAGCGCCATTGCTTCCACGAACGGATCCACTGAGGAAAGATCGACATCCAGCGGAGCAAGATCGGACAGCAAAGTTGCGACGCCGCCAACATCTGTTAGAGAGTACAAAGCAGTCTTCAGAGCCTCCGACGATGCGGAGGAACTCACGCGCTCGAGCATTTTCACGGATCGCTTCAAGAAGGCCTGTGCGAGAGCCTCCCGGGCATTCCCGGCTGGATGCCCGCGCGAGTGTAAACTCGGCTGCGTGTTCACTCAGAAATTCGTCGACCACGAAGGGTGTGCGATTCGCGACGCGGAATCCACCACCTATGTGGGCGCCATCGAACCCGCCGAAGAGTTCCGGTACCGCATGTATAGCGAAGCCTGGCGCCGAGGATGGGAGTGGGCCAAGCTCAGAGTGGTCCTCGGCGACGGAGCCGTGTGGATCTTGGAATCTGGCCGACCGTCACTTCCCCGGCGCCATTCAAATCGTCGATCTCTATCATGCTCGGGAACACTTGTGGGGGATCGCCGCGCTGCTTCACCCCAATGATTCGGCGGCGAAGAAAAGCTGGATAGTCCCGATGAAAGGACTGTTGGACGCTGGCGAAATCGAACAACTGGTGGCGCGCCTGAGAGGGATTGCCGCCGAGCAGACTGACGCACACCCCGGAATGACGGTGGAGATTCTGAAAGAGGCGGAGTACGTTGCCACCAACGCCAGCCGGATGAACTATCCGCAATTGCGCGCCATGGGGCTCTTCGCCGGTTCCGGAGTGATTGAAGCCGGTTGCAAAGCCGTCATCGGAGCGCGTCTGAAACGCTCCGGAATGTTCTGGACTGTTCGTGGCGCCAACGCCATCATCGCCTTACGCTGCTGCCGCCTCAACGGCCGCTTCGAAGACTACTGGGAGGAGGCTCGGGTTGCCTGACCTCACTTTTATGTTCACATCCCTGGCATTTTCAAGTATTCTGAGTTCAGGATAACCGGCCCGGAGGGGGCGTATGAGCGCCGTAGTACTTTTGCTCGCCTGGCAGTCTGCCACCATCCATGTCACTTCCAGAATAGTGGAGGTCCACGTGGCCATCACGGACCGCAACGGCGTCCCGGTTGTCGACTTGCAACCTGAGGATTTCACCGTTCTCGATGCAGGTCGCACTTAGGTTATCGCCTCCTTTTCCATGGATGGCGCTCCCGAGGGCAAAGTGGCGGCCGCGATAGTCCGTGGGCAGCCGAGTTTGGCCATGCGAGTCAGTCGCCATCCGGGCCGCTCACGGTGCTGCTGCTGGATTTCTCCAACGCTTCCTATGCGAGCCAAATAGACGTCAAGCGCGAAGTGAAGGCCTGGTTGAGTCTGGCGCGGCCCGAGGACAGGCTCGCCCTCTGCGCCCTCGGGAACGACGGCGGGTTCTCGGTGTTACACGATTTCACGGCGGACCGTGCCCTGCTGGCTCTCGCGCTGGAACCATACCAACCGGCGCCTGGGGCGCCTGGCTTCCGCGACCCGACAGGGGATCCGCTGCGTCTGGAAGATCACATCCAGACGGCGGTAGAAGCGCTGCGAGGGATTGCCCGGCATCTGGGCCGATTGCCGGGCCGCAAGAACTTGCTGTGGGTCTCGAACTTCTTCCCGCTCCCGATGCCGAATCGCACGGTCCACGCCTATTCCAGGGAATTCGCCAGTGCGCTCGACGAACTGAATGCCGCCGATGTCGCTGTATACCCGCTCGATCCCTCGGGTTTGCACCCTCCACCTTCAAGATCCATTCCGGATGCGATGCCGCCGGAAGCGGATCGGGTGGTGATGGAGTATCTGGCGGACGCTACGGGCGGACGCGCGTTCTACGACGTGAATCACTTCGGCGCCGTACTGAGCGCCACGGCCAGCCGCTCCGGCGTCTATTCCCTGAGCTTTTACCCCGATCACGGGCAGTGGAACGGCGATTTCCATCAGATCCAAGTCCGCGTGGCCCGTCCCGGACTGCAACTGCGCTACCGCTCGGGCTATACCGCAACGCCGGACCCGGCAAGATAGTTGGGGCCGGCGGGTTCGCGGGCCTCGCCGGCCCGAGCTAGAAAGTGAGTCTCATCCCCACCTGCACTTCCCGCGGGAGATTGTACTGGGACGTGATGGTGCCGAAGGCGGCATTCGTCGGATCCACACTCGGATTGCTGAAGAACGGGTGATTGAAAGCGTTGAGGAACTCGCCGCGAATCTGCAAACCGAATCTCCCCTCCTTCCCGAGAGTAAGCACCTTCAGAATCGAAAGATCCGAATTGTTCACCGCCTGGCCGCGAAAATCCGCCAGGGTGGTGGGGAACGTCCGGATATTGCTGGCCAATGCCAAAGTGTAAAATCCGCTGGTAGGGAACGCCTGGTTGATGGTGCTGCTGTTGATGTCGGTCCGCAGTTTGCTCGGGTCGCCGAAGTACGTCAGGTTGCCCATGGCGATGGGCCGGCCGCTTTGGGCCTGCACGATGCCCTGAACCTGCCACCCGCCCAGCGCGGCATTCAGGGGCCCGGACCAGTTCCGGCCCCACTGGTGCCCTCTGCCGAAAGGCAAGGGCGCTACAAAGGCCACGGACAGCCGGTCCGGGACATCGGAGGTCGAGATGGCCTTTTGCGGCGTGGTCTCGAAATCGTTGAGGAACGTGGAGCGTTCGATGAGTTTGCTCCGTCCATAGTTGGCCAGGAGCGTGAAGTTCGTAAAGCGGCGTTCGACCCGGATCGCTCCCGACTCATAGAGGCTGGCGCCGGTGGGAACCGGCGAGGCAATTCCGGTGAACTGCGGGAACGGCCGCAAGATCTGCGAGATCGCGATCGTTTTCGTAGTGTTGTAGCTGGTTCCCGGTGTGATTCCGTAAAACGGATTCGTCACCGTGGCGCCCAGCGCCGAAATCGTCGCGGTGTCGCGCAACAGGCTGGTGGAAAGGAATTGCGCCGGAATCGCGTCCAGGTAGTTACTGTTCTGGGTTAAGTCATAGCCGTGATTCCCTGTGTAAGTCGCTTCGACGAACCACCCGCTGGACACCTGGCGCTGAATCCCCACGCTCCAACGCTGCGAATGCGCGATCCTCACGTCGAGCGGATAGTAAGTGACGCTCGTCCCGATTCCGGTCAGCATGCCTAGCTTCGCACCGGTTGGATCCACCACGCCGGACGGGAACGGATTCTCGAGGTTCGCCTGGAAGGTGAGCCCGTTGTCGCCGGAGGGGGTCAGCGACGTGCTCTGCGAATACCCTGCCTCATTCACTCCCGCCAGTCCTTTCGGCACGGTATAGAGGGCCCAGCCGCCGCGGATCACGGTCTTGGCATCCAGTTGATAGGCAAATCCGATCCGCGGCATGAAGTCGGTGAAGTTGCCGTTCCAGAAACTGCGGTGATTGGCGTCGGCGAAAAGATAGCCACCCAGCACTTTGAAGTTGCCGGCTGTCAGCGTGGATCCGTTGGGAAGCGCCAAGCCCGTTGGAAAAGCGGACACAAAGGCCTGCACCGCGGCCGCCTGCACCGGACTGGCGCTGGTGAGATCGTAAGCACGGGTGTTCTGATTGTAGCGTTCGGTGGTGGGGCCCTCGTACTCCCATCGCAGGCCGAGATTCAAAGTGAGCCGGCTGGTTGCCTTCCAGTCGTCTTGTACATACAAGCCATGGAACAGAGCCTGGTTGGCCCGAGTGCCATCGCGATCGATTTGGCCGCCGGTAGGCTGCCCAAGCATGAGGGCCGCCAGGCCTTGACCCTGGTAACTCGATGCGCTATCAGTCGCCTTGGTATAGGTGGTATTGAAAGCGTAGTTACCCTCCGCATTGCCCCACGATTGCCAGTTTTCGCGGTAGACCCGGAAGTCCCAGCCTGCATTGATCGTGTGGCTTTGCATAATCTTCGTGAACCTCGGCTGGAAGGAAAGGTTGTTGCTGAGCATGCTCCGGTTCAAGTTGGTGTTGGTATTGTGCTGCAGGCGGGTGAAACCGGTAAGGTCGAACGGCACTTCGTATTTTGGCCCGCGGAAGAGATCGGTCGCCGCGGATGGAAACCCCAGCGCCGCTGGATCGCTGCCCATGCCCGCCGGCGCTACCGGAGCGTCCATCCGCGTGGCGCCAAAGCGAAGATCGAGCAGGGAAGAGGGAGTGAGGGTGACCACATCTTCCAGGCTGCCGCCCTGGTTGATATTAAACAGATCCTGCCCGCTGGTGACCTGGCCATTGACGACTCCGCCCCAATCGAAACGCTTCTCTTCGCGCCAGTTGCTGTAGTAGTTGAAGCTGAACCTCTGGCTGTTGCCCAAGTTGAAGTCGGTGCGCTCCAGATAGGAATGGAATTTGTCACGGCGGGATTGCTCGCTGACGTAGTTGCNNAGGAATGGAATTTGTCACGGCGGGATTGCTCGCTGACGTAGTTGCTGGTGCCATCCACGTTGCCTGGGACGTCGGGCAGCGGATAAAGCTGCATCAGATTCATACCGATTGGGTTGAAGCGATTGGAGGGGATGGTATTGTTCGGAAATGGCGTGCGGGCAACGTGTCCCGGCGTGGTGGTCACCGCGCTCATCGGATCGTAGATGATGTTAGCGGCCGGCAGACCCGAAAAATTGCCCGACCGCTCCGCTGCCGTGGGGACGGTGAAGGTGCCCGGTTCCGGGAAGACATCCGGTAGATTCTCATAGGCGAAGAAGAAAAACAGCCTGTTCCGCCCATCGAAGATCTTTGGCAGAACTACGGGGCCGCCCACCGTGCCTCCGAACCGGTTGTAGCGAACCACGGCGCGAGGTTTGCCCCCCATGTTCAGAAAGAAATCGTTGGCAGCCAGCTTGTCGTTGCGAAAGAACTCATACAGCGTCCCGTGCAGAGTGTTTGACCCGCTCTTGGTGCTGACGTTGATGTTGGCCCCGGCAGTCCGCCCGGTGATGGCGCTGAACGTGGAGGTGGTCATCTTGAATTCCTGAATGGCGTCGGACGATGGGATGTACGCCACCTGGTTGCCGCCGCTGACGCTCTTGCCCATGTTGGTCATGCCGTTCAGCGAGAACTCATTGCTTCCATCGGAGCCGTTCACCCGAATGTTGCCGACGTCGGCGTTGTCGAAGGGCCGCGTCATCTTGGGATCGCCCAGAAAGACACTCCCTTCCGTCAGGCGAGCCAGGATGAAGGGATTGCCGTCCCCTATCGGGAGCGCGGCGATCTGCTCGCCAGTCACTGTCTGGCCCATCTCGGCGTTTTCCGGCTGGAGTACGGGGGTGGAAGCCACCACGGTCACCGATTCGCTGACGTTGCCCAATTTCAGCGCGATGTCGACCTTCCATTCATCGCCCACGTGAAGCACAACGCCATCCCGGATCGCCTTATCGAACCCCGCGTGTTCCACCGTGAGAGAATACGTTCCCGGTATCAGGTACATGAGCAGGTAGTTTCCACGGCTGTTGGTAATCGTGGGGGTTTTCACTCCCGTAGCGGCATTGGTCGCCGTTACGGTAGCGTCGGCGATGGCAGCGCCGCTGGGATCGGTGACGGCGCCGGTCAATGATCCGCCGCTATCCTGAGCAAAGCAACGGGAACCGCCAAAAGTTGCGGCCAGTGCGAAAAGCAGCACGCGGCAAACCCCGCCGGCCGTTTTCGGCATGAAAGATCGAAGCAGTGGGATAAGAACCTCCTAAACTTCCAAACTATAGCGATAACGTAGCGCCTGTTGGCGAGAATGTCAACGTTCGCGTTCGGTGTTGTGGCCCTACCGTATTCTGTCTCCCGGCGAGTTTGTGGAGACGTTCTCTCTCGCGGCTCCAGGGAAGAAGTCCGCAGTGTATTCCGAAACGCACCTTAAACGCGTGAAATGACGTGGGGGGTGAGTACTGCCGGTGCGGGGCTTACTTCGGGCGGACGGCCACCTTCAGCCACATGTCGGTCTGCGATCACCAACCTGCCGCCCGGTTTGAGTGCATGGAAATCCTCTCAAGCGTGCCTGGGTAGTTCGCGAAATGATACGAATCCACGACCACCACCGCGTCCAAACGGTCTGCCGGGAGTTTCGGATCGTCAAGCTCTGTTGACGACTTCGACATTCTTCAGATGGAATGCCTTCACTCTGCCGGGAAGATCGGTGGCCCTTTGACGAGGCTTCCGGTTCACATCGCCAGCCTGGAAGTCCTCGATCGTGGAGGGGTTCCCGGGATGTGCCGCGCGCCTGTCTTGTAGCGCCGCCATCGAACTGCCTGACCCGAGCAGCATCTGGCCCAGAATCAGAGGCGACAAGCCGCGGCACCTCCATTTTGATGGCATGGTTGGTAAGGCGAAGGGAATCATGATTCGCACTCTAACGGATCTGTCTTGGTGGGGCAGGCGGCTTTCAGCCGGTAGCCGTTTGGCCCGTAGCACCGGGGCCCGCGCTGCTGCCGCCCACACCGCGGCCAGCAACAGTGCCATCACCGCCAGAGAGGCCTCCCCTCTCCAGCGGCACACCACGCCCGCCATCGCATTCTCAGTACCTCGCGCAACACGGCCGCCAGAAAAATCGCCAGCACTCCGAAAGCTCCCAGGAGCCCGGCCGCGACCCTCTGCGGCGCCACGACGCCAGCAGCGATCACGGGCGTCTGAATCGCCACGAAGCTGCTATCGATCCGCGCCAACCATCATTTCCAGTTGGTCAACGGCGGCCCACAGTCCCTTCGATTGCGCGCTCAGCGCCTCGCTCGCCGACTGGCTTTCCTTGGCGCCGGCGGCCGTCTGCTGCGTCATCTGCTCCATGCGCGCCACGGCTTTGGCCACGCTCTCGATTCCCCTTGCCTGTTCCTCGCTGCCCGCCTTCACGTCTTCGACTAGCGCATGCGCACTGTGGGCGCTCTCGGTAATCGAGCGGACTACCGGCCAGCACCCCTATGCCGATGGCCAACTGCTTTCCTCAAGCAGAAGCCGGTCATAAGATCTCTTGAGTAGCTGCTGCTTTCCAGATCTGCATCACCAGGTAAGCGGCACTGGCTGTCTTCGGCACTGCTGCTCATTCGTATTTCAATGCCCGCAGCGGGTCGACCTGCGAGGCCCTGAGCGCCGGCGCCAGCGCGGCTGCCGCCGAGACCGCGGCCAGCAACAGCGCCACCACCGCGAAGGTCAGTCCATCGTAGGGTGAAACGTCGTGGATCTGCGAGGCGAGCAGCCGCATCACCGCCAGCGAGGCCGCCCCTCCCAGCGCCACACCCACTCCCGCCATCGCCATCGCCTTCCAGAGCACCTCGCGCAGCACGGCCGCCGGGCGCGCACCGATGGCCAGGCGGATGCCGATTTCCCGAGTCCTCTGCACCACGGAAAATGCCATCACGCTGTATAGCCCCACAGTCGCCAGAAAAATCGCCAGCACTCCGAAAGCTCCCAGGAGCCCGGCCGCGAGCCTCTGCGGCGCCACAGACGACGCCAGCAACTCCTCCCCCGTCTGCATGCCATACAACGGCACCTGGGGCGCTGCCGACTCCCACTGCTTGCGCACCGGGGACATCAAACCCTGGGGCGGAGCGGCGGTGCGGACCAGAAGGTTCGCCACCGGCCGCTGCCACTCCGCCGCCGGCAGGTACAGGTATGGCTCCCCCCCATCCCAGATCGATTCGTACCGCCCATCGCGCGCCAACCCGACCACTTCCACGCGTGTCACGCGCCCCGGCCGGTCCTGAAACTCCAGCACCCGGCCCAGAGGGCTCGCGCCGTTCCAGAGCAGCCGCGCCAACGCCTGGTTGACCACGGCGACCTTGGCCGCGCCCCTGCCATCGCGCACGCTGAAATCACGGCCGGCCAGAAGGGGGATTCCCAACGTGCGGAGGTACTCCGGCCCCACCATGTTGTAATTCACCTGGAGCGTCCCCACCTGCGCGGTGGAATGCACGGGGCTCAACGGAGTTTCCATGGTGAGCGTTACCGATTCCACTCCCGGCGTCCCGGCCAAGTGCCGCAGCATACCGTCGTAAAACGGCTGCGCCCGATCGCCCTGATATTGCATGGGCAGACTGAAACTCATCGCCAGCAGGTGGTCGCTGCGAAAGCCCAAGTCGACCCTGTAGGCGCGCAGCAGGCTTCGCCCGAACAAACCGCCGCCCACCAGCAGGATCATGCTGAACGCCACTTGCGCGACTACCAGTCCCTGGCGCAGCCACGCTTGCCCGGAAGCCGCGGTGGTATTGCCGGATTCTTTTAGCGCCGGCAGCACATCCTGCCGTGTGGCTTGCAGGGACGGCGCCATGCCGAACAGCGCCGCGGCCACCAGGGACAAGGCGAAGCAGAAAAGCATCACGCGGCTTTCCACCGTCAGTTCCATGGCGAGGTGAATCCCGAAGGCGTTGGGGAAGCCCAGCAGCAGCCCTTGCAGTCCGCGGGCAACCACCACCGCCGCCAGAAAACCCGGCGCAGCCAGCAGCAGATTCTCCGTGAGCAACTGGCGCACAATGCGTCCACGGCCCGCGCCGAGCGCCAACCGGACTGCGATCTCACGGCGGCGCCCCAGGGCCCGCTCCAGCAACAGATTCGAGAGGTTGGCGCAGGCCAGCAACAGCACCAGTCCGGCAGCGCCCGCGAAGATGGCCAGCCAGTTGCCGATGGAACTGCGATAGGCCG
Organism: Candidatus Sulfopaludibacter sp. SbA3; assembly: GCA_900290315.1. GTDB lineage: Bacteria > Acidobacteriota > Terriglobia > Bryobacterales > Bryobacteraceae > Sulfopaludibacter. Next base: position 8,910 of record OKRF01000225.1, on the reverse strand, counting down.
GCCAGAATTTCGCGTTGCTGGCCGGAAACGCCGCCAGGGTCACATCGGGGTCGCTCGCCAGTGTGCGCAATTCGGCCTGCGCGTTCGCCAGAGTGGAACCGGGGCGCAGGCGCCCCACAAGTAGCAGCCACTCCACCGGTTTCTGGTGCAGAATGTCTATGGCACGGAAGGTTGGTATGAGTA
>OKRF01000225.1:2090-8717 GCA_900290315.1 Candidatus Sulfopaludibacter sp. SbA3 | reverse complement strand
ATCTCTGGCGGCTGGCCCCAGTTCATATTTGGCCCGTGGAAGGCGCGCGGCACAATCCCCGTCACCACGAAAGGCCGGTCCTCCAGCGTAATGGTGCGGCCGATGAGTGCCGGATCGCTTTGAAAGCGCGAGCGCCACAGGTTCTCGCCCAGCATGACCGCGGCGCTATCGTCATCGCGCAGCGAGCGTCCGGCCAGCGGCGCCAGCTTCATCATGTCGAAGTAATTGCCAGTCACCGCTTCCACCGGAACCCGCTCGGCATGGCTGCCCACGGTGAGATTGAACTGTAGTCGCACGTAAGCGGAGAGCGCTTCGAAGGAACGCGCGCGCTGCCGCAGCTCCTCGTAGCCCGGCAGCGAACTGGAGAGATACCTCGAGGTTTTCTGATTGAAGCGGTAGACCGCCGCCAGACGGTTCGCCTGCGGCACCGGCAGTGGCCGCAGCAGCACCTCGTCAATGGCGCTGAAGATCGCAGTATTGGCGCCAACGCCTAGCGCCATCGTGACAATCGCCGCCGCGGCGAAGCCCGGACTCTTGCGCAGAGATCGCGCCGCGAACCTCAAATCCTGAGACCACATATTTGCCCCTGTTCCCAAATAGCCTATCTCATTCCGGCCCAGTGGGACAGACGATCGTTTTGTGTCTTCTGTCTTTTTCGGGCAGAGGAAGATGACAGGGTCGAAAATCCGGCGCAGCGAACGGGTAACGCCGGCGATCTTGTCGCCGGCCGCCGAGTGCAACCGGCGGCGAGACCGCCGGCGCTACCCGGCCGGCTTTTCATCCCGTTTTGCGGGGCGGTCCGCCCTTAATTGACAGACGACACAAAACGCGTCCCACAAGCACGCTAGCGCCGGAGCAGCGCTGGCCGGTCCAGGATCTGTCCTTCGATCAGCACCATGTTCGAACGCTGATCGCCATCCCTCAGCCGCACCGCGCATCAAGCCAAAGAAGAACAGATTCGCCTCGGAAATCGAAATTGATAGCCGTTCCCTATCAATTCTCACTCGGTGTCTTTTCCAGGTTGTCGATTACGAGCATCTCGACCGGGGCCTTACGCCGTTCTAATTGCAGTCCGAGTTTCTTCAGCCCATCCCGCGCCGCCTTTAGGTCAGCGTACTGAATATCCGCTTGATCGTGCGGCACACTCAATAGACCTTCAAGCTCAGCCTTGGACAGATCCAGGGTAATTTGGTATCGCCCTTGCTCGCCGGTGGCATTTACCACTGGCTCCGGGCCGATGCCCGCAATGGTCAGCAGATCGGCTAGTCCGTCTAAGGTGATGCTCGAAGCTTCATACCTTTCGATGTAGTTCGGGCTACCGGTCTCTGATTTGCGCACGGTCCCCATCCGCGGAGAGTTCATCATCCAGATTTGTGATCCACGACCATCTGGATTGGGGAGCCTGGTTACATAGAACTGAACGCCGTTCATGTTACCAGGTTCACTGGTCTGTGAATTCGCAGCGGCCTGCAGAGCATCGGCATTCTGTGACGCGGACGGTGCAGATAGTCCGCCCTTGGCCGCCACAAGGGCATAAACGGGCTGCTCCCGGTACTCACGATGCGTAGTGAGTTTGAAGCGCGTTGAAAGTAAGTCTCGGAGCATTGCTGGAACCTGATCTCTCGATGCCCCTTCAGGAAGTTTGGCGAAGATATCAAATTTCGGACCATCGCTCCAATCGGATGCGGCGTCTCCCATCCAGGCTGGCCCCACGACCCTAAACGGAGGAATTCCGAAGGCCCATATCCAAATCAGTTTTCCCAACGAGTAACACCTGATATCCAGGCGGCCCGGATCGAGCGCGAACTTCTGTAGGCACCTCCCGGGTATGCCCGCTCTCGGATTCATGTTTCTGGTCCCGGGCATTGACCCAGCAGGCTTAATCGACGCCACTTCAAATTTTGGCCGCGCAGCGGAATCGGAGGGGATCGGGAGCGCCTGCGCCAGAAGGAGCGGCGCATTCCAGACGCCTATGACAACCGGGGCGGCGATGGCGGCGATGGCGGCGGCGATCAGCGCAAATGTCTTCGCGAGATTCAGTTTCACCACGGCTTCATATTTCAGGATCGCGTCGATTCTCGTTCTGAGATACGCTCCGCCAGCTATCCCGGCAACGCACTCTGCCGGAGATTCCAGATACAACTCGCACACCTTAAGGATGCCCTGCGCGTATACTCGTGGTTGATTTCCCAAGCGCAATACTTCCTCGTCACACGCTCGCTCGCGTTCCTGGAAGATGCGGTTCCCGATCCACCACACCAACGGATGGAACCAAAGCGCCGTCTCGACAAACATCTGAATCGCGCCGATGAGATTGTCTCGCCGGCGGATGTGGCAAAGTTCATGGGTCAGGACGCTCTTCATCTGCTCCGGAGTCAGATGATCGAAAATGCCTTCCGGCAATAGCAAGACGGGCCGGAATATCCCGAAAACGCCGGGCTCCAGGAACGACGCGGAAGAGATCGCCGGAACGGGAAGGTCAAGTTCTATCGGACAGCCGGCGCGAATCACAGCGGTAATGCGCCGCCGGCGAATCCACCAGGCGCACGCAATCCCGGTAAACCCGACGGCCCACGCCATCCAGAGTATGAGCGGAAGCCGGTTCGTTTTGGGCGCGGTGGGCAATGGCGCTGGCGAAGCCACTGGCTCCGGGAACGGCTCACTCATTTGAGCCGCCACCCTCGAGAAAACGAAGGGTGTGGATACCGGCGCAGTGCGCCAGCCAACGTTACTGCCCAACACTACCAGCAAGGAGAATGGGACCAGGAACTTTAGAGAGGCAGCCACCCAAATCCAGTGGCGCACCCTGGCCGGATTCTTACGCAAAATCAGCGTGAGTAATCCGGCGGCGCCAGCGAACAGCGTAGACTGCCACAGGTGATTCGCGATGGGAGAAAGAGAATCAGGGATCATCTTGCTTCGCCTTTACTCTCGTGGTCGAGAAGGATCTTCTCCGCTTCCCGGATATCTTCCCGCGTGAACGAGCCGGATTCGATCAGATGAGCGATGATGGGCCGTATTCTGCCGCCAAATAATCCCAGCAGATCGCCCACCAGCTTACGTTCCGCCGCTTCCCTGGAAACGGCAGCCTCAAAGATGAATGCGTTGCTGATCTTCTTGAACCGCCGCAACGCTTTTTTCTTGTCTGAACCGTGCTGTAGGTTGGCCGGCGCCGCGCCGGGAAGGTCTCATGAATCTCCCGGATAGAACACGGCCCTTTGGTCCACAGGGCCTCCATAATGATCAGTTCCAGCTTGCTCAGCCTTGGGAGGGCCATCGCGAATCCTTACTCTCGTAAGCCAGTCTATGACAGGTGTAAGTATTTGGCAAGCGTTTTTTCTCGCCTTAACGCGGGGACGGCGTCGGCTTCAGTGGCGCTTGCGCCGGCTCGAGGACCGCAACGTGCACAGGGCAATTCATCGAATCGGGTTCGACCTTGAATTCAAAGCCGGCGGTCGACGTGCATGCTGATTCCAATCGAACCGCGCCGGCGGGTGTGTAGGGTCGGTTTACACGCCAGTGTAGCCGGCGACTCGTGGCAATGCCCGCCCGCGGGTGTCCCGTTACTCGCTCCTACGCCGTCAGGGAGGAGGAATCGTTGCGATCGCTCGGACTGGACCCCGCACGAGTTTCTTCATTCCACGCGGCAGGGGACGCTACCTCCACGCGCATCGGGTCACTCGGATCTCAGGGCGATCATCGGGTCGATCCGCAAAGCACGTCGCGCCGGAACATAGCAGGCCATAACTGTTACCAACGACAACAGGATCGAAACGGCGCCGATCGTAAGCGGGTCGGTGGGCTCGACGTTGTAGAGCAAGGTCGAGATGGCCTTTCCGAGCGCCAGATTGCCGGCCGCTCCGGCAAGAATGCCTGCCATTGAAATCCAGATTCCCTGCACCAGCACCAACTTCAAAATGCTACCCTGGGGGGCGCCGAGCGCGACGCGCAAGCCGATCTCCTGCGTTCGCTGTGCCACCGAGTAGGAAACCACGCTATAGATGCCGAACGCGGCCAAGAACAGCGCGATCAGCGCAAATGTCGAAAGGACGGTCAGCACCAGCCTCCTTTGCGCGAAGGCAATGGAGACGAAATAGTTCATTTCCCGGATGTCCAGCAGAGATACGGTCCGATCCACCTCGCGGATTTGGCTGCGAATGAGGCCCAGAGATCCCATCGGATTGGCGTCGCTACGAACTACCACGGACAGCGAAGGTCCACGGGTTTGGGCGAGGCATTGGTAGATCGTCGGTTCCGGGGCGGCCTCAACTTCGCCGTAGCGCACATCGCCGGCCACACCGACCACGGTCAACCAGGGAAACATCGGCGGCGGACCACCAAGCCGGAGTTGTTTCCCGATTGGATTCTCGCCGGGCCAGTAGCGTCGCGCCATGGTCTCGTTGACGATGGCGGCCGGCAGGGAATCCGGCAAGTCATCCTCATGGAACCCGCGACCCAGTCTGATGGGGATTCTCAACGCGGAAAATAAATCGCCGCTGACAACTCGATACTCGGCGGATGGCATCGGGACCCCGCTGGGAGTCTCTTGCCCCCGAATCAGAAAGCGCCACCCAAAGACGTTCCCACGCAACGGAAGGTAGTTGATCATGCCCACGCTGCGAACATGGGGCAATTGGCGGATTCGTTCGGCAACCTCCCGATAAAAGGTCGTCGCGCGCGTGGCCCCCTGCACGTTTCGTGGTAACGGCAACTGAAACGAGACCACATTCTCGGGTTGGAACCCAAGATCTGCCCTTTTCAGAATCGCGAAACTACGCAGGAATAGTCCGGCCCCTGTCACCAGCATCAACGCCAGTGCGATTTGTACGGCGCCAAAGATCGCCCGCAGCGCACTCGCCCGGCGGCCGCCCGTGGCACGGCTGGCTGTTTGCATAGATTGTTGCAGATCCATCCGCGAAATCTTCCAGGCCGGCAACCCCCCGAAGAATAGACCCGTGAGTGCCGCGAGCACAAGGCTGAAGGTGACGACCCATCCGTCCATCGAGATTTCACGCAGCCTAGGGAGATCAGTGAAGCCCATGGAAGGAATAGAACGGATCAGAGTGAACGCCACGGCGAGGCCAAGCGCGCCACCGAAGAGGCCCAGCGCAAGGTTTTCCGTGAGTAACTGCCTGGTCAGCCGCCAATGGCTGGCGCCCAGGCTTGTCCGCACAGCCAGTTCCTTCACTCTTCCGGTGGCCCGGACCAGCAGCATGTTTGCCAGGTTCGTGCACATGATCAGGAGCACGCAAATCACCGCACCCCACAGCACCAACAGGAGCTGCCGTGCGCCCCCAATCACACTCTCCAGCAAAGGAATCGCAGTCAGGAACTCGTCGCCATAGGTGCGCGGCTGCGCAGCGGCGAACTGCCGCGTCACGCCTCCCAGTTCGGCGCGAACGGCCGCGTGCGTCACGCTCCCTTTGAGCCGACCGAGCATGCGCATATAGCCGGACCCGCGTTGCATACGTTCATCGGTGAAGCGCAGTGCTGTCCACAATTCCGGGGCCTCAGCCGGGTTGCCGCTCTCAGAGAACGCAAAATGGGACGGCATGACGCCAACGATTGCGTATCGCTCATTGTTCAGAAAAACGTTGCCGCCAATAATGTCCGGGCGTCCGTGGAAGCGGGTCTGCCAAAGCCCGTGACTCAGGATCGCAACATGCTCCGCCGCAGGCTGATCATCGTCCGGCGTGAAGTCACGCCCGTACTCCGGCCGGACGCCTAAGGTGGCGAAAAAGTTCGCCGAGACTCGGTCCGCCAGAACCCGATACGGCTCATCGACGCCGCCGGCATCGAAGAATGTATGGGTAAACGCGGCGATCGATTTGAAGCTGTGGGCCTGCTCCTGGAGGTCGAGGAAATCGGCTGGCGCAACGCCGCTGTGTTTGTCAGGTTCTTTTTCGACGGCCTTCCACACCAGCACCAGGCGGTTTGCGTCCGGGTACGGTAGCGGATTCAGGACAACCGAACGCACCACCCCAAAGACGGCGCTGTTGACGCCGATGCCGACAGCGAGAATCAGGATCGCCGACAGGAAAAAGGCAGGAGCCCGGGTGAATGAACGGCGCGCATACCTTGCGTCTCGCAAGAGATCTTCCCAAAAGCTGACTCCACGCATGACTCGACAGTCCTCCTGATATTGAGTGATTCCGCCCATGGCGCGGAGCGCTTCCCGCCGGGCTTCCACGGGCGGCATTCCGGCGGCGATCTTTTCCTTTATGAGTTCTTCGAGATGGAATTGAAGCTCGTCTTGCAGTTCGGCCTCGACTCTGCGCCGCCAGAAAAGCGACCGGATGCGCAAGTGGAGCTTGTCGAACGCTCGCATGTCATCCCTCCTGAACCACCAGATTGACCGCGGCGGACAGACGCGTCCAACTTTCCAGTTCCTTTTCAAATTGGCGGCGCCCTGACCTGGTAAGGGAATAGAACTTAGCCATTCGGCCCGTTTCCGTCTTGCGCCATTCGGCTGTGATCCAAGCCTGTTGCTCCAGACGATGTAGGGCCGGGTACAGCGACCCTTGCTGGATGAGCAGTTCCTCGTGGGAAGTCTCTTCGATCCTCTTGGCGATCGCCCAGCCATGTCTGGGTTCGATCCAGATCGTCTTCAGAATCAGCATATCGAGC
>OKRF01000225.1:0-2080 GCA_900290315.1 Candidatus Sulfopaludibacter sp. SbA3 | reverse complement strand
TGGGTTCGATCCAGATCGTCTTCAGAATCAGCATATCGAGCGTGCCCTGCAGGAGATCGGTCGGCTTTGCCATATACCTAGATCATCAGCAATTGTAGACGATCATAGTCAAATTCGGTTAGCAGTTGAATTCGCTTTTTTCGATAGGTAGCGGGTATGTCGTTAAATACCGGCAAATTTTGCAACAGCGCCTGTCAACCCCACGTTGGGCGCTTTTCTTTTTTCGTCCGGGCATTTTTACCCTTGAGGCATCTTCGGCGAAGGCAATTGAACGACATGGCGACTTTACGGCCAAGTGGATCGGCGAATCCGGGGCCCCGGCAACGGGAAATGGGAACGGTGGGCGCTACACTGGCAACAGGAAAGCCCAAAGCCAAAGGCAATGACGAAGGTCACCGAAGATGCCACTACGAGTGCTCATGGATACCGGAGTCGTTATCCACTCTGAATTTGCCGAACCTGCGGTCAAAGAAACGTCCGCATACCCCGTGCACTGGAGCGATGGGTCTGCGATTCGCATCTCTGGCCTGCAAAGGAAACAGCCAGACGAAGACGAGGGCTACCGAAAACAAAAGGAGGCTCTGTTCACCATCGGACGCCTGATCCGGGAACAGAATATCGAGGCGTACACGTACAGCGAAATAAACGTCGAGCATCTCAGGGGCAGGCCGTTGGTCCAAGAATTCAACGCGCTGCAGGGATGTGCGCTTCACAAGTGCGAGCCAGCCATCGAACGCTCACGGTTTCGGCGCACGTCAAACTTCGTGGACTTTTTCGCAAAGGGCGGCAAGAAAGATCGTGATCTAGGACTTGACGGGCAGGCAAACCAGATTGCGTTCTTCGAATGGCTCTGCACTCTTGATAAAAGATGCGTCGATGTGATAATCGAGCACGCCAGTCTAATAGGTCTGAACCAGTTTGAAGTTGAGAGTTTGAGGAACCTCGAATGGTTTCAATTGCTCTTGCAAGAGGTCCGGGAGTTCGGAGAACTACCCGGATGTGTTTCATTCGTGGACGGCAGAGCGGCATGGTTTGGATGCCCTCCTGACCCTGGATAGAAAGCTGCCCAGACTTGTGGGCCGTGTGAAGAACGAGAAGAAAAGAGAGATCGACATCCGCACCGAGGTGTTACAGCCTCTGGATTTACTGCGAAGGCTAGGAATCTCCGATCCCGACACTCTTCCGATCAGCAGAGGTCGCTTCTACAACTTATTTTGACAGTGAATTCCGCCGGCCGCATAGTGCTGCCCGAAGGATTTATTGTGGTGGGAGGCGCTGGCGCGTCACTTGCCCCTGGCTGAGAGCCTGGGACCTGCGGCGTTGCCGGAGCCGACTAGGGCGAAGGGAGACCGAAGAGTTGACGGACATCATTGCAGCGCGACTTCATCTTTTCAGGAATGATCGCGGCCTCCGGGCGCATACGAAACTGGTACGACAGTTGCAAGTTCTTCAGGCCCGAATTGACGACGGGATAGAAATCCTGTCACGCTTTTTCCGCCTGTGCCGTGACGTGACCGGGATTGAGGCGATATCTAAGGAACGGATCGTGGAAAAGATCCGTCTTGCGCGCAATCGGATCATCGAGCATGGCTACGATGGGAATCGCGAGGGCGATAGAAACTTCTTCTGTGGCGACGATGGGCCTAAGCTCGTCAGCGATCGGCATTCGACCGATTGCCCGGCATTCGGCGAGCTACAGAAGAGGGAATTGGGGCCGATTTTGCGAAAGTACTGCCTGACAGAACGGGAATTTCTGGTGAGGTTCATGGCGATTCGCGGAACACAAATATGGACCGATCAAGACGATCGCGTGATTCCGGATTGGTTGTAGCGAAGGGCGGGCCGTAGCAGTGCTCGGTACCCGCGTCTGGAAGACTCCCAGCTCCCTTACGGCGGCGGGGCCGTTCCAAGTTTCTCAATGTGGTTTCGAACGAATTTGTATGCCGCCGTGAAATAGAATGTGCCGGTCCGATACAGGTATGGCTTTAGCATGAGCTGTTCGGAATCGGCCTGAACGGCTAGTGTAGTGTCCACGAAATAGATGGACAGCTATTTCTTTCGTTTCCGCCTCCGGGGGCTG